>JBECKW010000345.1:0-16627 GCA_040235505.1 Desulfobacterales bacterium
ATCTCCGATACTCCCCAGGGCCGGTACACTTTTCGATGAGCCTCTGATTCGATGCGCTCGGTCGATTTGAGGCTGTTCACCAGGCGTTTGACATCCTGAACCCGGTTTCGGGGCGAGATCAGCACCGCATCGGCGGTTTCCACCACGATGTGATTTTCGAGTCCCACCGCCGAAATGAGGCGGCCCGTGGAATGAAGATAGGAGTTCTTCACGTCGTGGGTCAGGACATCTCCTTTGATGACGTTGTCGTCGCTGTCTTTTTCGCCCACCTGCCACAGCGCTTCCCAGGATCCCAGATCATTCCAGCCGGCATCCATGGGGATCATGGCTCCGCGATCGGTTTTCTCCATTATCGCGTAATCGATGGAATCCGGCGGGCAGGCGGCAAACGCTTCCGGATTCAAGCGAAAGAAATCAAGGTCTTCACGGCCGGTCTCCATGGCTTTTTCGCAGGCTGAAACCATATCCGGCACAAATTTCTTCAATTCCATGAGCACGGCCGCCGCCTTGAACATGAACATGCCGCTGTTCCAGCAGTATTCCCCGGAAGCGACATATTCTTCGGCGATCTTGATATCCGGTTTTTCGACAAATCGCTCGATGGCATAGGCTGTCCGGTTACCTGATGGGGCGAAATCGTTTCCTTGTTCAAGAGCCGAACCTTTCTTGATGTATCCATACCCGGTTTCCGGCGCCGTGGGGACGATGCCGAAGGTGATCAGAAAGTTGTTTTGTGCAAATGAAACCGCAGTGTTCAGGGCGTCGTGGAATGGCTTTATTTGTGAGATGTGATGATCCGCCGGAAGCACCATCAGAACGGCGTCCGGATGGACCGAGAGGGCTTTAAGGGCCGCCACCGTCACTGCGGGCGCTGTATTTCTTCCAACGGGTTCCAGAATAATCGCTTCGGGGCTGACGGAAATCGCCCGGAGCTGTTCGGCGGTCATGAACCTGTTTTTTTCGTTGCAGATCACGATGGGAGATGTCAGATCCTTGATTCCCGAAAGTCGAAGAACGGTGTCCTGGAGCATGGTCCGATCCGAAGTCAGACGGATAAGCTGTTTCGGGAACTGGTCCCTTGAAAGGGGCCAGAGGCGGGTTCCTGAACCGCCGGCAAGCACGACAGGGATAATGGGGTGCATGAAACCTCCTGACTGCAGTCTGGAATTAATCGCTCTTGGCGGTTTTATAGATGAAATAACGGAAGAAATCAAATTATTCCCGCAAGTTCTTCCAATATCTCGTCATACTTCCCGATAACATTTTCCCAGGCATACCGGCCCATGGCATCCGACAGGGACTGTCGGGTGTCGTGCATATTTTCGCTTCCGACAATGAGCCGGGCGAGTTTTTGCTCCAGGTCCGCCTGGTCCCTGTAGAGGAATGCATCGTGATAGGCTCCCGGCAGCACTTCGGGATAGGACAGCCGGTCGGGGAGAAGCGGCAGACAGCCGTGACGGACGGCCTCCACCACGGACAGGCCGAAGTTCTCCTGGAGTGCCGTGCTGATCACAATGCTTCCCCGGCCCAGCCATTTTTCATATTCTTCTCTGGATTTGGCAAACCCGTATTGCACCAGCCGGTGTTTGAATTGTTTTTTGGCATCCAGAAAAGCCTTGGGAACCGCCTGGAAGTTTTCCCCCAGAAGGGCCAGGCGGAAGTCGATGCCTTGTTTTTCCACGGCCCTCAGGGCGGCGAAAAAATCATCCGGGTTTTTATCGAATTCCCATCGATGATTCCAGATCAGAATCGGCGGACCGGCCTCGGGCATCGGAATCGGGCAGGGAGTTCCCGGAAAACGGCAGCCCGGCGGGCAGACGCCGGTTTTTTCTCGAATGGCCGTCTCGACCCAGCGGGGGCGATACTCCGGCATCATGCGAAGAAAGGAAGGCAGGGCACTGAAGAAGGCGTCCATGTGGGTTCGGGAATTGAACAGAATCCGGTCGGCCGCAAGTCCTGTCGTGATGTCCGTGAATCCGAACTGGACATCCAGAGCTTCTCCCGGTGCCAGGGGATAGGTGATCTGATTCTCATGATAATAGACCAGGGCCGGGGGGCATTCGGGGCCGGCCAGCATTTTGAAATCGGATAAACTCATCAGGGCCGAGGTGATGAGGCCGTCATAGGCGGAAAGGTTGTCTATCCGGTTGAAAAAGTGAAGGGCCGCCCCCCGCATGCGCCATTTCCAGAAGCGGGCCGGCAGGGTAAGGAGATCGATATGATGACGGGAATGGGCGATCAGCCCTTCGGCGAAGTCCTTGTGGGAACCGCCGAAAAAAGGCTCCAGAAATAAAAACTTCATTTTTCAACTAACCCGGAGTGGACAATTTTTATAGATGTAATAACCAGCATCGTCTTTGCTTTATCTTCGTGCTCTTCGTGTCCTTCGTGGTAATAGATTAAATACATTGAACCACGAAGAATACGAAGAGCACGAAGAAAATACAAATTGAAATTTAAAATGGTTTTTATTCGGTAGCAGCCATGCTTTCGAATCCGCACCCCTTTACGGGACAGAGCTTGAAGGTCCCCTTTTTCTTGGTGGTTTTTTCAATCAGATAGGGATTCCCGCAGTTCGGACAGGGGTCCGGTACGGGTTTCTCCCAGACGGCGAATTTACAGTCCGGATAGCGGTTGCAGCCGTAGAAGACTTTCCCGCGCTTGGATTTTTTTTCAACCACTTCTCCGGTACACCCTTCGGCGGGACATTTCACGCCGGTAGGGGCACCGCCGTTTGCGGGGCCCAGGGACCTTGTGTGTTTGCAATCCGGATATTTGGAGCAGGCGAGAAACGGACCGTATTTTCCCTCTTTTTTAACCATGGGGGCGCCGCATTGGTCGCATGGGATATCGGTGAGTTCGTCCTCCGCCTTCTTGACCGGTTGGACCACGCCCCTTTCATCCCGAATATAATCGCTTGTAAACCGGCACTCCGGATAGTTGCTGCAGGCAAGAAAATGTCCGTTTTTCCCCAGCTTGATATTCAGCGGCCCCCCGCAGGCGGGACAGGAGAGCCCCGCCGGAAGCCCGACGCCTTTGACGCTGACCATGCCGCCTCCGGCCGTGTCCAGTTCACTTTTAAACGGGCCGTAAAACCGGTTCAGGGTTTCCGAAAAGTGGATCTGTCCCGTTTCCACACGGTCCAGGTCGTCCTCCATATTCGCCGTGAACTCGACATTGAAGATGTCGGAAAAGCTCGCCACCAGAAGATCATTGACGATGAAGCCGAGTTCGGTGGGACGGAAGTAGCCCTTGAGCGCTTCCACGTAGCCCTTGTCCCGGATGGTGGACAGGATGGCTGCATAGGTGCTGGGACGGCCGATGCCGTTTTCCTCCAGTTCCTTCACCAGGGACGCCTCGGAGAACCGTGGCGGCGGCAGGGTAAAATGCTGTTTGGGATCGAACTTGATCAGTTTGAGGATGGCGCCTTCCGGAAGGTCCGGAAGTGCCTGTTTTTCCTTCTCCTGGTTCGATTCGATCTCCTGGTCGGCGGACATATACAGGGTCATGAAACCGGGGAATTTCACACTGGAGCCGCTGGTGGTGAATTGATACGGCCCGGCCTTGATGGAAACGGTGACCTGGTCGATGAGCGCCTCTTTCATCTGACAGGCCACGAACCGGTTCCAGACGAGTTCGTAGAGGGCATACTGATCTTTGGAAAGATAGGGTTTGATTTTTTCCGGGGTGTTGATCACCGACGTGGGGCGAATCGCCTCATGGGCATCCTGGACTTTCTTTTTGTTTTCAAAATATCTCGGACCGGCCGGCAGATAGTCCGGGCCAAGCATCTGTTCGATCCACTGTCGGGCTTCCTGAACGGACTCCTGTGAAATCCGGGTGGAGTCGGTTCGCATATAAGTGATCAAACCCACGGGCTCCCCCGGTCCCAGATCGATCCCCTCATACAGCTGCTGGGCGACGATCATGGTTTTCTTGGCGGAGAAACGAAGCTTTCGGATGGCCTCCTGCTGCAGCTTGCTGGTGGTGAAGGGCGGTTGGGGATTTCGCTTGGTGGTGCGTTTGTTCACCTTGTCGATGACAAACGTCTGGCCGGCGAGTTCCGACAGGGCCTTGTCGGCGGCCTCCTGGTTCGGAATCGCCAATTTTTCCCCGTCCTTTTTAACCAGTTTGGCCGTAAACACCGGCGGCGCGTCTTTTTCCAGGTGCGCCGTGATGGACCAGTATTCTTCGGGTTCGAAGGCCTGGATGGCCCGCTCCCGTTCGCAGATGATGCGTACCGCCACGGTCTGCACCCGGCCGGCGCTCAGCCCTCCCTTGACCTTTCGCCAGAGAAGCGGTGAGACCTGGTAGCCCACCAGGCGGTCCAGAATACGGCGGGCCTGCTGGGCATCGTATTTGTTTCGGTTGAGCTGCTCAGGGGATTTCATGGCCTCGAGGATGCCGCTTTTCGTAAGCTCGTGAAACAGCACCCGGTAAAACGAGCGTCCCTTTTTGTCCAGTACCTCGGCCGTATGCCAGGCAATGGCCTCACCTTCCCGGTCCGGGTCCGGCGCCAGGAAGATCTCGGTGGCGCTGCCCGCCGCCGATTTCAGGGAGGTGATAACTTTCTTTTTTCCGGGAATTTCCCGGTAATTCGGTTTGAAGCCGTCCTCGATATCGATGCCGATTTCTTTCTGGGGCAAATCCTTGATATGCCCGACGGTGGCAACGACATTGTAGTCCTTTCCCAGATACTTTTTAATGGTCCGCACCTTGGTCGGTGACTCAACGACGACAAGTGGTTTACTCACAATAAAACCTCTGAAAATTTTTGGGTTAAAATAGGGAGTCTTAATGACATCATCCGGGGGGGTTTGTCAAATGGATATCTTTCAGAGCCATTTTCAAAACGTCCCATTTCGGTCGATCTCTGCGTTGGTCGGAAATTTCAATCCTCGGAATACCAATGTATGCCTGCGGTTGATCCCGCTCAAGGCGGGACCGATCCGCCTTGATCTCGACCGAACTGAAACGTTTTGAAAATGGCTCTTTCGCGGGGTCACTCGGCAGGGTCGGCCAAGGTGAAAAATTTTCCCGGCAGCTGCTGGATAACCCCCTTGAGTTCCAGTGACAACAGAAGGCTCGATATGGTTGCCGCCGGCAATTGCAGCTGTCTGGATAAATCGTCGATATGAACCGGATATACGTCCAGAGAGGCCGCGAGCCGCTGCTCTTCCGGGGGCAGGTCCGGCAGCTTATTTTTCCCGTCAGAGGTCGGCTCCGGCCGGTGAGGGGGTTCCGGCAGCATGGGCGCAAGTTCCTCCAGAATGTCCCGGGTCTGTTCCACCAGTTTGGCCCCCTGTTTGATAAGAAGATGCGTTCCGCTGCTCTTAAAGGACCGGACGCTCCCCGGGACGGCAAACACCTCCCGGTTCTGCTCCGCCGCGAGACGCGCCGTAATAAGAGAACCGCTTCGTTTGGCGGCTTCCACCACCACGGTGCCGAGGGACATGCCGCTGATAATCCGGTTTCGGGCCGGGAAATGATGCGGATCGGGTTCGGCATGAAGGGGCAATTCGGAGACGACGGCACCGTTTTCCGATATCCGACGGGCAAGCGGGATGTTTGTCCCGGGATAGATGCGTTCAAGTCCGCTCCCCAGTACCGCCACGGTGGGACCCCCGCCCATCAGTGCCCCCAGGTGCGCGGCGGTATCGATGCCGACGGCCATGCCGCTGACGATATTCCAGCCAAGAGCGGCCAGATCCCGGCACAGTTGACGGGTCATGTGGATGCCGTAATCGGTGGCATGGCGGGAGCCCACAATGGATACGCTGCACCGGGTAACCGGGAGTGTTCCCCGGACATACAGAAAGGGGGGAGGGTCGGGAATTTCTTTCAGGAGTACCGGGTATTCGTCATCGGTGAGAGGGATGATCCGATATTTTTTTTCAAAAGCGATATCGAGTTCCCGTTTCAACTGATCGATGGGCCTGAAGCGAATGATGGTCCGCGCCAGGCGCTCGCTCACACCTTCCACGACGGCCAGCGCCGCGGGGGACGCCGAGAGGGTCCGCTCCGGAGATTCGAAATGATCGATGAGCCGCTTGAAAATCAAATTGCCGATTCCTGGAACGGATTTCAGGATCAGCCAGGGGAGAAGGTTTTGTTCGGTTTGTTGCATGGGAATTCCGGGGGGTTGTGATTATGGGTTTGTATGGCGATTGAATGAAAGTGTCTGGAGTGTCTAAAGTGAAAAACGAATAGTGCCTAAAGTTGATGAATTCTGCCTATTTTTAAAAAAACAAATTTCTCCCGCAGAGGCGCTGAGACGCAGAGAAAAACCAACTGCGTGTTGAATTAAAAAAATAATTCAGTTCAATGTGTTAACTATGCCCCACTGTTTTTTTTACCCGCAGTTCTCTGCGCCTCTGCGTCTCTGCGGGAAAATTGTTTTTGCAGTTTGAAGTTTCGAACTATGAGCTCTTTAGCCCTTCGCTGTCCGCCCTCAGCCCTCTGACATCTGGCTTCTGACCTCTGACCTTCGATCTCTATTCCTGAAGCTTCTTCAGCCTTTCCTCCGCCTTGCCGGCGGCAGCGCTGAAGGGGTATTGGGAGACAACCTGTTTCAGATACGTCTCGGCTGATTCTTTGTCACCCAGGGAGATGTATGCATATCCGATCTTGAGAAGGGCATCGGGGACTTTGCTTCCGGTCGGGTACTCCGACACCACCCGCTTGAACCGCTCGATCGCTTCGGCGTATTTTTTCTGGGTATATTTGCATTCCCCGGCCCAGTAAAGGGCGTTATCGGCCAGATTGTCTTTCGGGTTCTGTTTGGCAAAGGCTTCAAAGCGATTCGCAGCCTTTTCATATTCGCCGGTGTTTAAAGTCTCCATAGCCTCCTGGTAGATAGGATGCTCCGTTTCGGTCTCCTGCTTTTCCTGTGTATCGATGGCTTGAGCTTTTGCGCCCGGAGCGGCAGGAGGGGGAGGGGATTCCAAAGAAGCGGAAGCCGCCTGTGTTTCCGGGATAGGCGGGGAAGGTGTTTCTGTCCGGAGAGGCTCGGGCGTCTTCTGGGCGCCGGAGGCGGTTTGCGGGAGAGGCTGCGCATTCGCCTGCGCAGCCCCGGTATTTTTTAGGTTCTGAGGGGTTCGCTGATGGCTGTCCACCATCGTTTGGAGGATTGCCACCTCATGGGACAGCTGCGCTACTTTTTCTTCCGATGCCGTGAGCCTGTCCTGGATTTGTGCAAGATCCGCCCCCGAATCCTTACCGGTGCGGGCGGGGGCGCAGGCCATTATTCCACACCCGGCGGTGATGACGAGCACGGTCAGCATCGGTTTAATCATTGCACGTCCCTATTTAAAAGGGTTCAAGGATTCAAGGTGAAGTTATGCCTCAAGCCATGGGCGGATCAGTTTTTAGTTTTTCCCTTGACCCCTTGACCCCTCGACCCCTTGGACCCTATTTTTTTTCCTTCCCTTCCCAGGCCAGCAGAATCGGACTGGCCACATAAATCGAAGAATAGGTTCCCACAGCAACACCTATGATCATGGTGAGGGCAAACCCATTGATGATGTCCCCGCCCCATATAAACAGCGCGACGAGAACCAGCATGGTTGTACCGGAAGTCAGAATGGTCCGGCTCAGGGTCTGGTTGATGGCGCTGTTGATGATATCTTTGAAGCTATCCTTCCGTTGTGTTTTTACGTTTTCCCGGATCCGGTCGTACACGATGATGGTATCGTTGAGAGAGTAGCCCACGATGGTCAGCAAGGCGGCGACGATGGACAGGGAGAATTCCTTGCCGAGAATCGAAAAGACCCCCACGGTGATCAGAACGTCATGGATCAGGGCCACAATGGCGCCCATGGAATACTTTAGATTCAGCAGCCAGAACAGGGCGACCGCCAGAACCAGGGCCACGATGATGAGCACCTCGATACTGCTGACGAACAACGACACCAGGAAGATGCACAGGAGGAGCGTCCCCACCATGACGCCGCTGGAGAACCATTTGGCCTCGAAACGGCCGGAGATGTAAATCGTAATGAACAGCAGGGCGAAGAAAAGAGCTTTAGCCGCGTCCTCCCGAAACTCTTTTCCTACCTGGGAATCTATCATATTCGACCGGCGGAGGCTTGTATTCAAGCCGGTGGCGGCGTCGAGGGCAGCCAGCAGTTTTTTCTTGTGTTCGGTGATATTCGTATCGGGTTCAAGGGTGCGAATCAGATATTCATGCTTTTCGCTTGGCCCGTATTGCTGTACGGTCGCGCTCTTCATGTCGATTTTGTCCAGTGCGCTCCGGATGGTCTGTGCATCGGTGGCGCCGGAAAATTGCACCTGATACAGTGTCCCACCTGCAAAGTCGATGCCCAATCTGGGACCGCCATGGGCAATCAGGTATATCACTGAAATAAGGATCAGTGCCCCGGAAAAGGCAAAGGCCAGAATTCTTTTGCCAATAAAATCGACGCTGACATTTGGTTTGATAAACCGCATCATAACTTATATCCTTTCAGCCGGTAGTTCAGATACTGAGCTGTTTTACTTTTCGTTTCGCAAAATAGAGGTCGAATACCACTTTCGTCAGGACCAGCGCCGTAAAGACACTGGAGACAACGCCCAGGCTCAGTGTGACGGCAAAGCCTTTGATCGTAGTGGTTCCAAACTGGAAAAGCACCAGGGCGGCGATCAGCGTGGTGACATTGGCGTCCAGGATGGTCAACGTGGCCCGCTCATAGCCGGCATCCAATGCGGCCCGGGGGGTTTTACCGACTTCGAGTTCCTCCCGGATGCGCTCGAAGATCAGCACGTTGGCATCCACGGCCATACCGATGGTCAGAATGACACCCGCAATACCCGGCAGCGTAAGGGTCGCTTGAAGGGCTGCCATCCCCGCCGCAATCAGAAGGATATTGACCACCAGGGCAAAGTCCGCCACCAGTCCCGATAGTTTATAATAGAGTGCCATGAAGGCGATCACCAGAATGCCGCCGATATAGACGGAAAGAAGTCCCATGCGGATGGAATCCGCGCCGAGGGACGCTCCCACAATTTGTTGGTCCTCCAGCGTCAGAGGTGCCCACAGCTGACCGGATCTGAGGACGATCGCCAGGTCGTGGGCCTCTTCCATGGTATAATCTCCGGTGATCGAAGCCCTGCCGCCGGAAATCCTTTCCTTGATATTCGGTGCGGTTTGTATCTTGCCGTCCAGAACGACCGCCAGGCGCTCGCCCACGTGCGCCCCCGTGATTTCGTCAAAAATTCTGGCACCCTTTTTGTCGAAATCCATGGAGACATATACCTCGTTGGTGCTGCTGTTGATTTTCACCTCGGCATCGGTCAGGTATTCACCGGTCAAAAGCGTTTTTTTATAGACGACATAACGTCTGCCGCCGATGCCGTCCAGATATTCCTCATTGGGCGGAAGGGAACTCGGGTTCGGCTGGCTTGCAGTCTTGGTATCGTCCACCAGCTTGAATTCCAGCATGGCGGTCTTACCCACAAGCTCCATGGCGCGTTCGGTATCTTTGACGCCGGGAAGCTGCACGAGAATCGTTTCTCCCTTGGTGCGCTGGATGATCGGTTCGCTGACGCCGAACTGGTCGATTCGGTTCCGAATGGTCTCCAGATCCTGTTCCACAGCCTTGCTCTCGATGTCATTGACATTTTCCTGGGAAAAACCCAGCTGAACGGTGAGGACATTGTCTGAAACAAGGCGATTCGACTCGACAAGATCGGAATTCTCATCCTTCAAATAGGATTCGAAGTCCTGGATGTCTTTTGCCCCATCGATGATGACGGAAATTTTGGCGTCAGCGGTGCTCTCGATTTTTTTGTAGCGGATTTTTTTATCCCTCAATTCGCTTTTGATCTCATCGGCGAGCTGATCTATCTTGTTTTTCACCGCCTTCTGGGATTCAACCTTCAGCCGCATCTCCATTCCGCCCTGAAGGTCCAGACCGAGATTGATTTTCTTATAGGGCCAGAGAGTGGGCTTGAATGTCGGCAGGATGCAGATGATGGCTGCCAACACCACAACACCAACGAGTACCAGTTTCCACGAAATATCTTTCAACTGACTTGCTCCTTTCCTTTCAAGGACACTGCAGGGATTCGCAAGAAAGCCCCGGTAGAAGCGGCCGCGGCAGGCGCCATTTCCCAGGGGCTTTGGAGTTGACCGCATAAGACCTTCCTGCGGGTCAATCCGTTGCGTTTATTTCTAGGCTGCCTGCTACTTCGAGCCCGGCTGGGCTAAGGCGGCCACATTTCCGCGGCTGACTTTGACACGCACCTTATCTGCAATTTCCACCGTGAAGGTGGTATCATCCATGCCGGTGATGCGACCGTGAATGCCGCCGCCGGTGATGATACGGTCCCCTTTTTTCAGACTTTGAACCATTTCCCGGTGTTCTTTCGCCTTTTTCTGCTGGGGACGAAGGATCAGGAAATACATGACAACAAAAATGAGCAGGATCGGCATAATGCCGATCAGACTGCCGGTTTTAGATGCGGCGTCGGCACTTTGGGCCATGGCAGTTTGAATACCAAACAAAATACAACCTCCTTCGTTGATGGTTGGCGCCCCGTTTTATCGAGGGGCATGCGTGATTCATCTTCGGCATGATAATATAAAACCGGCGCAGATATACTTTAAAACGCCGGGAACGTCAAATGATAATCTGTCTTACTGTTTCGCCGGTATCCAGAGCGTTTCACCGTCGAACTGGATGCGATTGACGTTTTTATAGTCGATCTGGTCCAGAAGGGCGAATACACGACCCATATCGAAAACGATCACTTTCGACAGCGGCTGGATCAGGTCCAGATCGACATCCAGCCGACGTTCCCGGATGTTATAGACATAGACCATGTTTTCCGAAAATTTCAATATTTTGCCGACGCCGGAGCTGTAGCCTCCGGCCCCGGCCTCGTCGCTGAGGGGCGAAAGGGTGATGCCGCGTTTCGCGAAATAATCTTTCAAAAAACGGAAATGGATATTCCATATATTGTCACCCGGCTTCACCACATGGATTCCGTAGACATCGGTGCTTCCGGCCTTCGCAGTACCTTCGGAATTCAGGGCTTTATCCTGAAGATCGTTTTCAATGATATCCCCCCGCTTCAGACGGATATGGCTGAGAATTTCTTTCATGGGGACAATCGTATCCCCGAGTTTGAGGGATTCATTGGCCTTGAGCACCAGGTCGATACCGTCCTCTACGCCGAGGTCCGCTTTCCGCTGCTCCGTAAGTTTTTGGACTTCTTTAGATTCATCCCCATCCTTATACTCGATGACGGGTGGGTTTTGGATGGGAAGTCGTTCGGTCGACTCCTCGGAGGCCGTCGTTTCAGGCTTCGTCTGTTTGCGCGAATGAAGCCGCCAGGTCAACCCGGCGGCAATGAGGGCCGCAATCACCACGCAGAGAACGATTATCGCCACCAATTTGTTTTGATTTTTAGGTTCTTTGCGGGGCATTTACCTCTCCCATTCTCCTGTCAGCTACAGATGATCTCATGCTGTCCCGGAAGCATCCCGGGATTTGCCTCGATCCGAATCGAGAGGCCCCGCCTTGCCTCCATTTCGAAAATTTCTTTTCGCTTGTTGTTGAGCAGATAATCCGCAACGTTCGTGGGAACGATACCGACCACCGAGGCGGACTGCTTCTTGATGGTCTCCATCCGAAGCTGCCTGAGAAACCGGAGACCGAGGGTTTCAGTGGACGGCGTGAGCCCCTTGCCACCGCAATGAGTGCAGGGGATATAGCTGCCGAATTCAATGGACGGCCGAATCCGCTGGCGGGACATCTCCATAAGTCCGAACTGGGAAATTCTGCCGATCTTGGTTCTGGCCTTGTCATCCTGAAGATGGTTTTTCATGGCTTTTTCGACTTCGTTTTTGTGCTTGGTCTCTCTCATGTCGATGAAATCCAGCACAATGAGACCTCCCAGGTCTCTGAGCCGAAGCTGACGGGCGATTTCCTCCGCCGCTTCCAGGTTCGTTTTGAGCGCGGTTTGCTCGATCGATTTCTGGTGCGTGGATTTGCCGGAGTTCACATCGATGGCCACCAGGGCTTCGGTCTGTTCGATGACAATGGAACCGCCGGATTTCAGCTTGACGCGGTTTTCAAAAATGGATGCGATCTGCTCTTCCAGGTGATGTTTCGTGAAAATCGGCTGGTCCGAATTATAAAGCTTGACGATGTTTTCATGTTTGGGTGAGATGATGCTCACGAAGTCCTTGACTTCCTGGTAGATGGTTTCATCGTCAATGAGAATTTCCGAAACATCGGAGGTGAAATAGTCCCGGATGGAACGGACCGAAAGGTTGCGTTCCTTGTATAAAAGTGCCGGAGAATCGGAACGGACCCCTTTTTTCTGAATCGTTTTCCACAACCGCAGCAGGTACCGCAGATCCTTGGTGATGGTGGCTTTCGTACAGCTTTTGCCGGCGGTTCTGACGATCAGGCCGAATTCGTCGGGCAGTTTCAGTTTGGCGACGATGTCCTTGATGCGCTGGCGTTCCTCCTCTTCCTCGATCTTTCTGGAAATGCCGCGGTTGTCGCTGCCGGGCATCAACACGACATGACGTCCCGGAAGTGAGATATAGGTGGTGAGCATGGCCCCTTTTTTCATGACCGGGTCCTTGACCACCTGGACCAGAAGTTCCTGCCCTTTTTTTATTTTGTGTTTGATGTTGCGGTCGGCAGCAAGATCATCCTGGAAATAGTCGCTGTGGATTTCATGAAGCTGTAGAAATCCATGCCGTTCCGCGCCATAATCGACAAACGCCGCCTGAAGGCTCGGCTCGATACGAACGATAATTCCCTTGTAAATATTGCCCTGGGTGATTTCCCGGGCGGTGCTTTCGATCTGGAATTCTTCCAGTCTGCTGTCGATGATGCTGGCAATGCGGCATTCTTCCGCATCCACCGCGTTGATAAGTATTTTTTTATTCATAAATGGGTTGCCTTCGCACTCCTTCTTTTGTTTAACTGATTTTTCCTTGAATATGAAATTGTTATGGACAAGTCAAATGATTTTGTGATTTCTTGTCAAACAATGCGGGGCGGGGTGACTTTCATTGGGAATCTTGCTATTTATTTCAGGCTGTGGCAAGAGGGCCGGGGACAAGGCGAAGTGCTTAGAGTTCATAGAGTGCCTAAAGTGCCTAGAGTTGTGGTATTCTGCCTATCTTATACGAATGCCGACATTTGGTGCATCACGAAATTTTAAGCTTTATCGCGATAGTAGTACTGAGCTTAGGGCGAAATACAAAGAGCCTGAGGCATATGTCATTGAAAAGGATTCATGAAATGGAAGAAAGATACAATCCGGAGCAGATAGAGGCGAAGTGGCAGCGGTATTGGGATGAAAACAGTGCGTTTCGAGTGGATGAAGACCCCGGCCGGAAAAAATATTACCTTCTCGAAATGTTTCCCTACCCATCCGGGAATATCCATATCGGTCATGTCCGCAACTACACTATCGGGGACGTGCTGGCCAGGTACAAAACCATGCAGGGATTCAACGTGCTGCATCCCATGGGATGGGACGCCTTCGGTATGCCGGCGGAAAATGCCGCCATCGCCAACAATACCCATCCGGCGAAATGGACCTATGCCAATATCGACACCATGGGGCGGCAGCTCAAACGTCTCGGGCTTTCCTACGACTGGGAAAGAGAAATCGCCACCTGTCGTCCGGAATACTACCGGTGGGAACAGTGGCTTTTTCTGAAAATGCTCGAAAAGGGCATGGCCTACCGGAAGGAGTCCTATGTCAACTGGTGCGAGGACTGCCAGACGGTGCTGGCCAACGAGCAGGTGGAGGCCGGTATGTGCTGGCGATGCGGGAGACAGGTGGTCCAGAAAAAGCTCTGGCAGTGGTTTTTCCGGATCACGGACTTTGCCGAGGACCTGCTGGTGTATTGCGACCAGCTGCCCGGCTGGCCGGAAAAGGTCACCAGCATGCAGAAAAACTGGATCGGCAAGAGCTTCGGCGCCGAGATCCGGTTCCGGGTGGAAAATTCCGATGAAATAATTGCCGTTTTCACGACGCGGCAGGACACCATTTTCGGGGCGACTTTCATGTGCCTGGCGCCGGAGCATCCCATGGTACCGAAACTTGCCGAGGGCACGGCCCAGGAATCAGCCGTGGCCGACTTCATCGACAAGATGTCCCACCAGGACCGCTCGGGCAAGGCGGTGGATCAGTACGAAAAGGAAGGGGTGTTTACCGGGGGGTACTGCATCAATCCCTTGAACGGTCGGCGCATGCCTGTCTACACGGCGAATTTTGCATTGATGGGATACGGAACCGGTGCCGTCATGTCCGTTCCCGCCCACGACCAGCGCGATTTCGATTTTGCCAAAAAGTACGGGCTGGAAATCGTGGTGGTGATCCAGCCCGAAGGCGAACAGCTGGATCCGAAGACCATGGAAGCGGCGTATACGGACGATGGCGTTCTGGTCAACTCGGGCCCCTTTGACGGCACTCCCAACCGGCAGGCCCTGGAAGATATCGCCGCCCATCTGGAAACGGGGGGGATCGGAAAAAAGACCGTCAGCTACCGGCTCAGGGACTGGGGGATTTCCCGCCAGCGTTACTGGGGTGCGCCGATCCCGGTGATTCATTGTCCGGACTGCGGTATCGTGCCGGTTCCTGAAAAGGACCTGCCCATTGTGCTTCCCGAAGACGCCATGCTGCTCGAAGGGGGGAGATCCCCGTTGTCCGAACTGCCCCGGTTCAAGAAAACCGTCTGCCCCATCTGCGGCCGGAACGATGCCCGAAGGGAAACAGACACCATGGACACCTTCGTGGAATCCTCCTGGTATTTCGAACGTTACTGCAGCCCCCGCTGCGATACGGGGATGTTCGACCCGGCGGCGGTATCGTACTGGATGCCGGTGGATCAGTACATCGGGGGCGTGGAGCACGCCATTTTGCACCTGCTGTATTCACGGTATTTTACCCGGGTACTTCGGGAAATAGGGCTGGTTTCGTTCAAAGAGCCATTTGACCGTCTGCTGACCCAGGGAATGGTCACCAAGGAATCGGTGACCTGCCCGACCCACGGATACCTGTTTCCGACGGAATCGGAGAAGAGCGAGGGCGGTCACCGGTGCCTCAAGTGCGGTGCCGAGGTGACCGTGGGACGGATGGAAAAGATGTCCAAATCCAAAAAAAACGTGGTGGATCCCAACGAACTCATGGCCCAGTACGGCGCCGACACGACCCGGCTGTTCTGTCTATTTGCAGCCCCGCCCGAAAGAGACCTGGAATGGAGCGAAACAGGGGTTGAAGGCGGTTTCCGGTTTCTTAACCGGGTATGGCGGCTTGCCGGGGATTGGATGGAGGTGATCGGTTCGGCTGCGCCGTATGAAGGCAGTCCGGATTCACTCACCGGGGACATACGGGACTTGAACAAAAAAGTCCACCAAACGATCCACAAAGTCACCGGCGACATTGGGGACCGGTACCGGTTCAACACCGCCATCAGCGCCGTCATGGAACTGGTGAATTCCATGTACGGAATCGATCCCCGCAGCGGGGCGTCCGAGGTCGCAGGGGTCTGCCGGTTTGCCATGGAAACCGTCCTGCTGCTGCTCGCCCCCTTCGTCCCGCATTTCAGCGAGGAGCTGTGGGAAGCACTTGGAAAACCGGCGGGAATCTACCGCCAGCCATGGCCCGTATACCGGGAAGATGCGCTGGAAAAGGACGAACTCCTGATTGTCGTTCAGGTGAATGGAAAACTGCGGAGCCGATTTTCCATCGGCACCGACGCCGATGACGCAACGATCAAGAAGACGGCCCTTTCCGACGAGCGGGTCATACCCTTTATCGAGGGCAAGCCGGTGAAGAAGGTGATTGTGGTGAAGAAGAAGTTGGTGAATATTGTGGTGTGATCCTTCCGAGGAAGGGGGCACCGGGCTTTCTTCGATTGATTCTGCTAAGTTGTGGGAGAGACTGTTGTTGAGTGCCTTGAGTTCATAGAGTGCGCTTGAGTGCCTTGAGTTAAGGAATTCTGTCTTTATTAAAAAAGACGGAGTGAAACGACTCCATAACTCAAGGCATTCTATGAACTCAAGGCACTCCAGGCACTCAAAATATACCATAACCCAAGGCACTCCAGGCACTCAATACAAGGCACTAAATGAACAACTCAAAACACGAAATGAACTTCACTCACACTCGTTTTTTTTCAATTTGCTGTGTCGGCATCCTGCTCCTCACCCTCTCCGCCTGCGGCTACCGGTTTTCCGGCGGCGGTGCGCTTCCGGGTGGGGTTTCGCAGGTGGCGGTGGGAGTTTTTAAAAACCACAGCGGTGAAATCGGTGTCGAGGGAATTTTCAGCAGCGACATCATGTATGAGTTCACCCGGAACGGCAAAAAGTTCACCTATCGGAGCGATGAAGGAGACGCGACCCTTTCGGGAAGCATTTTATCGGTTACCACCGCGGCCGTTTCCCGGAAGGACATCCAGAGTGTTCTGGAACAACGGGTGACGGTGAGAATTTCCCTGAAGTTGACCGATCCGAAAGGAGCGGTACTCTGGCAGGCGACCGGGCTGTCCGAAAATGAAGAGTATGAGGTCGGCAAGGATAAAGCCACCACCGAACGCAACAAGCTGGAAGCGATACGGAAACTATCCAGACGTCTGGCTGAAAAAGTATAT
>JBECKW010000159.1:0-4801 GCA_040235505.1 Desulfobacterales bacterium
ACGATCAGACCGTAAATCCCCAGCACGAAAAAACCGGTGATAAGGCTGTAGAGAAGATAAGAACGCTTGTGAAAGAAATCGAACATGGCGGCCCTCCTATGAATTGCTTGCGGTCACGGGAACGCCCGCAGCCACCCGCAAGAGGATATCCGGTTTGGCCACGATGACCCTCCGGTCTGAAAGGTTTTGTTCGACCGTCACGCCCTCGACCCCCAGGGCCTTGATGGTGACGTTCACCCGCTCGGCCTTGCCGTCGGTGGACAGCACGAATACCGAGGAAGTGCCGTCCGTGGTCAGCAGGGCGTCCACCGGCAGGAGCACGCCCTCACCTTTGTAGACGACCACGTTGACATTGACGTACTGTCCCTCGACCATTCCGGCATCTGAGGGAAGAGGCGCCACATACTGCAATAGTCCCGTTTCTCCGGTTTGATCCTTAGACGTCAAAGGCAGGGTCTTTCCTTGCAGTGTGATTTCGGAAGCGGGAACCGATCTCGGCAGAGAAAGGTTCAGGTAAAGCCCCGTTCTGGATGCGATTCGAAATAAAGGTTTTCCGGGGGTGGCCAGATCACCGGGGTTTGCCAGGACTTGACTCAGCGTTCCGGATACCGGGGCAAGGATACGGGCGTAGCTCGACAATTCTTCGATTTCCCGGATGTTTTGCACCAGGCTTTCTTGTTCTCGGGTCAGGCGTTCTATGGAAGCTTCTTCCATCTGCTTCTGTTCCAGAGAAGCCCCTCCAATCTTTAACAACTCAAGGGTGCGCTGGTGGGCCTGTCGCTGCGCCTCGATTTCTGCATTCATTCCGTCCCGTTTGGCCTGCAGTCCCTTACGCCTGGCATCGAGTTCGGCATTGTCGATCAGCGCAATCAGCTCTCCCTTGCGAACGGTCTCTCCTTCCCGCTTCAAAACCTTGGTGATCCGGCCCGTGATCCGGGTGGACAATACCGCCGAAACGTCTGAGGCCACGATGCCCATCGCCGGCAGTGTCAAGGTCACCGGTTGGGTTTTAAGCTCCTTGACATCCACGACTGCCGGAAGGATCGGGGCCGGCGAAGCCTGGGCCAATTCGGTTTTTCTTTTCTTGAGCAGCATCAGACCGGCAGCGACGATCAGTACGAGGATTAAAATAACCACAAAACGTTTTTTCATTTTACGACTCCTTTCAAATCCATTCCATAGAGTACCGCCTGCCGGGCCACGATCTGCCACTGCTGCTGACGCGCCTGGTAAAGCGCGGCCTGGGCTGCCAGCACATCGCTTTCATATCGCAAATAGTCCTCCATGGTCATACGGCCGGACCGCACCGAGACCTTCGCGACAGCGAGCAGATTTTGGCTGTCCCTAATCGATTGTTCGGACAGCGCGATGGATTTTTCGACGACCGGGATTTTCTGCTCCAGGGTTTCGGCAAGCGCCGACACGTCGAGCCGGGTTTGCTTCAGCTGTTTTTGGGCTTTCTCCAGTTGAACACGGGCAATGGACTCGTCAGTGTTCAGGGTGCGGTCGAATAAGGGGAATTTCAGTACCAGGGCAATTTCGTTATAGTTTCTGGAAATATGGGTGTCTGTGTTGTACGCTTCTCCGTCATTGCCGGAAACAAACCCGGTAACCGACACGGTGGGCCACCGGGCCGCCCGTTGGCGTTCCACTTCCTTCCGGGCGGCGTCGGCTTTGTATTGCGCGGCGGTTACCGGGAGGTAGGAGTCCCCGCCCGGTTGCCGGACAAGGGACATATCTGCCGGTTCAGCGAGCGTGATGCCTGTCAGGGCTTGGATCTCCCGTATGGTATCCAACCTTTTCATGTCCAGTTCGTTACGCTGCTGATCCAGATCGTTGAGTGTCTTCTGAATTTTTAAAAGTTCGGAATCCGGGGATCTACCGGTTTTCACCTTCAGAGACATGTCCTCAAGAGATTTACTGAGCGATGTACGGCGTGCATCGATAGCTGTTTCGAGGGCCTGAAAATAGATAAGTGCGCTGTTGAGGGACACCACGGAAGCCTGACGACCGATCAGATCCAACTGCCGGTCCGTTTCGGCTTTTTCTCGAAGCAACTTCGCTTTCTGCCGCAACACGTAAAGCTCGCGGACATACACAGGTGCGTCAAAATTCAGCCCGTAGCGAAGGATTTCCCGGGAAAAGGGAAGCGAATCCCCTGCCTGGACATTGACTTCGGTGGGAGGCATAGGGCGCAGGTTGGTCGGCGAGTTGTAGCTTTCAAAGCGACCGAAAATTCCCACTTTCGGAAAAAGGGCGGCTGTGGTGCGATCCTTTTGCAGATCGCTCTCCTGAACGGATAACGTGCTGACTTCATAGCCTGGCTGCCGTGCGGCCGCATCCAGGAGTGTCCCGATATCGACGGCTCCGCATTGGCCAGCCCAGATCACAACAAAAAACATTACCATCATTAATTGCTTCATCATTCGCTCCCGATGAAAAATATGCATGCAGTCTGTTGCATCCACTTCGATAGTTGACAGTCTCTTTTTGTACCTTTTCTAATTCAGGATTTCTTTTTGTGCATTGATTGCGGTCAATCGGACGTGTTTTTAAATCCCTTTTTTTAAATCCGGTCCATCACACGTGATATCCGGCTTCTTGTGCCAGACTTTCGGGATTCAAAATCTGATAGGAATTGTTTTGCAGGCGATGAATAATCCCCATATCCGCCAGCCTTGTAATGCCCCTGGAAAAGCTCTCGGGTGTCAATCCCACGAGCGAGGCATATTCACGGGAGGAGGCCGGAAGCGAGATGATGACCGATGGTGCTCTTTGCCCGATATCGATGGAGAGGGAGTGCAGGGCGGCGGCAATTTTAGGCAAAACGCCGCGCGTGGAAAGTCGTTCGATTTGATCGAAGGCGCCGCGCAATCTTTTGCCGAGATGTTCCAGTAACAAAAAAGCTACATCCGGATGCTGCTTCATAACGGTGCGAAGTTTCTCGCGGGTCATGACCAATGCCAGTGTTTCTTCAATCGTCTCAGCGCTGGCTGGATACGGTGAGCCGTCGATGAACGGCAGAAACCCGAACATGTCGCCCGGGCCGAAGATATAAATCGCGGCTTGTTTTCCATCGGGTAACGGGCGGAAAATTTTCACTTTGCCCGTGACGATAGAAACCATTTTACCCGCGCTTTCGCCCTCGCGCCATAAGATCCGGCCGGCATTAAACCGAGTCTTGACAAAATAGGGCTCGAGGACGTGCGTTATTTCATCGCCAAATCCCGGCTTCCGGCTATTGCGCTTTAATTTGTCTTTCATGGTTTGAAGGCGGCCTACATGATATAATTGAAAATATAGCCCACCAGAAGAATCCCCATCCCCACCACCCCGATGAAGGTGGCGATCAGGCGGGGCTTCAGCACTTTTCGAAGGATGATCATCTCCGGCAGCGACAGGGCGATCACCGACATCATGAATGCCAGCACGGTCCCCAGGGCGGCGCCTTTTTCAAGTAGGGCCTGGACGATAGGAATGATGCCGGCGGCATTGGAATACATGGGAATCCCGATCACCACCGACAGGGGGACCGACCACCAGGCGGATTTTCCCATGAATCCGGCCATGATGCCCTCCGGCACGTATCCGTGAATTCCGGCCCCCACGGCGATACCCAGCATGACATAGAGCCAGACCTTTCCCACAATATCCCGGACCGCTTCGAGTCCGTACCGAATCCTTGCCGTCCAGTCCCTGGGACCGTCTCCCATGTCGAGCTTGCCCGCCTGGATTTGAAAGACCCAGTCTTCCAGGTGCCGTTCCATCTTAAGTCGTCCGATGGTCCATCCGGCGATCATGGCGATGGCAAGGCCGGTTCCCATATAGATGGCCGCCACCTGCCAGCCGAAAAGCCCATAGAGCAGGACCAGCGCGATTTCATTGACCATGGGGGCGCTGATCAGAAACGAAAAGGTCACCCCCAGGGGCACACCGGAGGTGACGAAGCCCAGAAAGAGCGGCACCGCCGAGCAGGAGCAGAAGGGGGTGACAATGCCGAGGATGGCCGCCAGAACATTCCCGGCGGATTCCCGTTTCCCCGCCAGGATGGCCCGGGTGCGCTCCGGTGTGAAAAATGACCGGACAATGCCCACCCCGAACACCACCAGGGTGAGCAGCATCAGAACCTTCGGCGTTTCGAAAACGAAAAATTCGATGGCGCTTCCCAGTCGGCTTTCCGTTGAAAATCCGGTGAGACTCGAGAGCATGTGGGTGAAGGCTCCGGCAAGGGGAGCGAGATTGCCATAGAGCAACCACCAAACGGCGATCATCAGTACGGTTGCGGTCAGGTGCCATGTAATCGATGAGGCACCCGGTTCGCTTTTTCGCGAAATAGCGATGCCTCCATTTTCGGCATTAGAGCAAGTGCCGCCGCATTCGAAATTTCCTGAGTTCATGTGGGTTATGCCTTTTTGAGCGACTTTTCCATGTGATGGAATCGCCTTTATTGAATTCATATATCGTTGGATAGGAATATATAGTTTTCATACTGTCCTGTCAAGGGCTATTGAATAATTGATGCGTCGGATGCCCAAATGCAAGGACGAATGCCTCTTGGTGACTTCGTGGGAGTCTTTCTTTTATCCTTTCTTCATCGGCAGTTTCGCCGAGGCACCGACGATCCCGATGATGCGGCCCGGATCCAGGGTTTCAGCCCAGCAGGCAATGTCGATTATGCCTTCCCCCTTATCGTTTTTGTACTTCCGCGTGACAAAGCCCCGGGTGATGATGGTGTCGCCTTCTCCCCCATGAACGGTGCATTCCTTGCCCTTCATATGGGGGACCAGCTCCATTTCATCAA
>JBECKW010000198.1:0-3559 GCA_040235505.1 Desulfobacterales bacterium
CCTAATACCCTGTCCAAAAAATGTGTCTTTCTTCTCGGCAATGGGAAATGTTGCTTGATTGCATCCCACTGATCCACTTCTTAATTAGAGACGAGGAAATTCGAAATACGAATCTCGAAATTCGAAACAAATTCAAATGCTCCAAATACCAATGACCAAAACAGAAAATCGATAACCAAGATGGTTGAATTTTGAACATTTGAGATTTGATATTGTTTCGGATTTCGCATTTCGTGCTTCGGATTTTAATTAATGATTGCCGATTGTATTAGCATGTTTAGTTGCCTAAACGCCATTTGCAAATTATTAAACCCGGGGTTAGAATCCCTTAAACGGGCTCGGTCCCATTTCCTCGACGCTGGCAACGAAATCATCGATAATCTGTGGAAGTTTATCATAATCATCGATGGCCACCTGGAACTGGGCAACCCGTTCTTCTTCCAGAGCCAGACTGGACAAGGCATCCCCGATTTTCTTTATTCTGATATCGGAAAGCTCACTTCCCTTAACGAAGTGACACTGGTAGTCATCGCCGGGCTTGCAACCCAGCAAGAAAACGCCGTCCAATCCCTTGGCCATGGCGTCTTTGATCCAAACCACGTTGACTGAGCCCAGACATCTGACCGGAATAATGCGGACATCCGCGGAGTATGTCAGCCGGTTCAGGCCGACGATATCCAGGGCCGGATAGGCGTCGTTTTCACACACCAGACCCAGAATCCGCAACGGTGGCTCTGCATAATCGTCTTCGGAGGGCACACCAATGGCTTTGATCATGGATGCGACACTGTCGATGCTGTAGTCGACAAAGTTGATGATCCGTTCCGGACAGCAGCCCATTCAAGTGCCGCAGCGGCGACAACGGGCAGGATTCGGCTTGGGGGTACCCTTTTCGTCGTCGTCGATGGCGCCGAAGGGGCACTCTTCGGTGCAGCGCTTGCACTGGGTGCAACGCTGGAAGAAAAAGTCCGGAAAACTCATATCACCGGATCGCGGGTGTACCGAAACGCCACGATGAACGGATTCCAGGCATTGAATCGCCTTTAGCGCCGCACCGGATGCGTCTTCGATCGCCTCTTCCACGGTCATGCTGCGCCGGATGGCACCAGCGGCGTAAATGCCGGTCCGCTGGGTTTCATAGGGAAAACAGATAAAATTCGAATCGGCAAACTCATCAAAAAGCGCATTGTCCCGGAATCCCGGCCCCTGACGGTAAGCCAGATTGACCACCGGATCATCTTTGGTCACCGGAACCATACCGGTCCCCAGCACCACCATATCGGCCTTGAGCTGAACCTTTTCCCCCAGCAGGGTATTGTCGGCTTCGACAATCAACCCCTCCCCGTTTTTAGAAACGCGGCTGACCTCTCCCTTGGTTAAAAAGATACCGGGATCCTGCTGGACGCTCTTGTAAAAGTTTTCCGTCAGACCCATGGTGCGCATATGCTGGTAAAAAATATAAGATTTACCGTCATTATAATCTTCGCGCAGGTATCTTGCTTGTTTGAGGGCCACCAGACTGGTTACCGCCCCGCTGTAAGCAAAATCTTTGTCGTTTCCCTGGCCGGAGCACTGGATGAAAACAACGGATTTGGCCGCTTTACCGTCTGAGGGCCGCACAATCTTACCGGCGGAGGCGATTTCTTCAAACTGATGATTGGCGACCACATCGGCAATCTCACCGAAACCCAGATGGGCGAATTCGCCTTCTTGGGGCTGATAGGGCCGCCATCCGGCTGCCAGAATCACAGCGCCAAATTTTTCACCCTTGAGATCCAGAGTCAAAATATCCTTTTTACCTTTGTTATACTCCATAAATTTGGCGTGCAGCGCTTCGGCATCCAGCTCTTTGCCCTTGTCGTCGATTTTCATTTCATCCGGCAGGGGATATGGAACGTCGAATTCTGTTTTTTCACCTGGCTTTTTAAAGGTCACGTTAAAATTGCCCGGTTCCCCGGCGATCCGTGCCACCACTGTTTCGGTTTTCACCGCTATGTTGGAATAGTTTGCCAGTTCGCTTATTTTAGATTCGACGACCGGTGGAATCAAATTTTCATAAGGATAAGCCCCGGGAAGTTGTTTGCGCCATTTCCTGGCATTGCCGCCCAGCGAAGCCTCTTTTTCGACGATGGTAACCTCGTAGCCCATTTTGACCGCATCGATGGCCGCCGAAATTCCGGTCATGCCGCCGCCGATAACCAGTATCTTTCTGTTGAGTGTTTCCAGCAGATAGGGTTCAGGCAGATTGACTTTCTTAATGCGCGCCATCCCCATTTTTAAATAATCGGCAGCCATCATCTGAACGTGGTCGATAAAGGTTTCGTCGTCTTTTTGTTCGGCTGTTGGCGCCGGATACTTGGAGCGCGGATGAGTCCAGACGACCCCTTCCCTTAAGTTCACCCGATCCACAATGCAACCGTCAAAACGGAAAACATCATAAAGCACCCGACGGGAACAGGCGGCGAGCACCAGGGTATTGACACCCTCATCGGCGATATCTTTTTTAAGGAGTTCAACTCCTGCTGTGCTGCAAAGGATCGGGCAGGTTTTCACCGGAAACCCTTCTTCCTTGGCCACATCGCAAAGCTTTTCGATGTCCAGGGCTTCTCCGATCCCGCAACCTTCGCAAATATATGCACCAAATTTTTTATCCATGGAAAACCTCCTACCTATTCACCAGCGTTTGAATCGCCTTCAAGGCCATTCCGGTTGCATTCTGATTGGATGACACCACATCGGCCGGTTTGTTGGCACATCCGGCGGCGAACATACCACCCTTATCAAAGTCATTGAGAATAAAGCCGTCGGCATTATATTTGAGATCGGCCGGAAGTTTGGCTGTGGCCGTTGTGGGTTGCATGCCGGTGGCCAGAACAACCATATCCACGGTTTGATGTATCTTCTCGCCGGTAACGGCGTTTTCAGCGACCACCGTAATGTTTTTGGTGCCCGGATCCTCAGAGACCTCGGCCACCTTGCCTTTGATCAAAAAGATATTTTCATCCTCTTTGATCTTTTCATAGAAGCGCTCATACCGATACCCCGGTGTTCTAATATCGATATAAAACACATAGATTTTGGCTTCGGGATAGCGCTCTCGAACGTAAGTGGCCTGCTTGAGGGATGCCATGCAACAAATGTAGGAACAGTAGGGCAAATAATTCTCATCGCGGGATCCGGCGCATTGCACAAAGGCAATGCTTTGCGGTGGCTTGTCATCGGACGGCCGGATAATTTTGCCCTGGGTCGGCCCGTTGGGTGCCGCCAGGCGCTCCATCATCATGTTGGTGATAATGTTGGGGTACTGACCGAATCCGAGGTTGTCGATCTTGGCAGCATCATAGGGTTGCCAGCCGGTAGCCCACACAATGGCCCCTACATTCAAGTTGAGGGTTTTGGACTCCATATCCAGCTCGACGGCGTCATACTTGCAGGCATCCTTGCAGCGCTGCCCATCGTCGGTGCCGATAATTGCCGGCGCAATCACATAACGAGCCGGAAAAGCCATTTCAAGGGGCAGATAGGCAGCTTTGATTTTGCGCATCCCAAAATCGTACTC
>JBECKW010000271.1:0-8514 GCA_040235505.1 Desulfobacterales bacterium
CCTGGCGGCACACGATACCCCCTTACCGCAAAATCATTGTCCAATCTTCCGGTGCCGCCACCCTGCCGTTTCGATTCGCCGCCAAATCCGACCTCACCGCCTGGGTCCGCTGGAACCAGGCGCGGGACGAAAAAACGAGGGACAAGGAAAAAACGAGGGACGAGGGAAGACCGCTGCGCTAGGACGAGGGACGCAGAACTGCAACGGCAGAGGGGCGGAGACTTTCGCTGAGGTGAAAGAACGAGGAACGAAAAAAATGTCTTTTCGTCCCTCTTCCATCTTCCTAGCGAAGCGGTCGCCCCTCTTTTTTATCCGGCCAGTTCCTTCAGGGGATCCACCTGGTTGGTTTTTTCCCAGGTAAAATCGGGGTCGTTTCGTCCGAAGTGCCCGTAAGCGGCGGTCTTTCTGTAGATGGGACGCAACAGGTCCAGGTACGAAATAATGGCCGCGGGACGAAGATCGAAAATTTCCCTGACCGCCCGCTCGATGCGTTCTTTCGGGACGGTACCGGTGCCCATGGGATCCACCATGATGGAAACCGGTTCCGCCACACCGATGGCATAGGCGACCTGTACTTCGCATTTTTTCGCCAAACCGGCTGCGACGATATTTTTGGCGATGTGGCGGCCCATATAGGAGGCGCTCCGGTCCACCTTCGAGGGGTCCTTTCCGGAAAAGCATCCGCCGCCGTGACTTCCCTGTCCACCGTAAGTGTCAACGATGATTTTACGGCCCGTAAGGCCACAGTCGCCCATGGGACCGCCGATAACGAACTTTCCGGTGGCATTGATATAGTATTTGGTGTCGCCATCCGTCATCTCATGGGGAATCACCTTTTTAATAACCTCCTCGATGATGGCCTCTTTGAGGTCTTCATAGGAGATGTCCGGTTTGTGTTGTGCGGCAATTACCACGGTATCGATGCGCTTGGGGGTGCCGTCCTCGTATTCGACGGTTACCTGGGTTTTCCCGTCCGGTCTCAGGAAATCGAGAGCCCCGCTTTTTCGTACGGTTGCCAGCCGTTTGGTCAGCTTGTGGGCGTACATAATGGGCATGGGCATGAGCTCCGGTGTCTCGTTGGTGGCGAAGCCGAACATGAGTCCCTGGTCACCGGCGCCCTGATCCTTGAAAAGCCCTTCACCCACATTGACACCCTGGGCGATGTCCGGTGACTGCCGACCGATGCTGGTAATGACCGAGCAGGTCTGGTAGTCGAACCCCATTCGGGAAGAGGAATACCCGATTTCCTGGATCGTGTCCCGGACGATCTGGGGGATATCGACATAGCAATCGGTGGTGATTTCTCCCGAAATAAAGGCCAGTCCGGTGGTCACAAGGCTTTCGCAGGCAACCCGGGCATATTTATCTTCTGCGAGAATGGCATCGAGAATGGAGTCGGAAATCGCATCGGCCACTTTATCGGGATGGCCCTCGGTGACCGATTCGGAAGTAAAAAAGTAAGCGTCTTTGCCCATGAGATCTCCTTTATGAGGTGGTGGTTTATTTGTCGTGATTAATCTTTGAGCAGCAGGTACAGCAGGGCCATCCGGACAAACAGGCCGTTCCGGGCCTGCTGGAAGTACCGCGCTCTCGGGTCATTGTCCACTTCAGGGGGAATTTCGTTCACCCGCGGAAGGGGGTGCATGATGATGGCACTCGATTTCATCAACTGCGTTTTTTCGAGATCGAGAACATACTTGCCGGCCGCCTCCTTATAATCCTCAGGATCCTGAAAACGCTCCTTCTGGACCCGGGTCATGTAAACACAATCCACGCGCGGCAGCACTTTTTCGAGGTCGTTCTCCTCCGTCCACGGCACGTCCATTCGGTCCAGGAACTCTTTAATGTCGTTTTCCATCCGGCATACGGCCGGGGAGACGAAATGAATCCGGATGTCGTTGTACTTGGTGAGCAGGTATGCCAGGGAGCGGACGGTACGACCGTATCTCAGATCTCCCACCATGGCGATTTCGAGGCCGTCGATGGCGGAAAAATTATCCTTGATGGTATACATGTCCAGAAGTGCCTGGGTGGGATGCTGCCCGGCCCCGTCACCTGCATTGATGACCGGAACCGAAGCCGCCGCCGCCGCCTTCTTGGCACTGCCTGCCTCGTGGTGCCGCATGACGATGACATCGGCGTAGCCGCTCATGATGCGAATGGTGTCATACAGGGATTCTCCCTTTGAGGCACTTGAAAACTCCCTGGCGTTCTCCGTCGTGATGATTTTTCCGCCAAGTCGGCTCATGGCGCTTTCAAAGGAAAAGCGGGTTCGGGTGGAAGGCTCATAAAACAGGGACGCCATAATACAACACTCGAGTTCCCCGGCATACTGGTTGGCACCCTGCAGGGATGCTTTCATATCGTCGGCGACATCGAAGACGATCTCTAAAAGCCCGCGGTCGAACTGCTGGGCCTCAACGACGTGTTTCAAATTAAATCCCTCCACGCAGGTACCTCCTTTTTACAATCATTTGGGAATGCCGGGACGCCTTGAAAGAGAGAGGACGAAACACTCAGTCTTCAACTGTTGAAATGAATTCGATGTTGACGATGGCCGCCGGGATATTTTTCCCCTTGTAGCTCACTTCGTAGAGAACCAGCCATTTCTTGCCGGGGCAGTTGAGAAGATCGCTGATTCTATCCGACTGCTGTGTATCTCCCCAGAGATTTACCTTTCCCATCAACTGCCCGAGTTCGTATTTGAGCTTGACACACACATCTGCGTCTTTGCGCAGTTCCGGGGTAGGGGGGGAAAGGGTGTCGTTCGGAATCACCACAGCGATATCCTTGATATTGACAATAAGCTCCCTGCCCGTTTCCCCCTTTACGGTGGCGTTGTAAATGGGCAGAAAGGCGATATCGCTTTTCACGAACAGGTCGCTGACCCGATTGATCTGGACGCTTGCGAGATTCAGATTGACGGTTCCCGAATAATCGCCGCTGGTGGTAACAAGAACGACCGGTCTGTCAACGGTTGACATTTTTTTGTCTGATACGTCGGTGGCTCGATCGATTTTACCCGCAGAGGTACCAGGCATTCCACTTCTCCTTCATTGCTCGGTCGATTTTCGATTGTTGACGACAGGATTCCGTGGCCATGGCCTCGGAAGGCTCCTTAACTAATAATAAATTGCCGGCAGGTGTCAATAGAAAACAGCTTTCTATGCCTCCGTCCCCGGTTCCGGACCAGCAATTTTTTCGTGATAGATGGATTCCTGCTCATCCAGAATTTTTGAAAGAATGCCGGGGGAAGTCATGGGATTCATGATCACCGCCCTCAGGACCACCATCTCGTCGCCGGTGTGGCTGCCATTATTTAGAGTGGTCCTGGAGACAAAACTTTTGCCGGCTTCCCGCTGAAGTCTCTGCAGCCGCTGGTTGATGCGGTTGAGCAAATGATGAATCAGGTTTTTCTCTTCCGGACTTCCCCGGTCGAAGGCCTCTTTCAGGGGGGCTGGAAACAGCCGGTAGAGCAGGATGTTGAGCTCCGGGTGGGAGATAAGTTCAAAATTGCGCCGCCGGTTGATTTCTTCGGCAAACCACCGGGCGGTTTCGATACCGTGGTCGATGAGAAGCGCATATCCTTCGGTCCCCATGATATCAAGGGCACTGGAGAGGATCAGAGAATTCGCTTCCCTGGAACCCGACAGGGTGCGAATTCCCAGATCCACGGATCCCCGGCGGACGATGTAGTTGGCATGATAGGCAATATTTTCGAGAACGCGGGGATCCCTGAAATATACCATCCCGCTGCTCATGGGCATGTAAAACTGTTTGTGGCCGTCAATGGTAACCGAGTCTGCATACTGGATACCGTCCAGAAGATGTCTGTATTTTTCGCTCATAAGCGTCGGTCCGCCCCAAGCGGCGTCTACATGGAAATGGATGCGATGCTCGCGGCAGATTTCAGCAAGTTTCCGAAGCGGGTCGATGGTGCCGGTTTCCGTGGCACCTGCGATGCCGACGACGGAAAGAATGCGGGTTTTCGGTTCGTTATGCAGAATTCCTTCGAGGATGCGCTGGAAATTCTTCATGTCCAGACGCTGATGTTCATCCACATCCAGGGCGATGACGTTGCTGTTTCCGATCCCCAGAACCCCGGCGGCCTTTTTTATGGAATAATGAGCCCGCCGTGATACCAGAATGATGCATCTATCCACATCGTAGGCCTTATATGCTGCATGGACTCCCTCGTTGCTGATGCCGCCAAAGCCTTCCCGTGGCGGGAAGAGTTTGTTTCGCGCCACCCAGAAGGCCGTGAGATTCGCGAGGGTGCCGTTTTCCGTGAAGCAGCCCAGGGCCGTGTCCGTGTGCTGGACATGGGTTTGATAAAATGCTTCATCGAGATTGAAAATCAGCCGGTGGATTTTTGCCAGAACCTGCTTTTCGAGAATGGAAAAAACTTTTGACGTCTCTATCTTGACCACATTCTGGTTAAGCGCTGCGGCAATGGTTTTCAGGTGCACCATGAAAAAAGGAAGGGCCGATGTCATATGTCCGATGAAATAGGGGGACGCGACATTGACTGCATGGGGAGCAATGTTTTGAATGAGATCGGTGATGACCTCCGTCAATTTCTTCTGGGGGGTTTTATGGATATGGGTGTCCGTAAATTTTTCCGCCAGGTTTTTCAGAGATATTTCCTCGGTAATGCCCACATGTTTTTTTAAAAACTCGTGGAGGCCGAAAAGAATCTGTTCCATGTACTTGATGAGGGTTTTTTTCGACTCTTCGTCTTCGGGTTGGATAAAAACTTTGGAAAGGGTGTCCCAATTTGCGACGAGGGGTTTTGGGGATGGAGCGCTGTCCCTGTTAGACATATGATACCAGTTCTTTCAAAATTTACGAGGCGATAGAATGTCCGCCGATGGAGCGATCCCCCTGATCGGAAAAGATTGCCGCCGGAAACATATTATGGTAAAGGTCGTTACATAGTATGAAACTATGAATTATGTCCACAATAAAAACGTCACGCCGGCCTTACCAGGTCCGGGCCAGCGCGACGGTTTGCCGATGATAATCGCCATGTGGCCGGTTGCGGATCCGCAATAACCGGCTCCACATGGATAGTCAACAGGGGATGTGCCATTCATGCTCAAAAAAATAAAAATGTCCTATCTTGTTTCCGGCCTCTGTTTCCTCGCTGTCGCCTATATCGGAAAGCGCTACCTTTTATGGCGACAAGAGGCGTTCGCCTTTTTATTGATGACCTATCTTATTATCATTATCGGTATACGCCTCGATGAGATGTCAGGGAAACTCTCTGAGATTCAAGCCCAACTGACGCAGCTTCAGCAGCGCCAGACACGCCAATAGATGCGTCAACAGATGCGTCAATAATAGTACCATATCGTTTTGTAGTCCGCCAAATTTTCCCCTGCCGCCTTGAGCCGTTGCAGATAATTGTAAATGGAAACGTCCGTGTAGACATATGTATCCACAAGCGCCTGCTTTTTTTCCCATGGATGAAATTCGTATACCCGATGTCCGTCCGGCAGGATGGAAATGACATCGTGATTCTGTTCGGCCCTCAGATAGTTTTTGCCCAATCCCGGTACATTGAAAACGATCTCGTCGGTTCTTACCGAGCCCGGCTGCTGCCGTGCCTCTTCCTGCTGCTCCTGAAGAAGGCGTGCGATGGGTACCCGGTAGTCGTTGGTCTCCTCCTTGCCTTTGGTGTTGAACGTGTAATAGGGCGTAACCCCGATCATCCTGAGTTTGTGCCTAAGCAGGCATGCTTCGAATTTCCTCGAGTTGAAAAAGGTATAGACAAGTTGGTTATAGACCTCAATGCCGTACCGGCGGAATTTTTGAACCGCTTCCATGGCCTGGGGAGTAATCTCGTACGGGTGTTCAAAATGGGTGACCACCAGTATTTCAAGTTTCCCCGGGTTCTGGAAATGGGTGATATCCCTTACCAGGGAATCAGTAATCCGTTGGGGAAGCGTGACCGGAGTCCGGGTGCCGATTCTGATGCGTTCCACATGATCGATCCGGGAGAGACGAAACAGCAGGTGTTCCAGTTTTGCATTGGACAGCAGCATCGGGTCTCCCCCCGTGACGAGCACTTCATTTATTTCCGGAGTATCGGAAATCCACTGCATGGCAGCGTCAAGTTTTTTCTTCGGCAGTGCGGCCGTTGATGAATAGACATCTTCTATCTCCCAGTTGCGCTGACAATAAACGCATATCTGGGGGCAGGTCAAAATCGGCTTGAGAATGACGATTTTCGGATACCTGCGGGTGATGCCTTCAATGGGAGACGTATTTCGCTCCAGCATGAAATCCATGGAGTTTTCCGAGCAAGCCCTTTTTTCCTTCATGGTATTAATGTAGTGGAGCGTTGGAATGACCTGGGCACGTATGGCTTTGTCCCGTCTATCCCCCCCGGACTCGAAATCCATAAGGGATGCGTAATAAGGTGTGACACCGAAGGGAATTTTATACTCCCTTGCCTTCTTGATCGCTTCGTACTCCTCATGGGAAAGCTTGATCAGGGCGGCGAGCGTGTCGGCGTCCCGAATGATATTTCTCGTATGCCAAGTCCATTTCTCCCATTCAAGGTCGGTTGCGCCAAAGTATTTCATAATCCGTGCCTTGTTCAGACTTCGCCTTCGAATGGCCGAACCGTCGAGGCCGCAAATATACCGGTCCATAAATTTGTTGGAGACTTTTGCCATACGGGAGAGGTCGGTGCTTCTGAGTTTTGCCCCCCGTACTCCTTCGTGCTTGAGGTAGGCTGGAATCGCTTCCGTGTAAACGCCGGTTTGTCCCGTGATGCCTTTCAGCAGATGTTCAAGTTCCGCGAAAAAATCCGGGGTGGGGCTAGGGGTTCTATCGGGTGCGCTGCCGGTGACGATGTTATGGATATATTCAACCAGGCTGAAACCGGCGAGTCGCTCATTGCGTTTGGAGACAATGTTTCTGAAGACCCTGATGGCCGAGCGCGTCAGCACCCATTCAAGAGGTGGAATTGTTGGGTTGTCCTCGAATACGGCGATGAGCATTCTGGAGAGAAACTTGCGAATACTGTCTCTTTTTGTCTCCACAGAGGCATTCGACAAGAAAATCTTTTTAAGCTCCGGGGCGATTTCAAGTATTTTAAGTGTGCGTTGCTTTGTTTTTTCATTTATCATGGGGCGCTCCTTTGCTGACGCTTTATATGCATCTCTATACCCTTTTTCGCCTTACAAATCAAACAACCTCCGAAATGTCGGCACTTCCGATAAAAAGAGAAAGTTCGACACGGAGTGCCTCGCTCTGTTATTTTTCGAGAAGAAATCATCTAAGGCTTTCGAACTAAAAGGATTTTTTTAATTTTTTAAATAGAAGTTGTTGACTTTTAAAATGCTGTCTATATAATCATAGTAATTTGGGGCAATTTATCTTAATAAAAGGAGGGATTTGGGAATGAAGAAAATGCAAACACAACTGAAGTCCGTTGCAAAGACACTGGGCGAATTGGCAAAGAAGGTAGAGATGTTGACAGGTGAGCTCGCGAAAGCAGCCCCTGCAGCAAAACCGGCGAAAAAGACAAAAGCCGCACCTGCAAAAGCCAAGAAGGCAAAAGCCGTAAAGGCCGCCAAACCGGCGAAAAAGGCAAAACCTGCCAAGGCAGCCAAGGCAGCCAAAGCACCGAAGGCAGCCAAGGCACCGAAAGCAGCCAAGGCGGCGAAGAGCGTAAAAGCAGATGCCGGGAAAGGCGGAGCAACCGTTCTTGATTCAGTGTTCGATGTCATCAAGAAAGCGAAAAACGGTGCCAACATTTCAACGCTGAAAACGAAAACCAAGTTAGAAGCCAGACAACTCAGCAACGCCCTTTATAAATTAACCAAAAAGGGTGTGATTGAAGCACGGTCACGAGGAGTTTACTTCAAGAAATAACCTTATACCGGAATTACGGGTCTATAGTCCGCATGCCGTCGTTTCTGTAAAGACCTTTTCCGTAACCGGTAATATACGCCGACCAAAAAGCCTTCAGCCCGGTATTTGTTCGGAAGCGCAGGGCTGAAGGCTTTTGGCGTTCCTACAGTTACGATTGATTTCACCATATACCTCTCCCCTATGGTTTAGGGTTCTCGCCTTTCGTTGGTTGCTCCTTCGAATGAAAAACCTCCCCTGAAATGTTGCCAAATTTTCTGCATTGTCCTATTTTAAAAATCCGGCTTATGGTCGAATAAGGTCGGCTTGTTGCTCAGAGCACTACAGGCCGGGGTATAATTGCCTAATGGACAGGAGCACTCATATGATGAAATCAAGATTATTGGTGTTGGGGAGTTTATTGTTCGGCGTATTGCTTCTGAATTCGCCATCCATGGCCCAGACATCGTCGCATATTGTTTCGGGCGGGAAAGGCGATACTTCAGCGCCCAAAAGTGATCTTACCCCCGATCCCAATGTCGAGACCGGAATGCTTTCGAACGGTTTCAGGTATGTGATAATGAAAAACCGGGAGCCGAAAGACCGGGTCAGCATGCATCTTCTCGTCCAGGTGGGATCATTTTATGAATC
>JBECKW010000272.1:0-12312 GCA_040235505.1 Desulfobacterales bacterium
CCCTCGTCGCCCAGCCCGCGGCGCGCCTCCGGGCGCCGTTTCGGATCGGAAGGGGATTTTCGAACAAGCCCACGGCGGAACGGTGTTTCTTGATGAAATTGCCGAAACGACGCCGGCTATGCAGGTCAAGTTGCTCCGGGTTGTCCAGGAAGGCCAGATCCGTCGTGTGGGGGGGCGGCATCAGATAGACGTGGATGTTCGACTGATCCTGTCGACCCACAGGGAGCTTGAAAAAGAAGTCGAGGCCGGAACGTTCCGGGAGGACCTGTTTTACCGTATCAATGTATTTCCCATCCGGCTTCCCGCCCTTCGGGATCGGATGGAGGATATTCCGCTGCTGGCTGATTATTTTCTGAAGCACTTCGCCCGGAAGCATGCCCGGCCCGCGAACAGCATTTCTTCATCCGCCATGGGCCTCTTGATGCAATACGACTGGCCGGGGAACGTGCGACAACTGGAAAACGAAATCGAGCGGGCCGTCACCATTGCCGGCATCCGGAAAATCATTCAGCCGGAGCACCTTTCCGATAAAATCAATCTTCATGCCAGATCAATGGCCATGCTTCCAAAGGGCGAAACACGGTTGTCATCGGCGGTTGCCTGGGTGGAGCGGCTCATGATTCGAGAGGCCCTTCGGGAGCTGGAAGGAAATCGTAGTGCCGTGGCGCGCCGCCTTGGGCTTACCCGCCAGGGGCTTCTGAACAAGATGAAGCGGTATGCGATTTTGTGAAGTGGAAGATGACGGCAAGGCACAGAGGCACAAAGGCACAGAGGCAGGGGAGGGATACAAAGGGGCAGAAATATAAGGCATAGGGATGTAATTTGCTACAGAGTGGTAGAGAGCTGCGAAAGTCCGGGTTTGGAGTGTAAAGTAACTTTACATGTGGCGTAAGTTGCTATTTTTTATCTTGAAATTCTACTACGAACCACGGATTCAGCAGATCCGGGCAGTTATAGAGCAAGGGGCCGCCGGTGTCATGGCGGAAGACTCTTGCGCCCGAAGCGGCGGCGATGGCATGGCCTGCAGCCGTATCCCATTCCATGGTGGGACCCAGCCTCGGATAGATGGCAGCTTTTCCCTCCGCCACAAGACAGAATTTAAGGGAGCTTCCGGCTGAAACGAATTCAACCTGTTCATATCGGTTCTTCTGTGCTTCCACAAATGCCTCGAGTCCCGGCGTTGCGTGGGACCTGCTGCCGACGATCACATAGGGACGACAGCCCGGGATGCCGATGGGCAGACGGTGGCTGCGATGGATCAACGTTTTCAGGTCGGGCAGATTCGCCGGTGCCTGTCCGGGCTCGGAAAGGCGTTCCAGGATTTCCCCATCTTGAAGAAGACGCGCTCCATCATTTGCAGTGGTGAAGTAGAGCAGCTTTTTTACCGGTACATAGATGACGCCGAATATTGGCACCTGGCGTTGAACAAGAGCGATGTTGACGGTAAATTCATCATTTCTTTTAATGAATTCTTTTGTTCCATCCAGTGGATCAACGATCCACAGCATCTCCCACATTTTTCTTTCTGCATAGGGGATGTTTTTGCCTTCTTCGCTTAAAACGGGGATTCCCATGGGTACGAGCCGTTTCGTGATAATATCGTGAGCCCGGCGATCTGCAAGAGTCAGGGGGGAATTATCGGATTTTTGTTCTACCGAGAAGTCGGTATGATACACTTCCATAATTGCCTGCCCGGCCAGAACCGCTGCCCGAAGGGCAGTGATCACGACTCGATCCGTGACTATTTTTTCACTCATGCAATACTCCGGAGTTTGTCTTGTTTTTCAAAACAGGCAGAATACCACAACTCTAGGCACTTTAGGCACTCTATGAACTTTAGGCACTCTCATATATACCCCTTCTGCCCCAGAAGAAGCAGAATTTCCTGGGCTGCTTCGTCGGGAGTCAGGTTTGTGGTGTCGATGATGACTTCAGGCGATTCAGGCACCTCGTACGGATCGTCCACACCTGTAAACCCTTTAATCAGGCCGGCTCTGGCCTTGGCGTACATTCCCTTTCGGTCCCTCGTTTCGCAGGTTTCGATGGGGGTGGCCACGTGCACCTCGATAAAACCGCCGTAGGCCTCGATGGTTTTCCTGATTTCGAGGCGGGTTTTCGCATACGGCGCGATGGGGGCGCAGATGGCGATTCCCCGGTTTTTGGTGATTTCGCTGGCCACAAATCCGATCCTCCGAACGTTGATATCCCGGTGTTCCTTTGAAAAATTCAGTTCACTGGAGAGATTGTGCCGGACGATATCTCCGTCCAGAAGCGTCACCGGCCGGTCCCCCCGTTCCAGAAACCGGGAGTAAAGCACCTTTGCAATTGTGGATTTCCCGGCGCCGGAAAGACCGGTGAGGAAAATGGTCAGCCCCTGGTGCCTGGGCGGCGGATAAGCCTTCAGAATTTCTTCCAGGACATCCGGAAATGTCGCCCACTTCGGGATGTTTCGGCCGCTGCGAACCCTTTCCCGGATGTCGGTGCCGGAAAGAGTGATGGTTTTTGCGCCTTTCGGGACTTTGTCGGCAAACCGGTATTCGTCCTCAAAGGGCAGATAAACCATTTCTTCAAAAGGAAGCGGGATGATGCCAAGTTCCTCTCCGTGGGTCTGAAGCGCTTCGCTGGCCGCGTCCTTTTTATAGAAAGGGACGCCATTCGGATCTTTCCCGGGGCTTGCATGGTCCCGACCGATAATCAGGTGCGTGCAGCCGAAATTTTTGGAAACAATGGCATGCATCAGTGCGCTCCGGGGACCTGCCATTCGGATGGCCAGGGGAAGCAGGTTCAGAAAATACGAATTGGGCGGATAATGACCGGCCATCCGATGATAGCACCGAACCCGCGTAAAGTGGTCGAAGTCGCCGGGCAGCGTATTCTCGGAAATGGGAAGCAGCAGCAGGTTGGCTTTGGCCTGCCGCATGGCGCAGAGGGTCATTTCAAATTGAGGCCGGTGAATAGGGTTTCGCGTAATGAAGCTCACCATCCGATGCCACCCCAGCTTTTTCAGATGATGCCGGACTTCGGCCGGTGTCATTCGAATCTGCTTGAAATCCGGATGAAGCGGCAGGTTGAGCACCTCAATCTTGCCTCCGATGTAATGGTTGACGGCACCCTCTTGGAGGTACCGGACACCGGCATGCGATGGATCACTGGTACCCAGAACCTGCATAGCTTCCTTTTCATGGTCGATGGGCCAGATATCTTCGATATGCATGACGGCCAGGAGAAATCCTTCGGGATCTCTCAGGGCCAGAGACTGGCCGGCCTCAAGGCTTTTCGCCCTGGTTCCCGTAATACCGAGACAGACGGGCAGCGGCCATAGTGTACCATCCTGAAGACGCATGCGGTCCAGAACCGACTCGTAATCCGCACGGTTCATAAACCCCCTGAGCGGGGAGAATGCACCGCTCGCCATCAGCTCAAGATCGCACATCTGTCTGCCTGTCAGCGCCAGATCGGGCAGGTTCAAGGTGATTTTTTTGAGCAGGGTGCAGCGGTCCTCGTCCGTCATCAGGTCTACAAGTTCGCCGCCGTGGGGAGCGGATGATTCGGAGATATTCATATCCTGGGAGTCTCCCTTAGTAATTCAGGCATTTTTACGACTAAACATTCATCGATGTTTATAACCGGCTGGAAGCGCTCGAAAATTTCGTGTTTATCTTTTCGGGGCAATATAGACCGAAGTATCCGGACCTGTCAAGCGCACTTGGGGCACCTGACAGGGCAATCTCATGCAGGATGTTACGATGTAATCGGGGTCGGAATCGCTATCGGTTTCGGGATCGAAAAAGAATCGATAGCGATTCCAATACCGATAGCGACCCCGATAATGATATCCCCCGCTTTTACATGCGATCGCTCTGGGATACCCGAAAAATCTTGACAGCACAGGGAATTGGCACTACATAACCCCACATTTTATCCAGGCGACAAGACAATGAATATTACGAAAAGATTCCCAGACCTGTTTGTACCGCCCCATATTCTTTCCATCGAGCCGTATGTACCGGGGAAACCCATTGAAGAGCTTGAAAGGGAATACGGCATTCCAGGATCGGTGAAGTTGGCATCCAATGAAAACCCCCTCGGGCCATCTCCCATGGCAATGAAGGCCATGGAAAGCGCTATCGGGAAAGTGCATCGGTACCCCGACGGTGGGGCGTTCGAGTTAACCCGGATTCTTTCCGAACATCTGGGGGTGCCGCCGGAAATGATCGTTTTCGGCAACGGTTCCGACGAACTGATCGGGTTGCTGTGCCATACGCTGCTGATGCCGGGTAGTGAGGTCGTTCTCCCCCAACCGTCTTTTCTCATCTACGATATCATGACCCGCAGCATGGGGGCGCGTCCCGTTAACGTTCCGCTCAAGTCGCTTTCAATAGACCTGGACGCAGCGCTTGGTGCCGTGACCGACGATACCCGAATGGTGTTCATCAACAACCCCAACAACCCCACGGGTACCATTATCCGGAAGGAAGCGTTCGAGAAGTTCCTGGCAAAGCTTCCGCCACGGGTGATGGTGGTGGTGGATGAAGCCTATATCGAATTTGTCCGCGACAAAGCCTGCGCCGTCGGCACCGACTATCTGGACGGTCCCAATCCGCTGGCGGTACTGCGGACATTTTCCAAGGCATACGGCCTGGCGGGACTTCGTATCGGGTACGGGATCATGCCGAGGGAAATCCGGGATCTGATCAACCGGATTCGGATGCCGTTTAATGCCAGCGTTCTTGCCCAGGTGGCGGCCGGTGCGGCGATAAAGGATACGGATTTCCTCGAAAAAACAAAACGGGTGATCTGGGACGGGCTTTCGTATCTGTTTGACGCCGTGGGATCCCTGGGACTCACTTGTTTTCCCACCCAGAGCAATTTCTTTCTCATCGACATGAAGCAGAACGCCGGTGAAGTGTTTGAAAAGATGCTCCGCCGGGGGGTGATTGTCCGGTCCATGGCCTCGTACGGATTCCCTGAATACATTCGTGTCAATGTCGGACTTCCTGAAGAAAACGAACGCTTTGTGGAAGCTTTGGAAGGTATATTAAAATGATGAAACCATCCAGACCGATTCTGGTGACCATCGATGGCCCCGCCGGCGCGGGAAAAACCACCGTGAGCCGGGCGCTTGCCGAGGCGTTGGGGTATAATTATGTCGATACCGGCGCCCTGTATCGCGCTGTCGGCCTGGCGGCCCACCGTGCCGGCATTTCCGCGGAAGACGATGACGGTCTCCAGCGCGTGTGCCGGGGGCTGGCCCTTGTATTTGAACGAACCGCAGACGGCACGCGGCTGCTGATGAACGGCGAAGACGTGACCGGGCTCATTCGGACGCCGGAGATGTCCATGATGGCCTCCGCCGTGTCCGCAAGGCCCGTTGTACGGCAGTTTCTGCTGTCGGTTCAGAAGGAACTGGGACGTCGGAAGGAGGCCGTGTTTGAAGGCCGGGATATGGGGACCGTCGTATTTCCCGAGGCGGAAGCTAAATTTTTCCTGGATGCTTCCACCAGGGTTCGGGCGGAAAGGCGCTTCCGGGAGATTGCCTCGACGGCATCCGTCACCCTGGAGGAGGTGGAAAGAGATATCATTCAGCGCGACCGGAACGACAGCACCCGCGCCATTGCGCCCCTGAAACCTGCTCAAGATGCCGTTATTATTGATTCATCGGATGTTCCGGCGGACGAAGTGGTCGAGCGGATGATGGCCCACATTGCTTCGGTGGCCGATCGAAAATAAAAAATCGTTGTTTTTTTAGGGAAGTGTTGGTATATAAATAAGGTTAGGCAGTCGCACTGCGGCTGTTAAAATAAGGCAAGGGGGATAATTTTACATGGTAAACACAGAAAACAACAATCAAACCGAAGAAGTGCAAGACCAAACCGAAGAAGTGCAGGCCAACGTCACCACAGAAAAGGACACCGCAGAAACTCAAGTGCAACCGGAAGAAACGATCGCGCCCGCCACGGATTCCGAGGAGTCTGGAACGGAATCCGACCAGGAGGAATCGGAAAGCCAGGAGAGCCTGATGGATCTCTATGAAGAGAGCTTCAAGCGCTTTGCTGAAGGGGAAGTGGTCATCGGAAAAGTGATCGCCATTGACAAGGACTACGTCCTGGTCGACATCGGTTACAAATCAGAAGGGCAGATTCCGATCCACGAGTTCCGGAACGAAGAGGGAAAGGTGGAGGCCGCCATCGGCGATTCCGTTGAAGTCATGGTGGAATGGTGGGACGACGAAGAGGAAGTGGTCGTTCTGTCCAAGGAAAAGGCGGTCAAGGTCAAGGTGTGGGAAGAGATCAAGAAGGCATACGAAGACGACGGCGTCGTTTCAGGTGCCATTGTCAGCCGCGTGAAGGGCGGTTTCTCGGTGGATATCGGGGTCAATGCCTTCCTGCCGGGTTCCCAGGCGGACCTCAGGCCTATCCGGAACATGGATGAGATGGTCGGAAAGACCTTTAAATTCAAGATCCTGAAATTCAACCGGAAACGAAGCAACATCGTCCTTTCCCGACGCGCGATTCTCGAACAGGAGCGGGAAAGCGCCCGGACGGAAACCCTGGCGACCATTCACGAGGGCAAGGCCCTGGAAGGCATTGTCAAGAACATCACCGAATACGGTGTGTTCGTGGATCTCGGAGGAGTGGACGGCCTGCTTCATATCACCGATATTTCTTGGGGCCGTGTCAAGCATCCTTCGGAAATTTTTTCTGTGGGCGACACCATCAAGGTCAAGGTTCTCAGTTTCGATCTTGAAAGAGAGCGCGTTTCCCTTGGCATGAAACAGCTGACACCGGACCCGTGGACCATTGCGGTGGAGAATTATCCGGTCGGTTCCCGCGTCAGCGGCAAGGTTGTAAGCCTGACCGATTACGGCGCTTTTGTGGAACTGGAAGAGGGTATCGAGGGGTTGATTCACGTTTCGGAAATGTCCTGGACCCGGAAGGTCCGTCACCCCTCCAAGATCGTGTCCGTGGGTGAAGAAGTCGAGGCGGTGGTTCTGGATATCAAACCGGAAAACCGCAGGATTTCCCTGGGCATGAAGCAGGTGGTGCCGAACCCGTGGGATGTGATCAGCGAAAAATACCCCCTGGGGACGATTATCGAAGGCAAAATCAAGAACATCACCGATTTCGGATTGTTTATCGGGATCGACGAGGGGATCGACGGTCTGGTTCATATCTCGGACATCTCCTGGACCAAACGCATCAAACATCCCTCCGAAGTATACAAAAAGGGAGACGTGGTTCAGGCCAAAGTCCTCGACATCGACAAGGAGAACGAGCGTTTTTCCCTGGGGATCAAACAGCTTCAGGACGATCCCTGGAAGACGGTGGCCCAGCGCTATGAAGTGGGCAAGGAGATTACCGGAACCGTCACCAACGTCACCGATTTCGGCGTTTTCGTAGAACTGGAAGAAGGTATCGAAGGTCTCGTGCATGTTTCGGAAATCAGCACCGAAAAAGTGAAAGACCCGAGTGAACAGTTCAAAATCAACGACGTCATTGCGGCACGGGTGATGAACATCAACAGTGAAGAGCGGCGCATCGGTCTTTCCATCAAGCGGCTCGACATGGAAGACGACCAGTCGCTTCTCAGCGATTATGTGAACAACATGAAATCCCCGACCTCGACCTTTGGAGAAATTCTCAGAGAAAATCTCCAGGAAAAAATGAACGAGAAGTAGGATTTCTCAGAATGTAAAAGGGGCCGCCGACGGAAGCGACGGCGGCCCCTTCTTTTTTTAACCTCACAAACGGTACTGGCGCCATGTTTTCCCGTAGACATCCCTTTTTATTCTTTCTGCTTCTCATGTGCACAATCTGTGCATCCGCATTGATTATCCTTTCCCTGATTGTAACCACCGGAATTCAGAAAATCCAGGGAACTTCCTTTCACGCCGGCGGGGATAATCAGGTGGGTATTATCGAAATCACCGGAATCATTTACAGCTCGGATGATGTGATTCGCGAGATCAAGGAATTCAGGGAGAACGACTCTATCAAGGCCATCTTATTACGGATCAACTCTCCGGGGGGAGCGGTGGGGCCGGCACAGGAAATTTACCGGGAAATCCGGAAAACGGTCGGGAAGAAAAAGGTGGTGGTGTCCATGGGGACCGTCGCAGCCTCCGGCGGGTACTACATCGCCTCCGCCGCCGACGGTATCATGGCCAATCCCGGAACCATCACCGGCAGTATCGGCGTCATCATGAGCTATACGAACTATAAACAGCTGTTTGATAAAATCGGCCTCACGCCGGTGGTGATCAAGAGTGGAGAGTTCAAGGACATGGGCTCGCCCACGCGAAAAATGACCGAAGCGGAAGAGAATCTCCTTCAGGACTTCGTGGATAAAACAAAGAAGCAGTTCGTCGAAGCGGTGGCTGCCGGACGGAAAATGCCGGTGGACAAGGTATCCGCACTTGCAGACGGACGAATTTATACCGGTGAAGAGGCCAAGGACAACGGCCTGATAGATCGCATTGGAAATCTGGAAGATGCCATTGATTGGACCGGAGAGCTGGCCGGCATCAAGGGCGAAGTCTCCGTTGTCTATCCCACCAAGGAGCGGTTTTCCCTCTTGGATATTCTCCTGGGAACTTCCGAGGAGTCCTTTTTCCACAATTTGTCTCAGCGCCTGATGCCCCAGGCGGCATATTTGTTCGACGCGCGGGAAGAGGCATCGAACTAACGGTTCATTCTACAGGAATTCCTCCACATCGCCAAGCCCCTCCCGAAATACCACGGGCTCATCGTCTATCAGCGAGATAACGCTTGACGGCTCGCCGGGAACCGGTCCACCGTCGATGACGGCATCGATTCGCTTTCCTATGTATTGATCGATCAGGAATGGCTCGTTAAGCATCGTGCGGTCCGGCCGGGTAATGCTGGTGGAGATGATCGGGTTTCCCAGTTTTTGAATGATCTGGAGGCAGATGGGGTGATTCGGCACCCGGATGCCGGCTGTTTTTCGTTTGGTGAGCATCATTTTCGGCACCAGCTTGGAACCATCCAGGATAAACGTGTAGGGGCCGGGAAGCAGGCGTTTCATGGTTTTATAGGCGTAGTTCGTGACCTTTGCGTACTCACTGATATTTGTCAGATCGGAACAGATGAAACTGAACGGCTGTTTTTTATCCAGCTGTTTGATCTGGTAGACTTTTTCAATGGCCTTTTTATTCATGATGTCGCACCCCAGCCCGTAACAGGTATCCGTAGGATACGCAATGATACCCCCTTCCCGGAGGATCTGCACAACCCGCTCGATTTGCCTCGGTTGTGGGTTTTGGGGATTAATTTTTAAGTACATAGTGCGTTGCCGAATTTCGGGTTGAAAAAAAGGCACAGAGGCACAAAGGCATAAAGTTAAAAACGATCTCGCTTTTGACAAGCAGAAGCGTAGATGTTTGCCTGGGAGGATCTAATAGTATGCCCGGATTTGGATTGTCAAGAATTCAAATATATACCCCTAAAGGAAAAACCGTTTTTAAACAGTTAACTTTGTGCCTTTGTGCCTCTGTGCCTCTGTGCCTGTCCTTTCTCTACTTTCTTGCACCACAAAATAAGGATTGCTAAAGCAGGCGGCATTTGCTATTTGGATCGCAAAAAAAATGTTGCAAAAATCCTGCCGATTCGTTTTACGACTGAATCGGTTTCTTGAATTATTTTTAAGCGTTATATTCTTGGAGGCCTTTCCCTATGAAAATCCAAACCGAAGAGGCATTTTCGTTTGACGACGTTCTGTTGATTCCTCGATACTCGGATGTATTGCCGAAGGATGTCGACACATCGACGCGGCTGACTAAAAATATCAATTTGAATATACCGATCGTTACGGCTGCCATGGATACGGTTACGGAAGCCGAGACATCCATCAGCGTGGCCCGTGCCGGCGGAATCGGATTCATCCATCGAAATATGGATGTGGAGAGCCAGGCCAGAGAGGTGGGGAAGGTCAAGAAGTCTGAAAGCGGTATGATCGTGGATCCGGTAACAATCCATCCGGACCAGAAGCTCCATGAGGTCATGCGCCTAATGGAACAGTACCATATCTCCGGGGTTCCGGTCACCAAAGGGGACCAGTTGGTGGGGATCGTGACGAACCGGGATTTGAGATTCGAAACGGATCTGACCCGAGAAGTCTCAGACGTGATGACCAAGGAAAATCTGGTGACCGTTTCGGAGGGGATTTCTCTTGAGGAATCCAAAAAACTCCTGCACACCCACCGTATTGAAAAACTCCTGGTAGTGGACAAAAACGGCCGCCTGACCGGGCTTATCACCATCAAGGACATTGAAAAAATCAAGAAATACCCCAATGCATGCAAGGATTCCCTCGGTCGGCTTCGTACCGGTGCCGCCGTGGGGGTGGGGCCCGACATGGAGGAGCGTGTGGATGCGCTTCTCAAGGCCGGTGCGGATGTGATCGTGATTGATACCTCCCATGGTCATTCCCGGAATGTCATCGAATCGGTCAAGAAGCTGAAGAGCAGCTATAAAGATATCGAACTGATCGCCGGAAACGTGGCCACGGCCGAGGGCGCCCAAGATCTGATCAAAGCGGGTGTGGACGGCGTTAAAATCGGCATCGGGCCCGGCTCCATCTGTACCACCCGGATCGTGGCCGGGGTCGGGATTCCCCAGGTGACGGCCATCATGAACTGCCGCGAGATATCAAGCAAGACGGGGATCCCCCTGATCGCAGACGGCGGCATCAAGTTCTCCGGCGACCTTGCCAAGGCCATTGGCGCAGGCGCCCATGTGGTGATGATCGGCGGTCTTTTTGCCGGAACCGACGAAAGTCCGGGAGAAGTGGTTTTCTTTCAGGGCAGAAGCTATAAGGTCTACCGGGGCATGGGGTCCATTGAGGCCATGCGGAAGGGCAGCAAGGACCGGTATTACCTGGGGGAAGAGGCCGAAGACGACAAGCTGGTTCCCGAGGGAATTGTGGGGCGCGTGCCCTACACCGGCTCCCTGTCGGCCAATATCTTCCAACTCATCGGCGGACTCAAGGCCGGCATGGGGTACCTCGGCTGCAGGTCCATCGAAGAGCTTCGAAAAAATGCGAAGTTTGCCAGAATCAGCGCCGCCGGCATGCGTGAGAGCCATGTGCATGACGTCATCATTACCAAGGAAGCACCTAACTATCGTCTTGAGTAAGAATGCCATCTACAGACTTTGTCCACCTTCACGTTCACACCCAGTACAGCCTGCTGGACGGGGCCATACGGCTCGATGCCCTGATCGGCCGCGCCAAGGAGTTCGGTATGAACGCCCTGGCCATCACCGATCACGGGACCATGTTCGGCACCCTCGAGTTTTTCGAAAAGACGGTCAAGGCCGGTATCAAGCCCATCATCGGTTGCGAGTGCTATCTTGCCCCCCGGCGCCTGACGGACAAAACCCCCATGGACAGCAAGGGGATGCGGCACCTGGTGCTCCTGGCCGAAAACCAGGAGGGATACCGGAACCTGTGCCGACTGGCCACCATTGCCCAGATTGACGGGTTTTACTACAAGCCCCGGATCGACCGGGAGGTCCTCGAGGCACACAGCACGGGCCTGATCGCCATGTCCGCATGTCTTCATGGCGAGATTCCCAAACTGATCACCAGCGGGAGGCAGGAGCAGGCCGACGAAGTCGCCCGGTATTACCAGAAGCTTTTCGGCGAGAAGAATTTCTTCCTGGAGGTGCAGCACAACGGCATCCCGGAACAGGAAATCGTCAACCGGGCACTTCTGGACATGAGCCGCCGGCTGTCCATTCCCATGACAGCCACCAACGACTGCCATTACCTGGACAAAACGGATGTCCGGGCCCATGAGGTGCTGTTGTGCGTACAGACCGGGAAAACGATCTTCGACAAGGACCGGTTTCGGTTTTCCACCGACCAGCTCTACTTCAAGTCCGCCGGAGAGATGGAAGCGTCCCTGGGGCAGTACCCGGGCGCCATCACCAACACCCGGGAGATCGCCGATCGGTGCCATGTCGACTTTGATTTCAAGACCTATCACTTCCCCAAATTCGAAACCGATACGGGCCTGAGTCCGGATGAGCTTTTCGAGAAACTGGCCCGGGACGGCTTTGAAGAAATCCTTGCCAAGGCAAAAGCCAAAAATCCGAACCTCGACGAGGCCGTTTACCGGGAGCGGCTTGACTACGAGATTTCCATCATCATCAAGATGGGGTTCCCCGGTTATTTTCTCATCGTCTCCGACTTTATCCGTTACGCAAAGACAAACGGCGTGCCGGTGGGGCCCGGCCGCGGGTCCGCCGCAGGGAGCCTCGTGGCCTACAGCCTCAGTATCACGGACCTGGA
>JBECKW010000333.1:0-2807 GCA_040235505.1 Desulfobacterales bacterium
GCCCATATCTTCTCCTGTGCCCCCGCCGCCGCCGAATCCCAGACTGAGTTCGCAAAGGGGCAGGACGTGCCGCTGGCCAAAAGAGATGGGCTTGGAGACCACGGCATTGCCTTGGGCCATTTTTTTGAGTCGTTCGCTGATCATGGCGATGATGTTCTTTACTTCATTCATGGAGAGGCCTCCTTTTATCATGCATGACGCAGACTGTGCAGCATCATGCGGGTTTGTCTGTCAAACAATAGCATTCCGACGGATAGCAGTAGATAGCCGAAGATAAGGGTGGCGCTTATGTTGGCGTGGATCTGCACCATCGCCTCGACATAAACCCAATCCAGATAGAGATTGAATCGTCTGGACGGCAGTCTCGCCAGGCGGAGCAGCATAGCGATTTGAGCTGTATCCGCGGGATCGGGCAGCCCGATGCGGCCCTTTACATGGCCTTCTAGAAAGGCAGCCCTGGCCATACGGCCGAGGATGCGGATCATGGTATGATGGTTGCGTTTGATGATACCGGCGAAGGCCAGTGGGGATGATTTTTTTTCTTTCTTTTTTTTCCTTTTCCCTTTGGGTACTGGAAAATGTGCAAAATGGGCCACAGGGAGGCCTAAAATATGCAGCCGCCACGGCCGGCCATACGCCTTGCTGACCCGGACGGCCCCCAGCGCCCAATCCAGGGAAACCCAGTATGATAATCCCTTTTCAGGATCGGCCCACCCATTGAGCCGAATGCGCCACGGCACGGTCAGCAGTATCAGGATGCCGATTAAAAAGATCAGCCCTATGATTAACCATAAATTCATGAAGACACTTCCTGCCACATTCGGTTCAATGCGATTTTCCAAAGCGGTTTGCGGGGCAACCGGAGGGTCCGGATGCCCCTGCGAGCCGGTTCCCGCAAGGGGCCCAAGGAATAGCCGATGGTTTGCAGACCACTGGCTGACCGTTTCAAGGCCACCGGTCCGCCCATCAGGCCGGCAAGGACATATCCGGGCCAACGCACGCCGGCTCTGACTGTGGCAACCAGGCCATCGAGTCGCCCGCGGGGTGATGTGCCGGCCTGTGGCCCGGGGTCAAGACGATGATTCAGAGCCAAGGCCGATTCAATGCGTCGGACAAGATCCCCGGGGGGGTGTTCGGGCTCCAGGTCAGCCAACAGCTCCCTCAGCAGGAGGGCTTCCCGGAATTCACTGGCCACCTCCTCCTTGAGCAAATCCTGTTCAAAATGCCGGGCTGTTTCATCGTCGAGGACACCGTCCAGATAGTCTTCAATTCGGTTTTGCAACGCATCATTCATGGGGAAACCTCTCTAAAAAGCGGGACCAGATATTTTTTCAATTTCAACCGAGCACGGTACAGGCGGGTTTTTACGGTTCCCACCGGCATTTGGGTGGCCTGGGAGATTTCGCTATCTGTAAAGCCTTCACGGTAACGCAAGACGATCAGCCCTCTGTCCTGGGCCGAGAGGCGGTCCAAGGCGTGGTCGATCTGCTGCGCCATTTGCTTTTGGTGAACATAAAGTTCCGGAGAAGGATTGTGATCTGCAACTCTATGGGCTATTTCGTCGCTTTCCAGTCGTTTTTCGAACCTATGCTGCGTTTTTTCCAGACGCTTTAGGCAAGTGTTATAGGTAATTCTGGCCAGCCACGGTGCCAGGGGCCGAGTGGGGTCATGGTTTTCTATGGCGCGCTGAACGCTCATAAACACCTCCTGGGTGGCGTCCTCAGCGTTTTGTATCTCTTTGAGCATACGCAGCGCCACCCGATATACCAAGGGGGTATAGCTTCGGACCAGATGACGCCAGGCCGTGGGATCGTTTTGGCGGCAGCCTCTGGAAATATCCGCATCCGAAAGTTCGTTTTCAGTCATCGTTTTCCTTGCCTGTCACTGTATAATATCCAAAAAATGCAAAAACGGTTTCATTTTTTTGAGGAGAGGAATATCAACGGACGATTACCGTCTTTTAATGGATTTATCTTAAACAAAGAAACTGCCGCACCGGGTCATAACCTGCCGCCATGCCTTGAGGGTAAACCGATATGGGTATGGTTCCCTAACGATCTAGTGCTTCTCCCGTCCTATTGACCCTTCCAGGGATCTGCGATAAGGTCCCGTTTGTCACCCAATCCGGATTGTTTTCTTTATTTCATGTGAATTTCGGGTTGACAGTTTTCCCAATCCAATAAGTATGTTGCAGGTTGAACCGGCAAAACACGAATGCGGCCCAAAGACAATCGCGCACCCGGTTTGGGCGGTCTGTCGCACCCTGGGATAGGCTAACGCGATGTTGTCCTATAACCTCCCTTTAAATGAGAAAAGGAAAGGCATATGACGCAATACTGCAGCATGCACCCGACTCAGCCAGCATGGTGGCATTGTCCGCGGTGCGAGAAATATCTCTGCCCGCAATGCATCGATCACCGTAAAGGGGGCTATCAGGAAAGCGAGGATCTGTTCTTTTGCAGTGCATGCAACGTGAAAGTCGATCAGCTGGACCCCGCCCAATTTCTGCAACCCTTCTGGAATCGATTGCACAAGATTTTTATCTATCCCTTTTCTTCGATCCCGGCTTTAGGCCTGATCTTAGGCCTGGCTTTCTTGGCCAGCCTGTTCAATGGCCGCGGGTTGATGGCCGCTCTGCTTCAGTTTGTCTTTTGGGCCGTCATGTTGAAATATTCCTATGAGGCTTTGCGCTGGACATCACAGGGGCGTATTTCACCGCCGCCTCTCTCGGCGGAGGTGGTCAGCGATAATTTCGGCATTGTGTTCAAACAAATTGGATTGTTCATTGCACTTTTTTTGATTTTTGG
>JBECKW010000263.1:0-7339 GCA_040235505.1 Desulfobacterales bacterium
TTGACCTGGAACCTCCCGGTTTTCCAGCAGCACCGGGGTTTTTTCCGCGACTTCCAGCGCCAGGGCGGCGTGCTCGGGTGATTCGATGACATCGGGGGTGATACCGGAATAGGCGACATCGCCTGCGGGATCGAACTCGCCGGTTCTCATCCGCACCGTGAAAACATTCACAAGTGCCCTGTCCAGATCATCTCCGGTCATCAGGCCTGCATCGATGGCATCGAGGGCATAGGTGTTGTAAACAGTTCCGCAGTCGCAATCGACGCCCGCCTTCATGCCCAGGGCCGTGGCCTCCTGCCCGGTTGCGGCGTATTGATGATGGAGATACATATCCTGCACCGCACCACAGTCACCCGTCACGTAGCCGTCAAACCCCCAGGTTTTTCGCAGAAGAGAATCGATCAGATACAGGTTTGCCGAGGCGGGCACCCCGTTTACCCGGTTGTAGGAGGACATCACGCCCGTAAGATCGACGGACTCCGAAAGATACTTGTAAGGATACGCATAGTATTCTCGCAGGTCTCTTTCATCCATATCGGACGAGCCGTCGTGCCGATTGAACTCGCTGTTGTTGGCGACATAATGCTTTGCCGTGGGGACCGTTTTCAGATATTTGGGATCCTGTCCCTTCATCCCCATGATGAATCCGCCGGCCATTTCAGCCGCCATAAAGGGGTCTTCGCTGTAGGATTCCGCATTCCTGCCCCATCTCGGATCCCTGGCGGGCTCCACCACGGGAGACCAGTATGTCAGGCCTTTGCCTTTGAGCGCAGCAAAGCCCCTGGCCTCATCCGAGATGGCCGAGGCCTCCATCTTGAGCAAAGCCGGATCCCACGAGGCGCCCACGGCAAAGCTGCTGGGGAAAGAGGTTGCGCCCTCGGCCATGACGCCGTGAAGCCCTTCGGACCACAGGTTATACCCACGGATGCCCAGCCTCGGTATCGCTTCCATTCCGTTACCGAGCTGGCTCTGTTTTTCCCCAGGGGTCATCCTTGAGACCAGGTCGGCCGCCCGCTCCTCGAAGGAGTAGCTTGTATCCATGTAGATGGGCAAATTGATATCATCCGCCAGGGCCATGGCGGACGCCGCCAGAAACCACACAAGCGTGAGAGCAATTATGCTCCTGGAGAAGAGGCAGAATACCCCCCTGATTTGTTTATCCCGTTTTAACATAGATCGATCTCCTGTGATTAAATCCTTAAATCATTAAATGTCCGCATGCCCTGTTTGAAAAAAACCGCAGCGGTCATGAAATTATCCGGTGAAATACATATAGGCCGCCACTATCAACACCAGCACCGCAGCCGAGGTGAGGACATCGAGAACCGACCAGCTCCCCCGGGACAGCCGACGATCATCGTCGGAGGTGGTGCCGAAGGTCAGACCGTTTATCTTCTCGTAGGACGGCGGCGCGCCGGCATAGCTGACGGCGACCATCACCACCACACAGACGATGAAAATAATCAGGCTGTAGTACTGGAAAAAGACATTGTTGATGATCCAGAAGAAGGACCCATGCGAATAGCTGAAGCCTTCCATGAGTTTGACCGGTGTATCCAGGGCGAGGCGAAATAGTCCCATTGCGAACCCCACAACGAGTGCGGACAGACAGCCAGTGGCGTTCAGCCGCTTGTTGAACACGCCCAGGAAAAACACCACCGCGATGGGAGGCGCCAGATAGGCTTGGACCCCCTGAAGATAATCATACAGCCCCCGGCCGCCCTGGATGACCGGAATCCAGATCAGGCCGATCAGAACCATCACACCTGTAGCGACCCGGCCCATCCAGACAAGCTGCTGCTGGGTGGCGGCGGGCTTGAACCGGGAGTAAAAATCCATGGTGAACAGGGTGGAGGCCGCGTTGAAAACACCGGCCAGGGAGCTCATCAACGCCGCCAGCAGGCCCGCGACAACGATGCCCCGCACCCCCATCGGAAGCACGTGGGCCACTAGCAGCGGAAAGGCCTTCTGGGCATTTTCCCGTATCAGTTCACCATCGGCGCTGAACAGCTGGTCCTGTATTGCCTGCACGCTGCCTGTTTTTGCCAGGGCGAAGGCGATTATTCCGGGGATGATAAAGATAAAAACCGGCAACAGTTTTAAAAAGGCGGCGGCAATGGTGCCCCGGCGCGCCTCCCTCTCGTTCGGCGCCCCTAGCGCCCGCTGTACGATATACTGGTCGGTTGTCCAGTACCATAACCCGATGATCGGGGCGCAGAAAAGCATGCCCAGCCAAGGGTAATTGTCGTTAAAATACCAGGCCATGCGTCCGGCCTCTCTAACTGGCGCCCAGGTGCTTGCGACGCCTTCGGGTACCATTGGCTTCCAGAGGTTGAACATTTCAGACCCGGTGATGGCCCGCAGTTCCCCCCAGCCACCGAGAGCCTTCAGTCCGAAGTAGGTCACCAGTATCGACCCCAGCACAAGAATGACGGTCTGGAGCGCTTCGGTGTAGGCCACCGCACGCAGGCCGCCCGCCGTCGTATAGATACCGGTCAATAAGATTACCAGAATTGAGCCGACCCAGAAGCTGTTCATGCCCATAAAATTCATGTCGGGCAAAAGCACGCTGAACACGATACCGCCGGCAAAAATACCGACGGCAATCTTGGTGAGTACGTAGGCCACCAGCGAGATCACCGAGAGCACGGTCCGCGCCGCCGGCGAAAACCGCCGCTCCAGGAATTCTGGCATGGTGAATACTTTTGACCGCATATAAAAGGGCACCATCACCCACCCCAGAACGAGAAGGCACCAGGCATGCAATTCGTAATGCGCCATGGCTACGCCGTCGGTGGCCCCCGATCCGGCCAGGCCCACTATGTGCTCCGATCCGATATTCGAGGCAAAGATAGAAGCCCCCACCACAAACCAGCCCAAATGACGTCCTGCCAGAAAGTAATCGGTGGAATCCTTCTGCCTTTGTTTAATCACCCACAGGGCCAATCCGAGGATGAGCGCAAAGTAGGCGGCAATGATAATCCAATCGAACGTCTGAAGCGTAGACATTGTGTAACCTCCGTAACGTTTATACTGACCTTATGTAGTCATTGAAAATGTTTTCCAGCATTTCCTGACGGCCGCTTTTGGGCGTCGGAGCGCCGTTTTCAAGAATCCATTTTTCGGCGCCCTGGAAATTCACTTCGCCGGAAAGAATTGCTTTGCCGAAACCCTCGGAATAACTTTCGTAGCGGTTGGAAACAAATTGATCGAATAGACCGTCATCGATAATTTTTTGAGCGATCAGAAGCCCTCGGGCGAAGGTGTCCATGCCCCCGATGTGGGCATGGAACAGGTCCACCGTATCGGTGGAGGACCTGCGGGGTTTTGCATCGAAATTGAGGCCGCCGCTGCCAAGGCCGTCCTGCTTGAGGATAATAAGCATGGCGGAAGCGGAGCTGTAAATATCCGTGGGAAATTGATCGGTGTCCCAGCCCAGCAGCAGGTCGCCGCGGTTTGCGTCGACACTTCCCAGCCGCCCTGCCGCCGAAGCGACGGCAAGCTCATGTTCGAAGGTATGGCCGGCCAGGGTGGCATGGTTGGCCTCGATATTCAGTTTGAAATCGTCAAACAGGTCGTAGGCCCGCAGGAACGACAGGGTGGCTGCGGCGTCGCTGTCGTACTGATGCTTTGTGGGTTCGCATGGCTTGGGTTCGATTAAAAACTGGCCTTTGAAACCGATCGATTTTTGATAATCCACCGCCATGTGCAGGAAACGGGCAAGCTGCTCCTGCTCCCGTTTCAGGTCGGTGTTCAGGAGCGTTTCATATCCTTCCCGTCCTCCCCAGAAAACATAGTTTTCCCCGTCCAGTTCATGGGTGACGTCGATGGCGGTTTTCACCTGGGCGGCGGCATGGGCAAACACGTGGGCATCCGGACTGGTGGCGGCGCCCTGGCTGTACATGGGATGGCTGAACAGATTTGCCGTGCCCCACAACAGCTTCACGTCGGTGGCCTGTTGCAGGTCTTTGGCCATCCCTGCTATCTGGTGAAGGCTTTTGACCGTTTCGGAGAAGGTGGCGCCTTCCGGGGCGATGTCGCGATCGTGAAAACAGTAATACGGGGTTCCCAATTTGGTGATAAATTCAAAGGCCGCTTCCAGGGTATCCCTGGCCCGGTCCATTGGGTCCGTTCTTTTGTTCCACGGCCGATCGAATGAAGGCCCGCCGAACATGTCGGTGCCGTTTCCCATGAAGGTGTGCCAGTACGCCACCGAAAAACGAAGGTGCTCCGCCATGGTTTTACTGCCCACCACCTGGGTTGGGTTGTAGTATTTGAATGACAGCGGTTTTTTTGAATCTCTTCCCTCGTATATTACAGGGGCTGCCGGTTCCGGAAAAAATTTCGTTTTCATAATGTCTCCATACGCATGCTGTTCGTTAATAATGCGTTCTCATTCAAAGTGTTTCATAGAGATTGAAGGCTTTGCCGAATTCCGGCTCAAGTGCTCTGTAAAGTGATTGAAAGAGCGGATAGACAGCCGCGTAGGTGTCGCTGTTCTTTTTGTCCGGGCTGGTTTCCCGGCCGACTTTTACGGTCTGTTCCACCGCTTCCTCCACCGATGGGTAGATGCCTGCGCCGACACCTGCCAGCAATGCCGCGCCAAAAGCCGGCCCTTCATCGGATTGCATGGTGTGCACGTCGGCATCGAAGACATCCGCAAGAATCCGGCGCCACAATTCGCTTTTTGCTCCGCCTCCGGTGATCCGGATCTGCCGCGGCGTGACGCCCAACCCCTTGATCAATTCCAGTGAGTCTTTCAGCCCGAAGGAAACCCCCTCAAAAACCGCCCGCATCAGGTGCATCGGCTTGTGGATTCCGGACAGGCCGAAGAAGGCGCCGCGGGCTTTCGGATTGCGGTGGGGGGTCCGTTCACCCGACAGGTAAGGCAGAAACACCAGGCCTTCCGACCCGGCCGGAACCTTCGCAGCCTCTCTGTTGATTGTATTGTAGTCGGACTTCAGTAGATTGTTTTTCATCCAGCTCATGGAGAGGCCCGCTGAAAGCATGACCCCCATCAGGTACCATCGATGGGGTATTGAATGATTGAAGCTGTGAATCCGTCCCCGTGGGTCGTGGTGCATGGCGTCCGTGTGCGCCAGAATAACCCCGGACGAGCCGATGCTCGCCAGTACGATGCCCTCGCGTACAATTCCGTTTCCCACGGCACTGCAGGCGTTGTCCGCGCCGCCGGCGATGACTTTTGTATGGATCGGCAGCCCGGTCTCCCCGGCGGCCTCCGGGCTGAGATGCCCAACCACGTCTGTGGATTCCAGAACTTCGGGAAGAATGGAAGCATCGATATCGAGCCGGCGGAGCATCTCTTCCGACCAGCAGCGATTTCTGACGTCGAAAAGCAGCGTCCCGGCGGCATCGGACACTTCGGTGCAGCGCCTTCCGGTCAGGCGGAATACAAGATAGTCCTTTGGCAGAAACATGGTTCGCATCCGCTCGTAATTGGCCGGCTCCAGCTCCCGCAACCACAACAGCTTGGGAAGAGTGAATCCCTCCAGTGCCGGATTGCCGACCAGCTCAAGCAGATATTTTTCACCGAAAGTTTCTCTGATTTTCCGGCATTGGTTGTGGGTACGGGTGTCATTCCAGAGAAGGGGCTGTCGAATCACTTCATTGCTACCATCGAGAAACACGGACCCGTGCATCTGACCACTGATGGCCAGGGCGTCGATGGTTGCCCCCGACAGGGCCGGATTCGAAAGGATTTTCCGGATCGCATTTACAGTGCCCGCCCACCAGTCCTCCGGATTTTGTTCCGACCAGCCGGCTTTCGGTTGAATCAGGGGGTAGCTTTCACTTGCGGATGCCAGCGGATGCCCCTTTTCGTCAATGGCCAGTATTTTTACGCCGGAGGTTCCAAGATCGATCCCGAGCAAGGCAGCCATATTGACACTCCTTAGCAGATGGTGAATTTAGTGTTGACAGTGGTACAAAGTTCAATTAAAATTGAACCGTTTCAATTTAATGCAAACAAACAGCAATGTAAACAGAAAACTTCATGTGATGAAAAGACCGACGATCAACGACGTTGCCGAAAAAGCCGGTGTTTCCAAGGCGACGGTTTCCGCCGTCATCAATGACCGGGATACCGTCAAATCCGCCACCCGGGATCACGTTCTCGCAATTATCAAGGAGCTCAATTTCCAGCCGAAAGGCCAGGCCAGGGGATTGAAGGGTCGAACCAGCGACCGAAGCATCGGCCTGCTGGTCCGCGAACTTGACAACCCCTTTTATACCTCGGTTGCCGCGGGCGTTAAAAAATATGCCAACGAAAAAGACTACAGCCTGTTTATCGCCAGTTCCGAACGCGATCACCAGAACGAGGAGACCCTTACCCGGCAGTTTGCTTCCAAGGAGGTCAAGGGTGCCATCATCGCGCCGGTCATCGACGGAAACACTGAAATCGATCATCTCTTCAGGCTCAAGAATCTCAACTATCCGTTTGTGATGCTGGAAGAAGTCAGCGGAATCCGGACAAATGTCGTAAGTATCGACAACCTGAAAGCCGTCACGGATGCCGTCAAATATCTGATCGAATGCGGTCATTCCCGAATTGTTCATTTCTCCGGTCCGGAATTCGCGTCCCACAGCCACGAGCGGATCAACGGGTTTCGAAATGCATTCAGCGAGTCACGGCTGGTTTATAATGACGGACTGGTCGTTCCCTGCGGTTCGCATTTCGATGACGGTTATCGGACCGGACTTGAATACTTCAATGGCACTTCTCCCGACCGGTTCCCCATGGCGGTCGTTTGCTACAACGACATGGTGGCCATGGGACTAATGTCCGCCCTGAAAAATCTGAGCATCCGAATCCCGGAGCAGGTGTCCGTTATCGGGATCGATGACATTGAATTCGCCCGGCATTGGTCGCCGGCACTGACGACGATCAGCACGCCGTTGGAAGCCTTGGGGGAAAAGGCGGCGGAAATTTTGATCCGGAATATTGAGGCAAAAACGGCCTTTCCGGTTGAAACGCATGTTCTGGAAGCAGAGCTGGTGATCCGGGAGACAGTACTCGATTTGAATGTATCAACAGGAGGAACATCATGAATTCATCAGTCATGTCTTGCCGGGTAACTAAAGGGGTGTTTGCATTCTCGGTGTGTTTGTCCATGTTCGTATCAATTGCTCTGGCTGAAGTCCTTCCTCCCATCCCTGGGGATGCCGCAGCACCCGTCGTTAAATCGAAAATCCAGTATTTTGATCTTGCCGATGTAACGCTCGGAGATGGGCCGTTTCGCGATGCCATGCTGCTGAACAAGGCCCTTCTGTTGAGGCTTGACCCGGACCGTTTTCTGCACACGTTTCGCTTGAATGTCGG
>JBECKW010000019.1:0-2773 GCA_040235505.1 Desulfobacterales bacterium
AGGGAAAAAGCATAGGGCGGAGGGCGGAGCAAATACTCGATGGAAGAGGGATGACCGCTTCGCTGGGACGAGGGACGAGGGTAAGGGCAAGGGCGGGAAAAACCGAAGAGAGGAAGAGCCGGAGTTAAAAGCAGAGGTCGGAAGTCGGAGGTCAGAGGCATATCAGGATATTTTATGAAGGAGCGCTTGCATTTTGGTACGAAGATCATGAAGTTTATTTGTCGCAACATCCCAAACGATGGTGTAATCAACCCCAAAATAATCGTGGATAAGCCGGTCCCGCATTCAAGAGACCTTTCGCCATTCAATATCAGGTTGAATCGCCTTGATGTCATCCGGTATCTTTTTTGATGCTTCGCCGATTATTTCTATACTTCGAACGAATGCTCTTTTTGTTGTTGGATTTCTAGCAAAAGCGTCATAATCCATATCGGCAATCTGGGTTAAGATATAATCAATCTCATCTAGAATATGGTGAATATATTCATGCGGCAATGGGGACACGCTCAACCTCTTTTAGAATATGAGGACCGATGTGGGGACTTAGAGCCTCAGGCGTGATTAAATCGACCTTGCGTTCAAGGGTCTTTTCAAGCAGGAAAGCGACCTCCATAAAATTATCAAAAGTGTGCTTTTCCGGGATGAATTCCACAAGAACATCTATGTCGCTATCGGATTTCTGATCACCTCGAACAAATGAACCGAATAACCCAATATTTTTTACACCATAAAAAGCGAGTTGCTTTTGCTCGCTTAAAATGCGTTCAAATATTAATAACTTATCGTTAGTTAAGCTGTTCATCAGATGGCCTCCACCAATTTATCATTTTTTAAAATAATACTATAGAATTCAAGATGATGCAATAGAATCTGAATTAAGTTTCAATCCGAGGATCATCGGGGGTCAGAGGTCGGAGATCAGAGGCCAGAAACGGCAAAAAAACATGGTCTCACGCCAAGCCGCTAAGCACGCAGATAAGCGAAGACTTCGAAGAAAAGATTTATATATAAATAAAAGCAAAAACTTAAATGCATTATCGCCCACAGAGCCGAAGAGGCTCAGAGAAAAACAGCGATCAGAAAAAAAGCTATTTGACCGAATTTCTTTATGGTCTTTTAATCTGCGTAAATCTGCGAAATCTGCGGATCAGAGGAGTGGAGGGCAGCTCATAGCTCATGGCTGATAGCTCACAGGGAAAAAGCATAGGGCGGAGGGCGAAGGTCAGAGAGCAGAATCGAGCTGATGGTTCATGGCTCATAGGGGGGAATCGAAGAGCGGAAAAGCGGAAGAGCCGAGGAGCAGGATTTATTTAAAGCATCCACCACTTTTAATTAGAACGACATCCCAGGAACCTGTCTTGCATTTTTCTGAATTTTTCCGAGCGGACCGAATATAGGCGACAATGGCTTCACTCATGATTCTGCAAATGATCGAGGATGGTGGACGAAATTTCATAAATAAGTGTCTGCCGACGATCATTGCCGTACTGCTGCTTTTGTTCATAACCTCGATAGGGTGTTATGCCGATGACGAGATCGAAAGCACCGGCGGCGTGTTTCGGACCACCTTCGAACAGCTTTCCCTGCCCGCGGATGAGGATATGGGGATTATGGGCGGGACGTTTCTGTATGAAGCATGCGACTGGTTTTCCGTCGGGCCGGGCCTTTACGGCTCCGTAACCGGAGATCGAGGCGGGTTCATCACGCTTGGCCTTGACGGAGAGCTGAGAAAGGATATCACCGACCGCATTTCATTCACCGGCGGACTGTTTGTGGGTGCCGGGGGTGGACGCGGCGGCTATCAGCTGTCCGGCGGCGGTCTGATGCTTCGGCCCCATGCGGGCTTTTTGTTCCGCTTCGGCGAGCAGGCCAACATCGGTTTCGGCATCAGCCGTGTGATGTTTCCGTTCGGTGACATCAACAGCACCCAGCCCTATGTCGCCGCCGAACTGCCCTTCGATATACTGATTGAAAAGGGCTGGACGGAGGCTGAACGCTTTTCCGGCACTTCCTCTTTCCGTCTGCCTGCTTCCGAGCAGGAAATCAGCCTGGTCTTCCAGCATTATTTAATTCCCCGGAATGTCCGGACGATTTCCGGCGAGGATCAGTACAGCTCCATGGGGCTGACGGGCGTCCGGTGGCAGGATTACATCGGCAGGCACGCTTTTCTGGAAATCGGCACCCAGGGCGCGATGCAGGGGAAAAGCAACGGGTATATGCAGATTCTCCTGGGCGGCGGGTACCGCTTCGACCTGGCGAGGCGAACATTTTTGAAGGTTTCCGCGGGCGTTGGAGCGGGCGGCGGCGGCGGTGTGGATACGGGGGGCGGGTTTCTTCTCGAGGGCCGACTCACCGCTCAGCAGTTTCTGACCGATTCTCTCTTCCTGTCGATCGACGGCGGGTACCTGGATGCTCCCGACGGCAGTTTCGAGGCCGCCACGGCAAGCCTGGAGATCGGCTACCGCTATGGTGTTCCGAACGTCGGCAAAGGCACTTATCCTCTTGCCGCGCTTTCGGATTATGGTCATGAGCGATTCCGCGTTCGCGCAGTCCACCAGACCTATTTGAAAGGCAATGACAATTGGCGGACCCACCACATCGACCAGAATGTGGAAAACCTCGGTTTTCAGGTAGACTACTTCCCGTACAAATCCGTTTACCTGACAGGCCAGGGCCTTGCCGCTTATGGCAAGGGAAAAGCCGGCGCCTATATGACGGGACTGATCGGGGCCGGAGTTCACCACTCCTTTGGAAAGACCCCCCTATTCTTTGA
>JBECKW010000022.1:0-10476 GCA_040235505.1 Desulfobacterales bacterium
ATTTGAACAACCGGCCATTATTAAAGCCCCAATTGCCACCCATAAAGATAAATGACGTTTCATAATCAAAATTTTATAACAAAGTTCAAAAAAATATTGAATCCCAAAAAAACTGGATTTGAGGTCACCCATTAAAGGTCAGGTCAAGTGAAAAAAGACCATTTTTTAGACGGGGAGGCGTTTTTTCTCTTGACCTGACCTTTAATCGGTGACCCTGACCTCTCTTCTTCCCCGGAAAGAAAGTTCAGCAGTATGAAATCCATCTGGCCGTAGAGGTTGTCCAATTGATCGACCAGACCTCTGTTAAGAAACGTATAGGTGGAACGGATTCGTTCTTTGTAAAAGCGTATGTGAGGACCAGTTTGCTCTGGAATTTCATGGCCAGTACAGTATCTTCCCCAAAGGAGCCGTTGTCAACTCGGGAAACCGGATACAGGGCCTCGAGTCGGGGCCTATAGAAACTTCTTCAGAAGGGGAAACATTCTGAAAGGCGGATACCGGAAAGGCAAATCGAAGCGCCGCGGTGCGGAGACTAGGGCCTTTCGGTTACTGAAGACCCTGAAACTCTCGACGCCGTGGTATTTCCCCATGCCGCTGTTTCCCACTCCTCCGAAGGGCAGGTGGTGGTTGGCGATGTGCAGCATGGTGTCGTTCAGACAACCGCCGCCGAAAGAGACTCTCTTCATCAAATCCCGTCCGGTCCTATTCCTGCCGAAATAGTAAAAGGCCAGGGGTTTCTGCTGTCCGTTGAGGTAACGGATCACTTCCTCCCTGTCGGAAAAGCACATCACCGGCAGTATCGGCCCGAAGATTTCCTCCTGCATGAGAGGGTGTTCCGGCAGAACGCCGTCGATGATGGTGGGCGCGAAATAGCGGCTTTCCCTGTCGAAGGCCCCTCCCGAATGGAGGAGCCCCGGACGGAGGAGCCCGCCGAGCCGGTCGACGGCCCGGGCATCGACGATTCGCGGGTACAGGGGGCTTCGGGACGGATCCTTGCCGAACATCTCCGTGAAATTCCGAGCGACGGCATCGAGCAGATCGCCTTTGATCTCCCTGTGGACGAAGAGGTAATCGGGGGCTATACACGACTGTCCGGCGTTGATCGCCTTCCCCCAGGCGATCCGTCTGGCCGCTGCTTGAATATCGGCCCCTTTGTCGACGATACAGGGGCTTTTTCCCCCCAGTTCCAGGACAACGGGTGTCAGGTTCTCCGCCGCCTTCTGCATGACGAATTTTCCCAGGGCGGGGCTGCCGGTGAAGAAGATAAAATCGAAGGGGAGCTCCAGGAGATGCCGGTTGACATCGCGGTGTCCCTGACAGATCGAGACCGCGGCGGGCTCGAAGAACTCTCCGATCATTTCCCCCATGACCTGCGCAAAGGCAGGGGCCGAGGGTGAGGGCTTCAGGTAAGCGGTACAACCGGCGGAAAGGGCTCCTATCAGGGGATTGATCAGCAGCTGGAAGGGATAGTTCCACGGTGCGATGATCAGGGCGTTTCCCAGCGGTTCGTATTCGACAGAACTGCGGGACGGCCACAGATACAGGGGCGTTTTGACCTTTCGCGGTCTCATCCACTTTTTCAGATGGCACATCTGATGGGATAGCTCCTGCTTCACAACGCCGATTTCTGAAATATAGGCCTCTTCGGGAGATTTCCGCAGGTCTCGCCAGAGGGCGTCGCCGATGGCATCACCGTATTTATCTATGGCGGCTTTCAGGTTTTTCAGCTGGCCCATCCGGTATGGGTAATCTCTGGTCCGGCCAGTGAGGAAGAAGTCTCTCTGGGAGTTGAAGGCAGCCGTTATCAGCGTTTTGTCCGTATCTTTCATAGAACTCGATTCTACCACAGAATAACCGAGCGTCACAGGCTTCATTTGATGAGATAGCCTGCAGCAGTTCCATCCGCCGGAATTTTGATGATTATCTTGTGAGGTTTGGTGAGGTTTGGAATCACCCATTCCTTTTTCCCAGCGGTAACCGTTTTCGGGCCTTAAACCTGCATTTTCATACCCCAAAATGCCATTGTAAAGGGGTAGCGGTTTGCCCTCAGCATGGGGTGTGTATCCTTAGAACCGCTTTTTTGTGGCCAAAAACATCATCCTAAGGCCGAAAAGCGCCCCACTTTTGCCCATTTTTCATTATGAGTAAAATCACTTTCGGTGGTCTGATACTCCTATAATAGAACAATTTTTTTCTGAAATTTTACTCATTGCTCTTTCTGTGATTGAAGTAATCGTTAATGACGGATTTACCCCGGGATTGGCCGAAATCGTTGAGCCATCGCAAATCCACATATTGTCATAACCAAATACCCGGTTGTTTTTATCGATAACTCCTTCACCAGCATCTTTACCCATCACACAACCACCCAGAATATGCGCTGTGGTTGGAATGCCCATAATCGTTTCCGTAAAAAGACTAACCGGTTTGCCATTGACGATTTTTGCATAATCCTTTGCCAGCGAATCTACTTCCGGGATAAAGGCTGTCGGTGCAGGTCCCTCCTCCATATTGGACTTCATACCAAATAATCCTCTGGAAAATCTCAGGGTGCTGTTAATAGACTGCATAAATAAAAGTATTTGTGTTCGTTTAGCAAAATCCCAAACCGATATAGTTTTCAAATTTTGAATCGGATGGCGGATAAAATCATAAATTATTTTAAATAGTCGAATAAAAATATTATTACCGTGAGCCATCGGTGCTAATAGAATACGCCAAAAACCGGAACCCGAAGAATAGCGAACGGGTTCAAGATGGCTGTATTCGTCCGTATGCAGAATTGAACCAATGGCAACGCCTTCAGAGAAAGACGTATTTTTATCAAACGTGACGATTCCGAACAGGCTTTCCGAGTTGGTTCGAATACCACTACCAAGTTTATCAGAAATATTTGGCAAACTTTTTTTCTTCAATTTTAATAACAATGGAACTGTTCCGAGTGCACCGCCGGCAAAAATAATATTGTTTCCAATTATTATTCCTTTTTTCTTAAAGTAACTGGTTGATCGTTTCCATTTCACCTCATAACCTTCTGATCCATTTGAACCATTTAAAGGAATAACATCATATACTTCTGATTCCGGTTGCACTTTAACGCCAAGTTGTCGGGCTAAATATAGATAATTTTTATCCAGAGTATTTTTTGCATTATAGCGACAACCGATCATACAGCCGCCGCAGAAATTGCAGCCGGCGCGATCCGGTCCTTTGCCATCAAAATAGGGATCGGATACTGTTTTATCCGGTTGGCCAAAGAAGACGGCGACATTAGTTGGTTCAAATTCTTTTTCCTTACCCATCTGTTGTGCTAATTGTTGTAAAGCCTTATCCCCCGCCTCCAATCTCGGATTAGGATTGGCGCCCAACATTTTCAAAGCTACCGGATAAAATGGCTTCAGTTCTTCTTTCCAATCAGCCAGATGGCTCCAGCTTTTTGCTTTGAAAAAATTGTCTTTAGGGATAGGTAACGTATTACAATAGACAAGCGAGCCACCACCAACTCCGACACCAGATAGAATGGTAATATGTCGAAAGAATGAAAGTTTAAAAAATCCTTTAAATTTCAACCAGGGTATCCACATCCAGCGTTTCAGATTCCAGTTGGTTTTAGGAAAATCTTCTACTTTATATTCTTTTCCTTTTTCCAGTATAAGCACTGAATAACCTTTTTCGGCCAGGCGCAGAGCGGAGACTGAACCACCAAATCCGCTTCCGATGACAATGAAATCATAATCCTGTTGAATCATAATATTCCTTTTTGAAATTACTGATTGCGCCCACCGGGTCGGGCCAAACCATCACAAAATTCCCTTTTATGGCATCGACGGGTAACATGCCATATTTGTCCAGGTATATAATGTCTTTCCGCTCTCGCCATTTCCATATCGCTGCTTTGGGCCCCAAGAAACTAAAATTGCTCCATTTTTAGAGCTTTTTTTGAATCTATTTCTTATGTTCCAGTTTATTAGCGTGGCCCGACCCCGATTAATTAATGGAGCTACATCCGACTATTAATTAGCGAGACTTGATCATTTAGAGTACAAAGATCGTATAGATATCCGATGCCGAAAATGCCTCCTGACAGCAGATACACTATCCCCGCAACCCACTTTCCCATATAAAAACGGTGTATGCCGAATAAGCCGAGGAATGTTAGCAAAATCCATGCTGCCGTGTAGTTGAGATTACCACTACGGTACCTGAAGTCGACCTGACGGTCCATAGATGGTAAGATGAGTATCGTTTGAATAGTCCATGGGTGGCCCTCTTGACAAAGCCTTCTATTGATTAATGCCGAACGATTTAATCAGCCGCCCGGCTTTTCGGACCGGCTGGATTTTCAGGTTGGCCACTCACCCACTTCACCACGCCCAGTTCCATCAGAGCTTCAAGTGAGTTAGAGCCTCCGAAGTGCTCGACGATTCGGCCATTGCGGACTTTTTGGATGTTCACGCCAGTTAAACGGATCGGCCTATGTGTGGCCTTGACATCTCCCCAATCGCCGGTGTGTGTTCCCCGCATCGTCCACCAAGTAACCACAATGTCTTCCTCCGCGATCTGACCGTCGACCGTAACAATCATATCAGGATAACACGTGTGGAACATTAACAAATGTTCTCGAAACCCCGCCAAGCCCTGAATATTGCCATTGGGTGCCTGGCAGTCAGTGGACATAAAGTCCGGCAAACGATCCACCAAACCAGTGTTTACCACCTCCTCAAGGAGTCGGCGGGCGAGGATTTTATTGTTCGTTTCGGACATGGTTCATACTCCTTATTTCGGCTAACGCCCCGCTTCACTGGCCACAAAAGGAATGCGGACCATTGTCGAAGTGCGGTTAATGATGAAGCCGTTTTGGGCAAGGCCGCCCGCCTTTTGTGGTCCTTTTTGAAAGCGGTTGTTCGGCCTTCAAATAAAGTAAAGATCTTTAAACTCATTAAACTCAGCAATAAAACGTTTCTTCAGTTTTTCGAAAACATTAAAAACGATTGGGCAAACAGAAATATTGTTAATGACATCGATTACCCGCTGGTTCGGTAAAAATCTTTTCCTTATTGCCTTTTTGATAACTGAATATTTCTTGGATAAAAACCAAAATTTTCATAAAAATCGATGGCCTTTTCATTTCCGCATGCAACCATTATTGAGCTATTAACAACCCCATTTTTATCAAGCCAAGTCAATGCCAATTCCGTGAGTTTTTTCCCAATACCTTGCTTTCGATATCGTTCTAAAATAAAAAGAGAATCGATTTCCCCTCTGTTGCTATTGTCGATGGTTGTGATGCAGCATCCAACATCCTTTTCCTCTTCTATATTGTTTGCAACATCAACTCGCAAAAATTTCGCCTTTGAAATGAGGACCTTTTTTCTTTCTTCAAATGATATAGATTTCAAGTCTTTTGAAAAATGCAGAGATTTATCCACATGGTATTTTTTTGTTTCTTCCCAAATTGGTTTAATTCTGTCTAAAAGCTCCAGGCCATCTGAAAATATTTTTATGTTTTCATTCATATTTTTTTAATCGAAGGCTGTTTGACGCGCGGCGGCTTTTTGCCGTCGCCGTTTAAGCAAAGGTTAGTGCCGAATTCAGAATCCAATCCTTCTTTTCTTTGGCGGCAGATCGGAGTCAAGCAGAAGTTTTATTTGATTACCTAGCTCGACAATCTGCTCATCATACTCAGTCAATCGTTTTTCAATATGAGACATTTTCCGTTTCAGCTCTTTATGGCCAGCAATGAACTATCGTAATTTCACAAAGGCGCGAACAATAAAGGCACTAATACAGCAGAAAGAATCGAAACAATAATCATAAAAATAACGAAAATGCTCATTTTGGATCCTTTCATACGGGAATAAACACCTAATAGAATACCCACAAGTAAAGTGGCGATACACAACGGTGACCGAAGTGGTTAGGTCACGCCGGGGAAAGAAAATTCCGAGGGTCCTTTCTCAAAAGGAAGTCGAGAAATTGATCGGAAATCTCGAAGGCCTCTCAAAACTCGTGGCACAGGTTATATATGGCGGTGGTTTGAGGTTGAAAGAATGCATGCGAATGTAAGCCACCCAATATTATGGCGACTTTACATTGACAACCTATTGTGATTTTGGCATAAATTTATTCTTGAAAAGCAAATTCCTATCGTCTTATTTATATTTTCTGCAAACGGAGATTGTCCGATGAAAACCTATCCCCATCTCTTCAGCCCCATTAAAATCGGGAAAACGTTGTTTCGAAACAGGCTGCAAATGGCCCCCCTGACCAGCGACAACTGTATTGTCGACAACCGGCCGTCGGATCAGGGCATTGCCTTTTACGGCGCCCGCGCCCGGGGCGGCTTTGCCGAGGTCACGGTGGGCGAAGCCGATGTGGATTGGGAATTTGCCAACCGCAGCGATGCCTTCAACGATATCGCCAACCCTAATCCCAAATATTGGCATTCGGGCGCTTTCCATGAGTTGACCATGGCCATTAAAGAGCATGGTGCCATCGCTTCCATGGAGATCAACCACAGCGGTGCAGGGAATCACCCGAAAAATATTAAAGGGTATAAAAATCCCATCGGCCCCAGCGGTTATGTCCGGGAAGACGGCATCACCGTTGACGAGATGGATGAAGAGATGATGCACCGGGTGGCGGACAACTTCGCCAATGCCGCCGCCTACCTCAAACTGGTGGGGTTCGACATGTGCATGATTCACGGCGGCCACGGATGGCTCCTGGGACAATTCCTTTCCCCCTATACCAATAAGCGAAAAGACCTCTACGGCGGCACCCTGGAGAACCGGGCCCGATTCCCCATCATGGTGATCGATCGGGTACGGGAACGTGTCGGCGGCGACTTTCTCATCGAATATCGGGTCAGCGGCGAGGAGCTTGTCGAGGGCGGCCTGACCATCGATGATACGGTCGAATTTTCCAGGCTGATCGAAAAAAAGGTGGACATCATCCATGTCTCGGTGGGCATTTACCATCTTCATGTGGAGTCACGAACCTTCTCATCCATGTACCACCCCCATGGATGCAACGTACACCTTGCGGAGGCCGTTAAAAATGCGGTCTCCATCCCGGTGGCCGTCGTCGGCGGCATTAACGATCCGGCGATGGCCGAACAGATCGTTGCCGAAGGCAAGGCCGATTTTGTCGCCCTGGGCAGGCAGGCCCTGGCCGACCCTGATTTTCCCATCAAGGCGCTCACCGGTCGGGCCGATGAAATTTCACCCTGTCTGCGATGCGGCTGCTTCAGCCCCATGCCCCAGATAGAGGGTGAAATTACGCCGCCCCACACCTTTCAGTGCTCGGTCAATCCGATTACCAGCAAGGAGTACCGCCTCTCTTTGGCGCCGTTGCCCAAACGCAGGCAAGACGTCCTGGTGGTGGGCGGCGGCCCCGGAGGCATGTATGCCGCCATAACGGCGGCGGAAAGGGGCCATCGGGTCACGCTCATGGAAAAAAGCGACTTCCTGGGGGGGACGCTGAAATTCGCCGAACTCGACAGCTATAAAACCGACCTGAACCGATTTAAAGACTCCCTGATCACCCGTGTCGGCAGGCTGGACATTGACGTTCAACTCAACGCACCCGCCACCCCCGCTCTGGTGGAAGAAAAAAATCCGGATGCATTGATTGTGGCCGTCGGTGCCCGGCCCATTACCCCCGACATCCCTGGAATTTCCGGTCCCAACGTCCTGTTTGCCGTGGATACCTATTGGGAACCTGAAAAGGTGGGCGAGCGCGTGGTGATGATCGGCGGCGGTCTGGTGGGCTGTGAGACAGGGCTTCACCTGGCCGCCCTTGGGAAAAAGGTCACCCTGGTGGAAATGCTCGACAAATTGGCCGTGGACGCCACCGAAAGCCATCGCATTGCGCTGTTCGGCACGATGGATGGGAAGGTTGAATCACATACCGGATGGACCTGCAGGGAAATTACATCCACCGGCATCGTGGCCCTTGATCAGGACGGATCACCCCAGGTCATCCAAGCCGATACCGTCGTCATTGCCGTCGGCATGAAAGGACAAACGGAACTGGCGTTTCGTTTGTGTGATGCGGCGTCGAAACAGTACTTTCTCGTCGGCGATTGCGTCAGTCCGAGAAAAGTCAAACAGGCCGTCCACGAAGGCTTTCATGCTGCCATGGATGTTCTTTAAATTAGGGTTCAAGGATTCGAGGGGTCGAGGGGTCGAGTGAAATACACTACAATAAGGAATGGCAAATAGTCCTGAACGTTATAAACGGGCTAATTTCAGCTGCTACCCGCCTTTTTCTTTGAAAAGGCACCTGTTTTTTTATCCCTTGAACCCTTGCCCCCTCGAATCCTTGAACCCTTGTCGAAGATCCCGGACTTCGAGCGGGAAGTCCTCGACCCCAAATGAGACACCTTTCCTATATTTCCAGTTCGTTAGCGTGGTCCGAACCTATTCCACTTCATCCTTATAATCAGCATAAATACGAGGAAGAGGGTTTCCCCTACTATCAGTCTTGGGACGATAATGTATGAAATATTCATATTCATATTCAGCAACACCCTTAATATCTTTTGTAAGCCTAAATACTTTCGTCCACGCCTCTTCCAGTACCGCTTCTTCTATCGCAGACATTTGGTCATGCAGACAATTAAGTGCCTGTTCCCTTTCATTTTTAAGAATCTTTCCTTCATTATATGAAAGCTTCCCAAATATACGATCATGATACTCATCTATATCATCATATATGGCAAGGAGTTCATTCCGTTTTATCAGATCGCCCTTTTCGCCTTTAACTGAAAGATTTCTGGCTATTTCCGGTATACTGGCCCACATATAATCCAGATATGCACTAATAGCCTTTGCTTCTTCCAATGTTAATCGTTGATCTTCAGGCAGGCCTTTAACGGCTCTGTCCAAATCTCTAAAACCATTTATAACAGCCTCAGCAGGCCCAAGAATAATTCTTGGATCGGTATCATCCGCAACAACCATAACCCCGACATCAACCCTTAACATCGCCATATTCTCAATTTTGCTATTGAACCTAGATTTCATGTTTTGAATAACACGAAAAAAATCTTTCCTATTTTTATTAAACTCTGTTGTTGGCTTTTCATACCCCGGCATTTTGTATGCTCCCATAAATATACAATAATTTTTTGTTCAACTAATTATTACCGCTTTCCCGCGCTCACTTTTTACATGGCACGGGGGCACTATGCAAAACACCCGGCCATCTTATTCAATTTTTAACATAAAAATAGCTACTGCCAAATAAAAAGCGGCGCGAGGAAGAGGTGCCCGGAAAAGTTAGGCTTCTCCTTCTCGCGCCGCACTTTGGGAGCGGATCGTTTACTCTACCTACTTCAACAGAGCCAGGTCTCCCAGGTTCACGTCTTTCTCGGTGCTGATGGAGTCCACCGTCAGCGGTTGGAATCCGGCGGCGGCGACAGTCAGCTTGTACGTGTCAACCGCCAACCCGTGGAACCAGAAGTCGCCGAAGTCGTCGGTCTGCGTGGTGAAAGTCTCACCGCCGTCAACAGACTGCAGCGTGCAGGTCGCGCCGATGACCACTTCGTCTTCGACGGGGTCGAAGAGCGTGCCGCCCACGAACTTCCTGGGCATGTTCAGGTAGTAGACCCGAGGCTTGGTCCCTGCTTCGGGCTGCAGGACCTCGGCGCGCGCGATCTCGTCGGCGAAGTCAGATTCTTCGCCGAACTTGATGGCGGCAGTCGGGCAGACGTCTACACAACGCGGCTCGTTCCATCCATTATCGAGCAGGTGCGCACAACCGGTGCACTTCTGCGCCACGTTGAGATCCTCGTTGAAAAAGATGGCGTCATAGGGGCAGGCGTCCGCGCAGGCCTTGCAGCCGCTGCACTTCTCGGGGTCGATGATGACCAGCCCATCCCCACGCCGATAGATCGCGCCTTCGATGGGGCACGCAGGCATGCAGGGAGCTGCTTCGCAGTGCTGGCAGAGCCGGGGCACGTAATGCATCTTCACTTTGGGAACGGTGCCCTTGATGTGCTCGGTGAGACGCATCCAGAACTGGCCCGTATCTGGCTGAGGCTTAGCTATAGGCGTCCAGTCATTCCCCACGTGTTCGTCTTTGCAGGCTATCTGACAGGCGTAGCACCCGTTGCAGAGAGCGATATCGACAATGAAAGTTTTCATCGTTTACCTCCTTGGATCCAGGCATCCATACGGAGCCCGGCAGCATGGTCGTATGGACGGGCGAAAGCCTCGGGATACTCCCGACGCCACTTGTCCCACTCTTCGCCCGACACCGGCTGAACGTCTACGAGGAAGCCACTGGTGGCCTGTCCACAGGCGTTCTTCGATGTCAGGCCGTGCGGCGTGATGGCGTTGATCGCGCCACCCCGATCGATTCTCGGACCGATGGGATCATGACGAGCACCGTGGTCGACATAGACCACACCGGCGTTCATGCGTTCCCACACGCGCGCGCCTACGAGCACGATACCCCGCTCGTTGAACG
>JBECKW010000044.1:0-4957 GCA_040235505.1 Desulfobacterales bacterium
CGTATGGTATCGAGGATTTGTGTTACCCAACCCTGGTCAATAAAATAGACGCAAGTCTGAAACCACTTCTGGAAATTTTGAATAGAATTTGATCTGTAACAATCCATAACTGAAAAAGGGGGGGCAAAATGCAAAAGAAAATCTTTTTATGTACGGCCGGTATTTTCTTTATTTCAGTGTCCATGCTTGGTTTCAGCGGGAGCGGTTTCGCCCAGGGCCAGGGGCCTTCCTGGATGAGCGCTACTGATGACATGCCCGCGGCATTTATCAAAGCCGAGGACGGCAACGGGGACGGCAAGGTTTCCAAGGACGAGTTCGGGGGACCGGATACCATGTTCGATGGGTGGGACAAAGACCAGAACGGTTTCATAGAACTTTCCGAAGCCCCGACGCCGGATATGATTAAGGACATGGGCGCGCCCCCGGGCGGTGCACCTGCTGGTGCCGCGCCCGGAGGCGGGACTCCGCCCGAGGGAGGCATGCCGGCCGGCGGCTTTGTGGCCAACAGCCCCCACGTGGGAAACGGGCCCACCGGCCAGGCTTTTATCGATGTGATGGATACCAACAAGGATGGAAAGGTTACCCATGAAGAATGGGAAATGAACAAGGGCAAAACCGTTTACAAAAACAAACGCTGGCCGAATTACAATAAAAACATGGATGAGTATATTACCCTTGACGAGGCACCCCAGGAGGGCGTCAACTGGGAAGAAGCACCGACTAATTAAAAAAAAGGGGCGGTCCCCTTAAAATATCGGGGACCACCCTTTTTTAGATCAGCAGTTAAGTATAATTCGTTCACTAAGAATCCGATTTAGTGATAATCAGGACATTCTTGCACCTGCCCGGCTGGACACCGCCTCTCACAAAATCATTCCAAACCATGTACCCAATTAGTCCAAAACATGCTATCACATTCGTGGCTTTTGGCCGGTGGCGGGTTCTTAAATCCTGCATCAAGATTCAAGTTAGGATGCCGCCATGGCTGAAACCTTTGACAAAAAAGGATGATAGCAGAGAAGAAGTATGAAAAAAGTGTATATCATCAAAACAGGCACAACCTTCGCTGCAACAGCAGAGCGTTTTGGCGATTTTGACGCCTGGACCACCGCCGGGTTGGGGGCGGGGGACCTTGAAATTCGAACTGTGGATGTCGAAAGGGGAGCAGTTCTTCCCGCCCCGGATACATGCGCCGGGGTTGTTATTACAGGGTCTCACGCCATGGTGACCGACCGCCTGCCCTGGAGCGTGGCAGTCGAGGCCTGGCTACCGAGGATACTGGATGCTGGTATCCCCATGCTGGGTATCTGCTACGGCCATCAGCTTCTGGCCCAGGCTTTCGGCGGGGAGGTGGGGTTTCATCCAGGGGGCAAGGAAATCGGCACCGTGGCGGTTCATCTTCGCAATGAAGCCGGTGGCGACCCCCTGTTCCAGTGGCTTCCGAAAACATTTGCAGCGCATGTAACCCATGCCCAAACCGTGCTTCGCCTGCCGCCGGAGGCCGTGCATCTTGCATCCAACAGCTTTGAGCCGCATCATGCCTTTCGGCTGGGGGGCTGCGCCTGGGGCATTCAGTTTCATCCGGAATACGATGCTTACATCATGCGCGACTACATTGAGGCCCAGGCAGAAGAGCTTGCATCCACAGGGAGGGATGTTCAGGAAATTCTGGACAGCGTTACCGATACGCCGGAGGCCGCTTTACTGCTGAGAACCTTTGCGGGGCTGGTTCAGTCGCGGTCCGTCGCCGGCGCCTGACACGGAACGGTAAACAAATATATGATTTGCTGGTGAGGACGCTAATTCATCAGTGCGCCCAGCAGCAATATGTTGGGCCTATAGAAAAAGAAGTTCAGAAGAGGAAGATAGGGTTCCAGCCTCACTCGACCGTAACACTCCAGAGAATCCAAAGAAAATTAAATTTTTGATCTCCACCGAAAGACTTAATGAGCTGGTTTTTCTGAGAATCGATCATATGTAAGAGGGGGGCAGATATCCGTTGCCCATTGAAAAATAGTGACGTTGAGTGTGATTGAGCCTCTTGAGACAGCCAGAATATTTTTGTATTTCCGTTAATATTGGAGGCTTTTTTCAATTTTCTTGACCTTTCAACGACCGTAGATCTATACTTGATTTTATAAAAATCGACGCCTTATATTTCATCAAGACCCTATACGAGGCAACGTATCCTGATACGGTCATAATCCCCATCTAATCCTGCCTACCTGAAATACATAAAGCCTCTAAGGGAAACGTAACCAATCTCGAACTTGAGCGCCAACCTCGCTCAGTGCAGCTAAAATTCGATTCCGAAATGTCCGGGGAGGTCAATATGTCCTTCTGGTCGAAGCTGAAACGACGATTTTTTCAGAATACTGAAGGGTTTTTTCGAGGATTAACCCCTGGATTCCGCAAGAAAACTGACAATGATCTCGAAGGCTATTCTGAAATTTCTGGAAACACATCATCAGAAAAGGAGAATCAAATATGAGAACCATAAGAAGACGGGAGTTTTTAGGGGCCCTCGGATTAGGGGCGGCAGGGTCATTAATAGCTCCAAACATACCAGCTGCAAATGCACAAATAAAAATAACCCCGAACATACCAGCTGCAAATGCACAAACAAAGCAGAGGATTCAATTCGCGAAGAGGGTTTCGGAACACCCCATGGATACCCGGATTGCCGTCAAACCGGTTTATTGGGCTCTTATCCATTCCGATGTCTGGGAAGGGCCATGCAGGCCATCAACCGGGAAAAACCCACCCAAAGAAACGGACTGGAAAGCCCAGATGGCTATAGCGGTCGGAAGAACACCGGAGCAAGAGAAGGCAGATGCCCGGGAGGGAGTGAAAGCATTTGCCGACGAACTTAAAGCCAACCTGAACCCGGATATTCGGTTACTTGATGCGGTGCTTCTGGAGATGTCTGAAGATTTCCGTGCTCGTCCGGAGGAACTGGCCAAACTTGAAGCGGAAAACGATAAAACAGATGTCTATCTCCTTGGGCGCGGGCTGACCAATTACACAGGGAACGTCATCGCTGAGAGGTTTAAAAAACCGGTTGTGACCCTGGCCGGGACTGATTTTATCGGCGCCGATCTCGTTGCCTCGTTGGAAACCAGGGGACTGGAAGGATACGCGGTTTTCGATGTGCAAGAGCTCAACTACCTTCTCTCTTTGATGGGAGCACGAAAAGTTTTTCAGCAGACCAACATCCTGATTATCACAGATCGAGGCCTCCCGCCCGTACCCGTAAGAAGCTGTATGGATGTGAACATGCTTAAGGAAAAATTCGGAATAGGCAGCCATTTTGTATCCTATCACGAATTTGAAAACAAGATGGACGAGATAATAAATAGTAAAGAATGGGGCCGGAAAGCGCAGGAAAGGGCGGAACAGTTGATCGAAAATGCAGCCGAAACGCACATCGACAAGCAGCATGTCAAACGGTCTTTCGAATTCTACTACGCTGTTAAAGACATGATGCAAACTTACGGCTGTAATGCTTTTACTGTGGAGTGCTTTGAACTGTGCGCCTCGAGAATTGCCGAGAAATACAGGATTACCCCCTGTCTTGTTCACACGCTTTTGAAGGATGAAGGAACGGCTTCGGCCTGTGAAGAAGACCTCAACGCCTTGCTCGCGATGCGATTGCTGATGTCTGTTTCGAACAAGTCATCATTTATGGGCAATACGTACGCCATGGCAGAAGACAGGATCTATCTCTGGCACAGCGTACCCGGAATTAAAATGGCCGGATATGACAAACCGGATTTACCTTACCATTTGCGCAATTTTGTCGAATCAGGGTGGGGGACGAAGGTCATGATTGATTTCAATCAGTTTGAGGAAAAGACCGTCACCCTGACCCGTCTCGATCAGCTCGGAACAAAAATATATCTCGCCAAGGGCGAAATTGTCGATTGTACCGGTTTCAATAAGGGTAATCTCATCGGTTGCTCCCTCGCGGCCCATATAAAGGTCCCGGATTCGAAAGAATTTATGCGAAAACAGGGGCAATTCGGAAGCCACCTTTCCATGGTCTACGGGGATTACACTCAGGAAATCCGGGATCTGGCAGGCATGATGAATTTCGAAGTCGTCTATGCGACCTGAATTTTCGTCGGGCGTGACGGTGGAGAATGGAATCTTGATTGAACGGGACATTTCTGTGGTCTTGCGCGACGGCGTGACCATCTACACGGATGTCTTCCGGCCCGACGGTCTGGTCGATGTGCCGGCCATCGTGGCATGGGGCCCCTACGGAAAGCGGAAAGGCTGGCATGGTCACCCGGTTTTTTCCCACGGTATCATGCCGGAAGGGCCTCCTCTCCCCTGGCGAAATTCGAGGGGCCCCATCCTGCCTGCTGGGAGAAAAGAATCGCCCAGGTGGAGAAAATTGGAATCCCCGCTTACGTGGTGGCGAGCTGGACCAACCCCGTTCATACCAAGGGAACCTTCGACGGCTATAAACGATTGGCTTCCCGGAAGTGGCTGCGGGTGCATAACACCCACGAATGGCCCGACTATTACGCTCCCGAAAACGTGGAAGATCTCCATCGTTTCATTGATCGTTATCTGAGAGGGGTTGAAAACGGATGGGAAATGACCCGACCCCCAGGGTTCGCCTTTCCATCCTCGATCCGGGCGGAGAGGACGTGGTCAATCGCCCGGAGAATGAATTCCCACTGGAAAGGACGCAGTACCGGAAACTCTATCTCCATGCAGGGGGAAGCCTATTAACTGCTTGCCCTGAAGATGCCTCTCAGGTACGCTATAAGTCAGATGACGGCAAGAGCCGGGCGGTTTTTACATTGAAGAAAGGCATATTATGTATCCTTACCTAAAATTGGCCTCAACTTTAATAAAAGCAAAATTCAGTCCAGAGCTAGCCTTAGAAGAAAAATCCATTTTAAAATTTAGAGCACGTTTTGCTGATATTGATCCTTTCATTGTA
>JBECKW010000050.1:0-40351 GCA_040235505.1 Desulfobacterales bacterium
GAAGACGCCCTGAACGCCACCCGGGCGGCCGTGGAAGAGGGGATTGTCCCCGGCGGCGGCGTGGCCCTGGTGCGCTGTCTCAAGGCCCTGGAGAAGGTGAAAGCCGAAGGCGACGAGAAGAGCGGCGTGGACATCCTGAGGCGGGTCCTTTCCGCTCCCCTGCGGCAGATTGCCGAAAACGCGGGCTGCGACGGATCGGTGGTTCTGAACAAGGTGCTGGAAGGAAAGGACGACTACGGGTTCAATGCCGGCACCGAAACTTACGAGAACCTGCTCTCCGCCGGCGTCATCGATCCCACCAAGGTGGTTCGGTTCGCCCTGCAGAATGCCGCGTCGGTATCGGGCCTCATGCTGACCACCGAGGCGATGATCGCCGAGAAACCCGAGAAGAAAAAAGCCCCGGCAATGCCCGGCGGCGGCATGGATGACGATATGTATTGATGTTGCTGGACGGCTGGGATGCCAGGATGCTGGGATGCTGAACGGCTAACAGCCTCTGTGAAATTTGTTTCCGGGGCGGACATGGGGTCGCCCCGGGAACTTTTAATGATTCCGTTCTTTCCCCGGCGTTTTCGCCTCTCCCCCCTCCCCAAAAATGCCATTGGACTGTGGACGTCGTGGACGAAGTGGACAATGGCGTCGGTTTGTCCACAGCGTCCACTTCGTCCACCGCGTCCAGCCAACCGTCGTCATAGGGTCGCCAGGCCCCCCATATTGACGGACCTGAACGTAAAGGTTATGCTGAAAAAGCCGCTTCCGGCATATAAAACCACCTTCAACCTTTGCGAGCCAGTATCCTATGACCGAACACGTGGAGTGGAAACAGATTTTTCAAGCGTTTCCCGATGGCCTTATGGTGACCGATCGGGAATTTACGATCCGGTATGTCAACGCATCCTTTGCCCAGCTTTTCGGAAAACATCCAGAAGACCTGGTGGGCAGGAAGTGCCATGATGTTTTCCCCGGTATCCTGTGCGGTACGCACGAATGTCCGCTGGCCAGTGTCCAGACCAGCCATTCACCAAAACTCTACAACGGAAAACACCACTGCAAGGTCGCGAAGCACTTGCCCTGGGTCGTCACCGCCGCCCCACTCCTGGATGAGAAGGGCGAATTTGCGGGCCTGGTTGAAAAAATTTCGGACGCCGAAATTCTTCACCGGTGCCAGGACGAACTTCACCACGACCAGGAAAAGATAAGAAAGAACATGGGGGCCATCATCCAGGCCATGTCCATGACCATCGAACTGCGCGACCCATACACGGCCGGTCACCAGCGCCGGGTGACCAAGCTTTGCCGGGCCATCGCGACGGAACTGGACTTTTCCTGGAGTCGGATTCAGGGCCTCCGAATGGCGGCCGCTATTCACGATCTTGGCAAGATTCTGATTCCTTACGCCATTCTGAACAAGCCGGGCCCCATGTCGGAACCGGAAATGGCCATTATTCGCATGCATCCACAAACAGCCTATGATATTTTAAAGAAGATCGAATTTCCGTGGCCGATCGCCGAAACGATTTATCAGCACCATGAACGCCTGGACGGCAGCGGCTATCCCCGGAAGCTCAAGGGGGATCAGATTCTTCTGGAAGCACGGATTCTCGGCGTGGCGGACGTGGTGGAGTCCATGGCGTTTTTCCGGCCGTATCGTCCATCTATCGGCATCGAAGAGGGGATCGAAGAATTGGAAAACCAAAAGGGAATATTGTATGATCCCCAGGTGGTGGATGCCTGTGTCCTGCTTCTGACCAAGAAGAAATTCGATTTTCAGACAAAACGGTGGAGGAATGGGGATGCGAAGAGTGCGTGCAGTCCGTAGAGTAAAAAAAGAGAGTGCCTTGAGTTGATAGAGTAAAAAAGAGAGTGCCTTGAGTTGATAGAGTAAAAAAGATAGTGCCTGGAGTTCATAGAGTGCGCTTGAGTGCCTGGAGTTGAGGAGTCGTTTCACTCCGTCTTTTTCATCTAAAAAGATAGAATACATTAACTCAAGGCACTCTATGAACTCAAGGCACTCAAGGCACTTTATAAGCTCGAGCTCATTAGAGACACTCCATCTACTCGCTTAACCATACATAGAACCCATAAGGAACCTTATGTTATCACCGGAAGTAAAAACCAAATTTCAACACCAGGGAGAAATGCTGGCAAACCGGGTGAAGAAACGGTTCAAACATATTGCAAAGCGTTTTGGAAAACAGAATCTGGAAGTTTTCAGACTCTATGATTGGGATATTCCGGAGATCCGGGCGGTGGTGGACTGGTACGCCGGCCATCTGGTGATCGGCGAGTATATGCGAAATCAGTCCGTTCCGGAATGGCTGCCCATGATGGGGGCGGCTGTGGGGGAAGCGATGGGGGTTTCTTCGGAGAACGTGCACCTGAAAGAACGACGGGCAGGGAAACAGGACGGGAAACGCTATGAACGTCTCGATTACACGGACGAAAAGATCGTTGTTTCGGAAAGGGATCTGAAATTTCTCGTGAACCCCAGGGATTATGTGGATACAGGCCTGTTTTCCGACCATCGGAATACCCGGCAGATGATTCGAAAAATGGCCGCGGGGAAGGACTTCCTCAATCTTTACTGCTACACGGCCGCTTTTTCATGTTATGCGGCAAGGGGTGGCGCGAAAAGCACCCTTTCCGTGGATCGCTCGGAAACGGCCATCCGCTGGGCACGGGAGAACATGGCCCTCAACGGTATCCCGGAAACCGGAAACCGTCTGGTCCAGGCGCATACCCTTGATTTTTTGCGTAAGGCAAAACAATCGGAAGATCGCTTTGATCTGGCGGTGGTGGACCCGCCGTCCTATTCCACCACCCGGGTCCGTAGCCACGAATTCGATATCCTCAGAGATCACCCGGCACTCCTTTCTGCGGTAATGGATATCATTCGACCCGGCGGTACTGTTTTCTTTTCCACCAACCATCAGAGCTTCGAGCTTCAGACGGAGCAATTGCGTGTAACCGACGTTACTGAAATAACCGATAGTACGATTCCGGAGGATTACGTGAGAAAGCGACCACCCATCCATCGCTGCTGGCGGATGGCGGTATAGTTACCAAAATGGCCGTGGACTTTCAATAAAAGCATTTGACAGGGGAGGGGGAGAGGATTATAGGTGCTGCGGACCGGGTGCCCATTGCATGTCGTGATGGGATCCCGATTTCCAAATGTATTTTAGTTCGGAGGCCGCATGCGGGTCGCACCCATCATCCTGCTCACTTTTTCCAACCTGTTCATGACCTATGCCTGGTATGGGCATCTGAAGGACTTTAGGGCCAAGCCGTTGATTCTTGTGATCATACTCAGTTGGGGGGTTGCTTTTTTCGAATACTGTCTGCAGGTTCCAGCAAACCGGATCGGGATCACCTACTTCAGTCTGCCGCAGCTGAAAGTGTTGCAGGAGGTTGTGACCATGATCGTTTTTGCGGGCTTTTGCTTTTTCTATATGAAACAGTCCCTCTCATGGGACTATCTTTGGGCGGGGCTTTGCCTTGCCGGTGCCGTTTTTTTTATGTTTCGACATTTGTCGCTGTAATGTATCGGCAGCAAGGTACCGCGGTAGTTGAAACGATGATCGTAGCTTGCGGGAGTGATAACCATTTATGTCCGTCAGGTCCCTGATAGATAAAGGCAAACGCGCGGTTGGACCGGTGATAAGCGTCCTGCTTTTCACGGTCGCCGCATGGGTGCTGTATCATGAACTGAAAGGTGTCCGCCTTCATCAAATTCTCCAGGCCATCAACGGCATCACCGGTGCGAGGGTGCTGGGTGCCGTTGGCGTTACCGCGCTCAGCTACGGGATAATGAGTTGCTATGACGTTCTGGCCCTGCGCTATGTGCACCATGCGCTTCCCTACAGAAAAATCGGTCTCGCATCTTTTGTCGGTTATACCCTGAGCAATAACGTCGGTCTTTCCATGATTGCCGGGGCTTCGGTAAGATATCGACTATATTCGGCATGGGGTCTTTCCACAGAAGAAATCACCAAGGTCGTCGTCTTCTGCAGCCTTTCCCTCTGGTTAGGGTTTTTCTTTCTGGGGGGGACCGTCTTCACGGCGTTTCCACCGGTATTTCCCACCAGCGTTCATGTGCCGCTGGGATCTGTTCGGGTTCTGGGGGCCGTCATGTTGGCGGTGGTCCTGGGATATTTTCTGGTCATCCGGCTTCGGAAAACGCCGGTTACGATCAAGGAATGGGAATTTGAGCCGCCGTCCCTGCCCCTTACGGTGTTTCAAATTGCAGTCGCCCTGCTGGATTGGCTGCTTGCCGCCGCCGTGCTTTATCTGCTTCTCAGCGCCTTTGAGCCCATACCGTTTTCGCGGTTCATGGAATTTTACCTGATGGCCCAGCTGTTGGGACTTGCCAGCCAGGTTCCCGGTGGATTGGGGGTGTTCGAGACCGTCATGGTGCTCCTCCTTTCCTCCTTTCATCCGGCGCAACAGGTATTCGCCGCCCTCCTGGTGTACCGGCTCATATACTACTGGATGCCGCTGATTGTCGCGGTCGTTCTTCTCGGCGGGCACGAATATGCCGAGCACCAGGCGCTTTTTCGCCGGTTCGGGATACTGCTCGGGAAATGGGTGTCGCCCATTCTTCCGATGGCATTGGGGATCGCCGTCACGCTGGGAGGGATGATTCTTCTTTTTTCCGGAGCGACGCCGGCCATTGAATACCGAATGCAGCTCCTGAAGCCGGTGCTGCCCCTGTCGCTCATTGAACTGTCGCATTTCATCGGAAGCCTCGTCGGCATGGGACTGATTCTGCTGGGCCGGGGAATCCAGAGACGGCTTGATGCAGCCTGGGTGCTGACGCTCCTGCTGCTGGCGGTCGGCATAGTGGCGTCGCTTATGAAGGGGCTTGATTTCGAGGAGGCCTCGATTCTGGCCCTCATCGTCCTGGCCATGCTGCCGGTCCGGGGACAATTCTATCGAAAGGCCTCTCTTTTTTCCGAACGATTGAGCGGCGGCTGGATCGCCGCCATCCTGGTGGCGGTGGGCGCCTCGGTATGGCTGGGGCTTTTTTCCTATCGTCATGTGGCGTATCGCCATGATTTATGGTGGCGATTCAGTTTCAATGGAGATGCGCCGCGTTTCCTTCGGGCGAGCGTCGGCGTTACGGTGACCGCCCTGCTTTTCGCCGTTGCGCGCCTCCTGAGAGCTGCCCCCCCGCGCGGCTTCAGGACCGCGGAAGGGTTGCCGGAGGGCATCGAAGAAATCGTTCTTCACAGTCCCTATGCCGCGGCCAACCTTGCATTTCTCCAGGACAAACGGTTTTTATTCGATGAGGGGAAAACCGCGTTTATCATGTACGGTGTGTTCGGAAGGAGTTGGGTGGCCATGGGGGACCCCGTCGGTCCGGAAACGGCGTGGCCGGAATTGATTTGGGAATTCAAGAGGCTTGCAAATCGTTTCGGGGCGAAAGCCGTTTTTTACGAGGTGGCCCACCGGAACCTGCATTATTATCTGGATGTGGGATTGACACTGCTCAAGCTGGGGGAGGAGGCCCGGGTACCTCTGACGGAATTTTCGCTTGAAGGCAGCAGGCGAAAAGCCCTGCGCTACATCCATCGAAAACTGGAACAGCAGGGATGTGGTTTTCAGATCCTTACGGAAAAGGATGTCCTTTCGGAGATGGCGGTGCTCCAGGAAATTTCCGACGCATGGCTTCTGGAAAAAAATACCCGGGAAAAACGTTTTTCCCTGGGGAATTTCAACCCGTCCTTTATCCGCCGATTTCCGGTGGCTGTCGTGCGACACGAAGAGCGAATCGTCGCGTTTGCAACCATCTGGAAAAGTGCTGAAAAACGAGAACTTACGGTGGATCTCATGCGCTACCGGCCGGAGGCCCTTCCAGGGATAATGGACTACCTGTTTATCGAGATGATGCTGTGGGGACGGGAGCAGGGGTACCGATGGTTCAGTCTCGGCATGGCGCCCCTGGCCGGTGTAGAGAGCAGATCCAATGCCCCCCTGTGGCATAAAATCGGCGGGTTAGTGACGATCTTCGGAGACCATTTTTATAATTTTCGAGGACTGCGGCAGTATAAACATAAATTCGCTCCTGTCTGGCGGCCGAAATACCTGGCATGCCCCGGCGGATTTGCGCTGCCGCGCATCCTCACGGACGTGGTATCCCTGACCTCCGGCGGTATAAAGGGCGTCCTTATGAAGTGAGCAGAGTGACCGGGATTCATGGAGTGCCTTGAGGTTAGGAGTGCCGGGAGTGCATAAAGTGCTTGGAGTGCCTTGAGTTCATAGAGTGCCGGGAGTGCCTTGAGTTTTGGTATCCTGCCGATTTAAACTTTTTCCAACAACATGCGTAAAAATAAGCGAAGACTCACAAAGCGTGCATAATGATAGGAGGTCGTTCACTTTGTGCCTTTGTGCCTTCCGCCACGGGCATTCCTCATCCAATCGTTTTGCAGTAAATCGCTTTTCCGTCCCCCTTGGCGTAAAAATCCTGTTGGATTGTTTCGAGAACGTAGCCGCAGCTTTCATAGAAGGTTCGGGTGCTTGCATATTGCTCCCGGGAAGAGGTGTCCACGTAGATGCGGGTGCCGCCCATGTGACGGATGCGGTTTTCCGACTCCCTCATCAGTTGCCGGCCCAGGCCCCGCTCCTGGAAGTTCGGATGCACGGCGATCCAGTACAGATCGAAGCTCGATTCGGTGCAGGGAATGGGACCGAAACAGGCGTAACCGGCCAGCCGGCCGTAGTAATCGGCCATGATGAAATGGTACCCGCTGACATCGCCTTTCTTGAGCCGCTCATCCACCAACTCCGCCGCGATGTCCACCTCATAAGGATGAAAAAATCCGGTGAGTTCCACGAGCCTTCGGACCCGGTCCGTATCCGCCTCGGTAATTTCGGTCCGAAGGGTGATTCCTTCCACATGGGTTTTGGGGTTGTGGCGGCTGTCGGCCCAGGCCTGGGTTCCCGCCGCAAGGCCCTGAAAAAAGGAAAGGGCGTTTTTCCCGAGGGTCACGGTGCGGTATCCGCCTTCCTGGATCACCAGTGTGGGAAGCCCCAGAAGTCCGATCATTTTGCCGTTTGCCGCAAAATCCCTTGCGGTGAGCATCCAGGTGCCGGTGGGGTCCCGTTTGGCCGGATCGAGGCCAAGGCTCACGATGAGAAATTGGGGCCGGAATTCTTCGACCCGTCGAATGGCTTTCGTGAGAGCCTTCCGATACCCTTCGCCGTCGACCATTTCCGGAAGCGGAATGTTCAGGTTGAAACCTTCTCCGTCTTCCTCGCCACGCTCCTCTTCGAATCCGGAAAAATAGGGATATGCGAAACTCGGGTCCCCGTGAATGGAAATGGTGAGGACATCGCTTCTGTGGTAGAATATATCCTGGCCCCCGTTACCGTGGTGATAATCGATATCAAGAATGGCCACTTTTCCATGGGCGCTCAGATAATGGGCGGCCACGGCGCTGTTGTTGAAATAGCAGAAGCCCCCGAAGGCCCGGCGTTCGGCATGGTGCCCGGGGGGGCGGATCAGGGCATAGGCGATGCGCCGGCCGCTGAGAATTTCTCCGGCGGCGGTCAGTGCGCAGTCCACGGCCCGGCGGGCGGCCAGAAACGCATTCACGTTGATGGGTGTGAAGGTGTCGATGCAGTAGTATCCGGAAAGAACCGAAGGTTCCTTCGGGGGCCGGGTTTTGTTTCGAATCGGGAAAATATAGGGATACAGGGATTTCCCGGCCGGCACCAGGGCACAGGCTTGTCTGAGATAGGATACGAAGTCCGCATCATGGACCGCCAGAAGATGTTTGTCCGGAAACGTGCGGGGTTCCAGGGCGGCGAACATGCCGCTGGGCTCCAGGGCCTGAAGAATGCTTTTCACCCGTACCGGTGCCTCCACGTATCCCCGCTCCTGGACATGGTGGATGTCGTGCTTGTCATTGACCACCAGGGCGATCTGCTCCAGGGATCGGCTCTGGACCGCGGCAGCCACGGTTTCGGGCTTGACGTATCGCAAGGGCCGGAGACGAACCGGGTCCTCCCGGAAGCTTGCCACCACCTTCTCCACATAATCCGCCGGACAGTATTCCGGGTATTTTCTTTCAAGGATGGTCCGTACCACCTTCCGGGCAAAGTCTTTCCGCAGGGGGGCGCCGCTGCCCAGTCCGTCATAGACCAGGTAAGGCATGCAGGTATCTTCCGGGGTCACCGGAGACTCGTAGGCGGTTCCCACAATGGGCCGCGCGCCGTAGCGTTCGTAAAACCGAAGCCGGGCCCGATTCTGTTTCATCTCCGACGGGTGCGGACAGTGCTTTACTTCATCGGGCAGGCATTCCAGGAAGAGCCCCTTGGATTTGAGCGCCTTTGATTCCGCCCGAACGCGGTCGTATAGTGCGCTGCCGATGCCCGCCCCCATCCGTTTGACGGAAGCCGCTATCCAATCCAGGAAAGTGAAATTAATGACCGGTTCGTGCAGGAGCATGGCAAATCCCCGCACATTCCCCCTGATGTTTTCGGCCACGAAAAGAACGGCCCGGAAGCGCTGCTTGAAGGGGTTTCTGAGCTTTTCCCCCAGGAGGGAAATATCGTCCTCTGAAACCGCCGAGAACCGGTTCCGAAGGATCTCCTGGACCTGGCCGAGGGTCATCTTGTTCAAGGGAAGCGAGTCATCGTAAATACGGCGAATGCGAAGCATTGGATATTCTCCAAAAAAAGACGAACGTTCAACATCCAACGCCGAACGTTCAACGTCCAATAAAGGAAGTGGTCTTTTTATTTTTTGACTAAACGCATTTATACTTCATTGGACGTTCGATGTTCGCTATTCGATCTTTTTTACTGTCTTCCAGTATTCTTTCCACAGCGGACGCCATGGAAATTCCGGCTCGCTCCAAGGCGGCGGCGAACCCGGCATCCGGAGAGAGGCACGGGTTGGTGTTGACTTCAAGCACCCACGGCGCGCCCGTTTCATCCACCCGGAAATCCACACGGGCGTACCCCGACAAGCTGAAACATTTCCAGCAATCCAGTGCCAGGCGTTTCAGTGTCCTTAAAAGGTCCCGATCACGGGGAGAAAAATCGAAGGTGCGGGGCGTATGGTGATAACCGTAGGCGGTCTCATCCCATTTGGCCCGGTAGTCGACGATTTTCGGCATCTCCCGTGAATAGCCTTCGAAGATGATTTCGGCCGGGGGCAGTACTTCCGGACCATTCTCACCCGCCAGAACCGAGAGGTTGAACTCGCGGCCATCCACAAAGGCTTCGGCGAACCAGGGACAGGAAAGGACGCTGGGAGGCCCCGACGCCGGGATCTTCGACTGGGATGCTGGGAGGCTGGACAGCTGAAAAGCACCGGCGCCTGGGACTTCGATTGGACGGTCGCAAACCATTTCGAATGATGCTTTTGAGCGTTCCTTCAGGATTCTGCGGAGTTCTTTTTCGTTCGTGCCTTTCACGATGCTGCTGTCGTCCATGCCGATAGAGGCATGTTCCCAGACGGATTTGATGATCCAGGTCGACGGGAAGGGTGTCCCGACGCCGGGACCGCCCGGGATCGAAACCCAGGGCGGGGTCGGGATGCCTGTGGCCGTCATCCGTTTCTTTGCAAACAGTTTGTTGGACGTCAGCAACATGGCTTCGGTACCGGCACCCGTGTAGGGAAGTCCCATGGCATCCAGGAGATACGGAAACAGGTGGATGAGGCGCCCCTTCCCCTCGATGGACTCCACCAGGTTGAAAACCGTTTGTCCCCCGGATGCTTCAATCCGGTGCCGGACATCCGCGAGATCCAGGTCGCAACTCAAGCGAATCGACGTGTGGCCGAGGGCCTTCAGCGCCTTTTCGACGGCATCGGACTGATGAAGGACGTCTACTGCGTCCGGGGTGTCGCTGCCGCAAGTGCGGTCGTGTACGACGGCGATATGCATGACTGATCCTTTTCAATTCTTCCCACTGCGGAGAGTATAACCCGTTCGATCAGGCTCCGGTAGGAGATGCCCGACAGGTTGCAGATGATGGGAAGATCCGAATGCTCCGGATGAATTCCCGCCAATGGATTTACTTCCATGAACATGGGCCGGCCCTCGGCATCGCAGCGAAGATCGATACGGCCGGCATCCCTGCACCCCAGGGCGCGCCATGCGGCAAGGGCAACCGCTTCCGTTTCGGCGGCCACGGGGTCTTCTTCGGGCCGGACCAGGCGGTAAGTGACCCGGGATTCGCATTCTTCCTTGTTGGTGTAGGAATAAACACCGGGCTCCGCGGAGGCCAGCAAATGTACTTCCATGGTGCCGAGAATCCCGGCACTCTGGCCCGTTCCGATGATGCCGGTGGTAAACTCCCTCCCCGGGAGATACGGCTCCACGATCACCGGCTGCCGGTAAATGTCCAAAAGACGAATGCAGGCGGATTTGAGCGCTTCGCTGGTATAGATGATGGAGTCGACGGAGATGCCCTTTCCGGTGCCTTCAGCCACCGGTTTGATGAAATAGGGAGGCGCAAAAGCGACCTCGTCGGCGTCATCCGGCGTTTCGACGACGATGAAGTCCGAAGTCGGAACACCCGCATCCCGAATCACCCGTTTGGTCATTCCCTTGTGGAGTGTCAGGCCCATCACCAGGGGGTCCGAAAAAGTATAGGGGATCCGGTACATATCGAGGAGGGCCGGCACCTGTGCCTCACGTCCGATGCCGTGCATGCCCTCGGCAATGTTAAAGACGAGATCCCAACGCTTTCCGGCGGAAAGGGCCGCGGCGAGCTTCCGGCCATGACCGATGCGTTCGGTCCGGTGGCCGAGGGACTGCAATGTGCGTTCAATGGCCTCGACGGTATCGTCGCGATCGAATTCTGCGGTTTCTTCCTCAGAATATCCTTCCGCAAGGTACTCGGAGCGAAGATCATAGGTCAGGCCGATTTTCATTTTCATTTTCATTTTCGGTCAATATCTCCTCGTAGAGCATGCGATGCCAAACCATCGCCTGCCCGATAGACATGTGAAGTGCGTCAAATACGCTCATACCCCCTTAGTAGAAAAAGAATGATTATCCGATTGCCGAAGGTGACGTCTCAGGGTATCTGAAGATACCGTTTTCATAGTTTCTCAGCACCAGGGCATTCGGTTCGCGGCCAACGACATACTCCGGCATCAGAGGAATTTTTCCGCCGCCTCCCGGGGCGTCCACCACATAGGTGGGAATGCCGTAGCCGGTAGTAAACCCGCGCAGCCCCCGGATGATTTCGAGGCCCTTTTCCACCGGTGTCCTGAAATGCGCGGAGCCGGTGATGGGATCGCACTGGTACAGGTAGTAGGGACGGACCCTCATTTTCAGAAGCTGATGCACGAGGGCGCGCATCGTCTCCACGTTGTCGTTGACCCCCTTGAGAAGCACCGTCTGGGACCCGAGCGGGATGCCTGCATCCGACAGCATGGCGCAGGCCCGGTATGCTTCGGGCGTGCATTCATCCGGATGGGTGAAGTGAAGACTCATCCACAGGGGATGGTGGCGCCGCAGCATTCGCACGAGGCCGGAGGTGATGCGTTGGGGCAGCACGGCCGGGACTTTGGTGCCGATGCGGATAATTTCCACATGACTGATGGACCGGAGCCGCGACAGGATCCAGGAAAGCTTTTCTTCCCCCAGCATCAGCGGATCGCCTCCGGAAAGAAGCACGTCCCGAATGGACGGAGTTCTTTCGATATACGCGAAGGCCTGTTCCAGGCGGTTTCTGCTCGGCGCAATCCCGCCGTGGCCAACCACCCGCGAGCGTGTGCAGTACCGGCAGAAGGTGGAGCAAAAATCCGTGAGAAGGAGCAGTACACGGTCCGGATATCGATGCACGAGGCCCGGTACGGGACTCTGGGCCTCTTCCCCAAGCGGGTCGTCGGCCTCTCCCGGAGAGCGGAGCATTTCATCCGATACCGGAATGACGGTCCTTCGGAGCGGCTGCAGCGGATCATCGGGAGAAATCAGGCTCATGTAGTATGGGGTAATGCCCAGGGGCAGCAAAGCGCCGGCGGGGCTGAAGGCGGCCCGCTCATTTTCCGAAAGACTGACCATTGATTCGAGCTGCGAAATCGTTCGAATCCGGTTGCTCACCTGCCACTGCCAGTCGTTCCACTGCCGGGTGGTGACATTCGGATAGAATCGCTTTCGAAAGTTTCTGGCTGCGGGATTTAGAAATTTAACACGGTGGGCCGGAATCCGGACGATACGGCCGGAAGTTTCCGGGGCGGGAAATGATCGTGCGGTGACGGCGCACGGCCCGGATGGAGGTTCGTCGTCCTCCTGGCGACACGAGTCAGGAGGTTCGTCATCCGCCTCTTCGACGGCCTGGGACGGAGGGACACGCAACTGCTGCTTGTTGGTGCGGATAGTTGCCTGCATTTTTTTCTCCTTTTAAGGAAAAAGGGTTGTCCGAAGCGCTTAGCCTATTTTGGGCGCCCCGAAACACCATGGTCTTTTAGGCGGGAATATAAGTCTATTTTACCTAAAATCAAGAAAAAAACATCAATGGAAAGAAAAAAAATTTTTCTTCCCCGGGGGGGGCGAAGAAAAAAAAATTATTTGATCGAATCGATAATAAAATCAGGCACAAATAATTGACGCCAAATGAGCGGCGTCGGCACCGAAAACCGGTTTCAGGGCCTCACGGGACCGGTTGGGACCGCTTGCGGGGGGTGGGAAGAAGAAAGGGACCCTGCTTCGCACCTTTTCGGCGCACATGGCCTGTTCAAAAATCAGACCGGCTGCAAGACGGGCGATCCGGGGGCCGAAGCCTGCATGCCGCCATGGTTCACGGCTCGCTCAACGGGATCGACCCGTTCCCGTGAAAGCGGCATGTTTTCCGTCCGGTGCAATCACGATTGCCTTTGATACGCACCTTTGCTATCATTTTTAAACTCATGGTGTTTCGAAACCCCTCTATAGAAGCATCGACACGGAGAATGGCATAATGGATACGTTTAATCATTACGAACCCGGGGATTACTACGATGAATTAATGGAATCCACCGGCGTCCCACGTCCGGGGGCCCGGCTCCTGGTCGAGAAAATCGAATCCCTGCCGCCGGGAGACCTGGCCCTGCGGCAACAGGCAGCCGAGGCGCTGCTGCTGAAAATGGGCATCACCTTCAATGTTTACGGCCAGACCGAAGGCACTGAAAAAATTTTCCCCTTCGACATTATTCCCCGCATCGTTTCCAGCCGGGACTGGCACCTTATCGAAAACGGCCTTAAACAGCGGATTTTCGCTCTCAATGCCTTTATCCAGGATGTTTACAACGAAAAGAAGATTCTCAAGGACAAGGTGGTCCCGGAGGATCTGATTCATTCCAGCCGGACCTATCGAAAGGAGTGCGAGGGGTTCACGCCGCCCCGAGGCATCTGGTGCCATGTCACCGGTACCGACCTGGTCAGGGATAAAGATGGACGCTTTTATGTGCTGGAAGACAATCTGCGCTGCCCGTCCGGGGTTTCATATGTGCTGGAAAACCGTCAGGTGCTCAAACGCACTTTTCCCCAGGTGTTCGAAGCCTCCCAGGTACGCCCGGTGGACGACTACCCCACCAAGCTGCTGGAAACCCTTTCACACCTTGCCCCGAATCTGGTTCATGCGCCCACCATCGGCGTGCTGACGCCCGGCATGTATAACAGTGCCTACTTCGAGCATTCGTTTCTTTCCCAGCAGATGGGGGTCGAGCTGTTGGAAGGCCAGGATCTGGTGGTTTCGGACGGATTCGTCCACATGCTTACCACCCGGGGGCTGAAACGGGTGGATGTTCTCTATCGCCGGATCGACGACGATTTCATCGATCCGGAAGTGTTCCGCCCCGACTCCCTGCTGGGCGTTCCCGGGCTCATGAGCGTTTACAAGGCGGGTCGCATCGCCATGGCCAATGCACCGGGCACCGGTATTGCGGATGACAAGGTGATTTACGCATATGTGCCGAAAATCATCAAATATTACACCGGAAGCGAGCCTATTCTGTCCAATGTGCCCACCTATATCTGCCGTGATGAAAAGGACCGGGCCTATGTACTGGAACACCTGGACGAACTGGTCGTCAAAGCCGCCAACGAGTCCGGCGGCTATGGCATGCTGGTGGGGCCCCACGCCACGGACGAGGAGCGAAAGGAGTTTGCCGAGAAGATCATGGCCGAGCCCAGGAATTACATGGCCCAGCCCACCATCTCACTTTCCCGGGTGCCCACCATCGTGGGGGATAGTATCGAGGGGCGGCATGTGGATCTTCGCCCCTATGTGCTCTTCGGAGACGATATTTACGTGATGCCCGGCGGGTTGACCCGGGTGGCGCTGAAAAAGGGCTCCCTGGTGGTCAACTCTTCCCAGGGGGGCGGGAGCAAGGATACGTGGGTATTGTAAGGCAAAGGAGAATAATAAAATGCTCAGCCGGGTGGCAAACTCGATTTACTGGATGTGCCGATATATCGAACGGGCTGAAAACGTGGCCCGTTTCATCAGTGTGAACCTGAACCTGCTTCTGGATATGCCCATGGAGGAGGGAAAACACTGGAAGCCCCTGATTATCACGACCGGGGACCAGGAACTTTATGACAAACATTACAGCAGCTATGCCCAGGAATCGGTCCTGCGTTTTCTTACCTTTGACCGGCAATATCCCAATTCCATCATTTCCTGCCTTGCGGCCGCCCGGGAAAACGCCCGTTCCATTCGGGAGATCATCTCCTCCGAAATGTGGGAGCACTTGAACAATTTCTATCTTGAGCTGACCGACGAAGGCAGGTCGGACATGGCTTTTGGGGAACCCCATCGCTTCTATAAGATCATCCAGATGCGAAGTCATTTGTTCACCGGCCTGATGGAAGATACCATGAGCCACGGCGAAGCATGGAATTTCGCCCGCATGGGAATCATGATCGAACGGGCGGACAAAACCTCCCGCATTCTGGACGTGAAGTATTTCATGCTGCTGCCAAGGGCGGAGCTCATCAACTCGGCCATCGATAACATCCAGTGGACGGCGGTGCTGAAATCCGCCAGTGCATTTGAGATGTATCGGAAAGAACACCATCGCATCACTCCCCGCAATGTCGCCAATTTTCTGATCTTTGACAGCCGGTTTCCCCGATCCATCTGCCACTGCGTCTCTTCGGCCATGATATGCCTCCATCGCATCAGCGGAACGACCTCTGATGCGGCCCACAACCTTGCCGAAAAACGGCTGGGACGCCTGGAGGCGGATCTGGAGTACACGGATATCGATGAGGTCATCGACCAGGGAATGCATGAATATCTGGACAACCTTCAGGTCCGTCTCAACCAGGTGGACGTGGCTGTCGGCGCTACCTTTTTCAACCTCCAGCCGCTGATTGATTCCGTAACTCAGGAACAGTGACCACCTGCCGGGTCCAATAACGATCGCTGCGGGATTCTTCGGGGGTCTAACCCGATGCCCTGTCCATAGAAAGGAATATCCGTGGGAATTCATGTCGCACTGAACCATAAGACGCACTATCGATACGACCGGCGGGTATCCCTCTCGCCCCATATCGTTCGCCTGAGGCCCGCGCCCCACTGCCGCACGCCGATATTGAGCTACTCCATGACCGTCACGCCCAGGGAGCATTTCGTCAACTGGCAGCAGGACCCGTTCAGCAATTACCTGGGCCGCCTCGTTTTTCCGGAAAAGACCGATTTCTTCCAGGTGGAGGTGGACCTGGTGGCGGAGATGATCATTATCAATCCCTTCGATTTTTTTCTGGAACCGGCGGCCGAATCCTTCCCCTTTGCCTATGAAGAGACGCTCAAGGCGGACCTGGCCCCCTATCTGGTAAAGAGGCCGGCCGGGAAAAAGCTTTCCGCCTACCTGAAAGGGATCGACCGTAAGCCAAGGCAAACCATAGAGTTTCTGGTGGATCTCAACCGTCGTCTTGGCCGGGACATTCGCTATCTGATCCGGATGGCGCCCAACGTTCAGACCTGTGGGCAGACCCTGGCGCTGGGCAGCGGTTCCTGCCGGGACTCCGCCTGGCTGCTGGTGAATATCCTGCGGCATCTCGGCCTTGCCGCCCGGTTCGTTTCGGGCTACCTGATCCAGCTGGCTCCGGATGTGAAGTCCCTCGACGGCCCGTCGGGTCCCGACGCGGATTTCACGGACCTTCATGCCTGGACCGAGGTGTTTCTGCCGGGCGCCGGGTGGGTGGGGCTGGATCCCACCTCCGGACTGTTTGCCGGGGAGGGCCATATCCCCCTGGCCTGTTCCCCGGAACCCCAGAGCGCCGCGCCCATCACCGGCGCGCTGGAGGCGTGCGAAGTGGATTTCAGCCATGCCATGCAGGTCCGGCGCATCTTCGAGGCTCCCAGGGCCACGCGCCCCTATCCCGAACCGGTCTGGGAAGCCATTCGGAACCTCGGGGAGCGGGTTGACGAAGAAATGGCGCAAATGGGACTGCAGTTTACCATGGGGGGAGAGCCCACCTTCGTTTCCATCGATGATATGGACGGTGCCCAGTGGAATACCGAAGCGCTCGGAGAAGAAAAGCGGGCACTCTCCGAACAGCTGATCAAGCGTCTTCGGGGTCAGTGGGCCCCGGGCGGGCTGCTGCATTACGGTCAGGGCAAGTGGTATCCCGGTGAATCACTTCCCCGCTGGGCCCTCGCCTGCTACTGGCGAACGGACGGGGTGCCGGTGTGGAGGGACGATCGGTGGATCGCCGATGTCGCCGTCGACTACGGATTCGGCTGCGCGGAGGCGAAACGTTTCATCGAAACCCTTGCGGACGTCCTGGGTGTAAAGCGCCGTTTTATCCGGGAAGGTTATGAAGACGTGTTCTACTATCTTCACAAGGAACAGCGGCTTCCGGTCAATGTGGACCCTATGGATTCGCAGCTTGAAGACCCGGAAGAGCGGGCACGTCTTGCGGCCACCTTTCAGCGGGGGCTGGGTGCAGTGGTAGGATATGTGCTGCCGCTGCAATACGGTTCCTGGAAAAGCGGGCCCTGGCCCTTGCGGGGAGAGCATATGTTCCTTCTTCCGGGGGATTCTCCCGCGGGGCTGCGTCTGCCTCTCTCCTCCCTGCCGTGGGTTTCCGAGGCGGACTTTCCCTTCGACCATCCCCTGGACCCCATGGCGGACCGGGGGCCGTTTCCGGCAGTTCATGACGGGCAGAAATTTATAACCGGCGCAGAGCCGGAAGAGATCGGCGCAGGGATCCGCACACAACCAAAACCCTATGATGATCCGGTCCCGGTTTCCGGGGAGTCCGCCGCGTGGGTGGTTCGAACCGCCCTCTGCGTTCAACCCCGGCAAGGGCGTCTCCACGTGTTCATGCCGCCGGTGGGCAGACTGGAGGGGTATCTCGAACTGGTGGCCGCCATCGAGGCCACGGCGGAAAAAACTGGATTTCCGGTGGTGATCGAGGGATATTCGCCGCCCTATGATCCGCGCCTGAACCTACTCAAAATCACGCCGGACCCCGGTGTCATCGAGGTGAACATTCAGCCGGCATCCACATGGCGGGAGATGGTGGATATCACCACCACCCTTTACGACACCGCCCGGGAGACCCGGCTCGGCACTGAAAAATTCATGATCGACGGTCGCCACACCGGAACCGGCGGCGGCAATCACATTGTCATCGGCGGCGCCACGCCGGCGGAAAGCCCGTTTCTGAAGCGCCCGGATCTGATCAGAAGCTTTATCGCGTTCTGGAACAACCATCCGTCTCTTTCCTATCTTTTTTCAGGACTTTTTATCGGCCCCACAAGCCAGCAGCCCCGTATCGACGAAGCCCGGCATGACAGCCTGTATGAACTCGAGATCGCCTTCGCTGAAATGGAGCGGCAAACCGCGCAGGACCGGCCGTGTCCGCCCTGGCTGGTGGACCGGCTGTTTCGAAACCTGCTGGTGGACGTAACGGGAAATACACACCGGACGGAATTCTGTATCGACAAGCTGTACTCTCCGGACAGTGCCGCTGGAAGGCTGGGGCTGCTTGAATTTCGCGGTTTCGAAATGCCGCCCCACGCGCGAATGAGCCTGGCCCAGCAACTGCTCCTTCGCATCTTCATGGCCTGGTTTCATCGGCACCCGTACCGGCAGGGGCTGGTCCGATGGGGGGCTCGTCTGCATGACCGGTTCATGCTGCCCGAACTGCTGCGGGAGGATTTTCATGATGTGCTGGAGATCCTGAATCGGGCAGGGTATCCCCTCTCCATGGAATTTTTCCACCCCCACTTTGAATTTCGCTTTCCACACTATGGAAGCGTGGATTACAGAGGCATGACCCTTGAATTGCGGCAGGCTCTGGAACCCTGGCATGTGCTGGGAGAGGAACCCGGCGGCGGCGGGACGGTCCGCTACGTGGACTCTTCGGTGGAACGGCTGCAGGTCAAGGTTTCCGCAATGACCGAAGGGCGGTACCTGGTGACATGCAACGGGAGAAGGGTGCCTCTGCAGCCAACCCGGAGCAATGGAGTCTTTGCGGCGGGTGTCCGTTACCGGGCATGGCAGCCGCCTGCCTGCCTGCATCCCACCATCGGTGTTCACACGCCCCTGGTGGTGGACCTTTACGACACCTGGTCGGAGCGGGCCGTGGCGGGTTGCACCTACCATGTGGGGCATCCGGGGGGAAGAAATTACGACGTATTTCCCGTAAACGCTTACGAGGCCGAAGGACGCCGCCATGCCCGCTTCATTCCCGGCGGACACAGCCCGGGACTCCGGCAGGCGCCGCCGGCGGAAACTCCCAACCCGGACTTTCCCTGCACCCTTGATTTGCGGCGATAAAGGGGGTAGATCAAGCTTTCAGCTATTAGCCATCCGCTTTCAGCTATCAGCTATCAAACGCTTTTGCGGTGGCACAACCCATTGACATGAAGTACAGGGCAGTATGACCGATTCCCAAATGATTCCATCAGCCGGGCCGGAAGCCCCGGCGGCAATTCCACCCGAGACGCCTGTGATGACCGGCAGCAACTACAATGAGGCCTATACGGATTCGGGTACCCCACGGGCGCACTGGCAGTCGATCCTCTCAGCTTTAAGCAGTGCCACTGAACGCCAGCTGAAAAAGAGCCAGGATCGGGTCCGGCGGATGCGGCATGTGGACGGCGCCACGTTCAACCTGTTTGACGATGCCGGCACCCAGGGCGTTCCGTGGGAGCTTGAAATGATCCCCCTCCCGATTCCGGCGGGGGAATGGGCGGCCCTCGAAGCTGGGCTCCTGCAGCGGGCGCATCTTTTGGAAGTGATTCTGGCCGATATCTACGGTCCACGGAAACTGCTTGCGGATGGCGGGCTGCCACCGGCCCTGGTATTTTCCAATCCGCGGTTTCTCCGTCCCTGCCATGGGATTCAGCCGCTCGGAAACCGTTTTCTGACATTTTATGCCGCAGATATCTATCGTGCATCCGACGGGGGGTTCCGGGTGCTCCGGGACTTCGGCGGCAACCCCGAAGGGATGGGATACGCCCTCGAAAACCGAATCGTTATCTCCCGCGTGTTTTCGGAGCGGTATCACCAGGCCCAGATTAAACGCCTGGCGCCCTTTTTCCAGACATTCCATCGCAGCATGACCCAGCGCACTCCCCCCGGGAAAGGTGATCCGGGGATTGTATTGCTGTCACCGGGACCCGACAGCCGCATTTATTTCGAACATGCCCTTCTCTCCCGGTACATGGGATATCCCCTGGTGGAGAGCCAGGACCTGACTGTTCGAAACGGCCGGGTATTCCTGAAAAAACTGGCCGGGCTGGAGCCTGTGGAGATCATTTTTCGGCACATCCCCGATGAGAACAGCGATCCCTTTGCCCTGAGGAGCGATACGGTCACCGGTGTCGCGGGACTCCTTCAGGCAGCCCGGGAACGAAACATCGGCATGGTCAACCCCGTCGGCAGCGGATTTCTGGAAACCCCTGCGCTCCCGGCTTTTCTGCCCGGTCTCTGTCAAAGCCTGTTGGGGGAAGACCTCAAGATTCCTTCCCATCCGACCTGGTGGTGCGGAACGGAAACGGGACGTTCCCATGTACTGGCCAATCTGGGTGAATTGCAGCTCGCTGCGGCCCTGGAGCGGCCCGAATCCTTTTCCCTTCCCCCTGATCCCGTGGCTGCCATTCATGCCGCGCCGCACGCCTTCATGGCAAGCGACCGGGTGCGGCCGTCCGTTTCGCCCGCCTGGAACGGAACCGGCGTTCACTCCCGGTTAACATTGTTGCGCGTATTCGTCTGCGCCACGGAACAGGGGTTTGCCGTCATGCCGGGGGGACTCGCTATTACCGCCGATGATGTGGTGACTTTATTGGGGGGGTGCCGGGAACGCCTTCGAAGCAAGGATATCTGGGTTCTTTCCGATCGGCCGGTGGAACCTTTCAGTCTTCTCAGCGGACTTCAGACAGCCACCGAGTTCAGCCGCAGCAGCGACCTGCCCAGCCGGGTCGCGGACCACCTTCTCTGGCTGGGACGGTATATGGAACGCGCCGAGTCTCTGATCCGTCTGCTTCGGTCCGTCTTCCGGCGAATATCCGGTGAAGCCCGGTTGCAGGACATCCCCGAACTGCCGTTTCTGCTCGGTCTTCTCAGGAAGCAGCATTACCTTCCCCAGCCCGGTAAGGGCGGTTCCCTGCTGCCTCGCTTCCGGGAGCTGACGGCCCAGTTGACAAGTGTGCTTCAGTCTCCGGACTCCACCGAGAGCGTTTCCTTTATTCTCAAGCAGGTGCGGGAAGCGGCCCGGAATGTTCGGGACCGGCTCTCCCTGGATTCCTGGCGGGCCATTAACCGCCTGGAGAATTTCGCCGACGGACCGATGGAGGACCCCATTGAATTGCTGGACGACACCCTCTTTGCATTGAATGCCTTCAGCGGTTTTTCAATGGAAAGCATGACAAGGGGCCTGGGCTGGCGATTCATGGATATGGGACGGCGGGTGGAGCGGGCCATCGGTCTTACGGGCTTGCTTCGAAACGGGCTCCCCCAGATCTGCAGGGAATCCAGAAACACTCTGGAAGCTCTCCTTGAAGTCACCCAGAGCATCATGACCTACCGGGCACGCTACCGGACCACCTTTCAACTGGCCCCGGTTCTGGATCTTCTGATTATGGACGAAACCAATCCCAAATCCCTGGCGTTCCAGTGCAAGCAGCTGGCCGACCATATGGATAAGCTTCCGCGTCAGAACGATCGGCGTTTCGGGACCCATGAAGAGCGCATGGCTTTGAAAATGCTGACCAGCGTCAGGTTGCTGGATCTTACCGGTCTCGATTGTCGGAAAACGGAACCGGACTCCCTGGCCGTTTTCCTGGAGACCATGGAGAATCAGCTGCTCGAATTCGCTCAGCTGATCAACGCCCATTATCTCAGCCGGGTTCCTGCGACCCCCCATTTTGCCCTGATGTCGGACGAGCGGATACCATGAGATATCGAATTGTGCATGAAACGCATTATGGATATTCGGAACCGGCCTCCCTGTCACAGAACGAGTTGTTTCTGCAGCCCCGGGAAACCGGCAGCCAGCGGGTGCTTCAGAACCGGCTTCAGGTCGTGCCGAAACCCCAGTATATCCAGTCGCGAACCGATTACTTCGGCAATACGGTTCATATTTTCATGGTACAGCACCCGCACACCGAATTGTCCATGACCGCCGAAAGCGTTGTGGAAACGATCCCTCCGGTCATCCCCATGTCTACCGCTACCCCCCCCTGGGAAAGTGCCGCCCGCGAGTTTGCATCCGGCATCGATTCGGAAACGCTGGATGCCGTCCAGTTCGTCTTTCCAAGTCCGATGGTTCGAATAGACAGCCGTGTTCGTGATTACGCCCGGGTGTCTTTCCCGCCGGGAAGACCGGTTCTGGCCGGTGCGGTGGACCTCATGAAGCGAATTCATGGGGAATTCGACTATGATAAATCCGCCACCACCATCGACAGCACCGTTGGCCAGGTGCTTGAAAAACGAAAGGGTGTGTGCCAGGATTTTTCCCATCTCGCCATCGGCTGCCTGCGCTCCCTGGGCCTGGCGGCCCGATATGTCAGTGGGTATCTGGAAACTCAACCGCCGCCAGGAAAGCAAAAGCTGGTTGGCGCCGACGCCTCCCACGCCTGGCTTTCCATCTATGTTCCGGGTACGGGGTGGGTGGATCTCGATCCCACCAACAACCTGATTCCAGGAGAACAGCACATCACGCTCGCCTGGGGGCGGGATTACGGGGACGTCACTCCGGTAAAGGGGGTCGTCATGGGGGGAGGTGTGCATACCCTCTCGGTCAAGGTGGATGTCAGCAGGCACTTCTGACCACGATGCCCGGTGGCGCGGGAAGTAAACCCATTATTTCAAGTATTCGATGAAGCCCATGATGGAGTTTGCCAGGAAAAACCGCTCCCGTTCCTGAAACTCGGGCGCCATGTCACCAAAGCGTGAAAGCTCAGGGTCCTTTTCCAGAAGCGTTGTCATGCACCGAAGTACAATGTTTTCTTCTCCCTTTCGAAGCTCGGCCAGGATCATGTCTTTCCAGCGCAGGAGCTGGACGCGGAAGCGCCCAAGCATTTCAATTGAATTCTCCGATCGGCCAAAATGACCATAGCACAGGGTCCGGTTCTCCAGGGCGATGAGCCGGTCCAGGCTCGAGAGAAATGCTTCCATGAAGAACCGGGGAGGCGTAGCGGGTCGAAGGTAGGTACCGCTGTCCAGGGCCATAAAATTACCCCCTGCTTCGCCCACGAACAGACAATCCTCGCAGGTGAAGCTCAGGTGATGGGCTGCGTGGCCCGGGGTATCGATAACCCCCAGTCCGGGGACGGCACAGCGGGTGTGAGGGATCAAAAAATCTTCCGCCACCGGTTTCGGCTCTCCATACATCCTGGCCTTTTCTTTCAGCACCTTCAGGCTGCCGGCCCACAGTTTCGACGGATCCGTGAGCAGCGGGATCGCCTTCTCGTGGCAGATCACCTTGGCCATGGGGTATCGGGAAAGAACCTGCGAAAGCCCACCGGAATGGTCGATGTGAATGTGGGTGACAAGAATGTAATCGACCCGGTCCATGCCGAGGGTCTCAAGGGATTCGATGAGACGGTGGGCCGAACCCGCCGGTCCCACGTCAACTAAGAAGTTCACGGGACCGATGCAGGCCCATGATCCGATAAAGCGGTTGAAACCAGGAAGATCCTGGGGGATTTCGATTAAATGTACCGTCATGGTTCTCTCCCATGCTGCTGCGAACGACTTTTTCCGCAGCTCCAAGATATACTCAGTTCCCGTGATGATTTTTGACCATCCACGCAATAGATGACCTTGCTTCTCACGACTCCGGAAAAGAATCAAGAGAGGGGAGGCGGGGTGAGATCGGTTTTATACGCTGGATTCGCATGTGGTCCCCGGGTTTTTTGTTGACTTTTAAAAAATCTCTGGATACATCGCAACGATGTCACAATATTACATATTTACGATTTTCGCGAATAAACTGGATCGATGACGTCCTGAAAAAATCGGCGGGACTCTGTAAATATTATTTTGGTTATGGTATCAGTCAAGTTTCCATATTTTTTGAAAACGGAAATGCTGTCACGGAAATGCTAACAATGTTTCAGGAGAATGACTAAATGAACAGCTGGAAAGCGAACATCTCCACCTCCGTGGGGAAAAAGCTGATGATGGCCGTGACCGGCCTTTGTTTTTGCGGTTTTCTGGTGGGACATATGCTGGGAAACTTCACGATGTACGGGGGGAGCGAATATTTCAACAAGTATGCCGAACACCTGCAGTCCCTCGGACCCATCCTCCGGGTCATTGAAGCGGGGCTTATCTTTTTTGCCCTGGTGCATATCATCACCGGGCTGCTGCTGTTTTTTCAGAATCTCAACGCCCGACCGGTCCGCTACAAGATGAAGAAGCGGGGCGGCGGCCGCACGCTCGGTTCCGCCACCATGCCTTACACCGGGGTGCTGCTGCTGTGCTTTCTCGTGTTTCACCTGTTTCAATTCACTTTCGTGGACAAATCCGGCACTACTGTCTTCGACGTGGTGGCTGCGGCGTTTCAGCATCCGCTTTATGCGGCCCTGTACATTGCCGCCGTGATCGTTGCCGGCATCCACGTCAGCCACGGTTTCTGGAGCGCCTTTCAGAGCCTCGGGGCCAACCATCCGAAATACATGCCCCTGATCAGGGGCCTCGCGTTGGTGCTGGCGATTGTGGTGGCGGTGGGGTTTGCAAGTCTGCCGATCTACATTTCAATGACTGTATAATAGAAGGGATAGGATCATGGTATTGGATGCGAAGATACCCGGTGGCCCGATTTCGGAAAAATGGGATCGGCATCGGTTCGAACTCAAGCTGGTGAACCCCGCGAACAAGCGAAAATTCACCGTCCTGGTGGTGGGCACCGGCCTTGCCGGCGGGTCCGCCGCAGCGAGCCTTGCCGAACTCGGCTACAATGTGAAAAGCTTTTGTATTCAGGACAGCCCCCGACGGGCCCACAGCATCGCGGCCCAGGGAGGCATCAACGCGGCGAAGAATTACCAGAACGACGGCGACTCCATCTGGCGCCTGTTTTATGACACGGTGAAGGGCGGCGATTTCCGGGCCCGGGAAGCCAACGTCTACCGGCTGGCCCAGGTCAGCACCGAAATCATCGATCAGTGCGTGGCCCAGGGAGTCCCCTTTGCCCGGGAATACGGCGGACTTCTCGCAAACCGCTCCTTCGGCGGCGCCCAGGTGTCGAGGACCTTTTATGCCAGGGGACAGACGGGCCAGCAGCTACTTCTCGGCGCATACAGTGCGCTTTCGCGCCAGATCAAGGCCGGGAAGGTGGAGATGTTCCCGCGTCGTGAGATGCTGGAGCTGGTGGTGGCTGACGGAAAGGCCCGGGGAATCGTTACCCGGAACCTGATTACAGGTGAGACCGAGACCCATGCGGGGGACGCGGTAGTGCTGTGCACCGGTGGCTATGGAAACGTCTTTTTCCTTTCCACCAACGCCATGGCCTGCAACGTGACGGCCAGCTACCGGGCCTATCGAAAAGGGGCCTGCTTTGCCAACCCCTGCTATACCCAGATTCACCCCACCTGCATTCCGGTGCACGGTGACTACCAGTCCAAGCTGACGCTCATGAGCGAAAGCCTTCGGAACGACGGACGGGTGTGGGTCCCTAAAACACCCGGCGACAAGCGGGCCCCCAAGGATATCCCAGAATCCGAACGGGACTACTACCTGGAGATCAAATACCCGAGTTTCGGGAACCTGGTGCCCCGGGACGTGGCTTCCCGGAATGCCAAGGCCCAGTGTGACAGCGGAAAGGGCGTAGGGGATACGGGCTTTGCGGTTTACCTCGATTTCGCCGACGCCATCAAACGGGATGGAAAAGCCGTCATCGAAAAGAAATATGGGAACCTCTTTCAGATGTACGAGAAGATCACGGCGGAAAATCCCTACGAAACACCCATGATGATCTACCCGGCGGTGCATTACACCATGGGCGGCCTCTGGGTCGACTACAACCTCATGAGCACCATTGACGGCCTGTTCGTGCTGGGAGAAGCCAACTTCTCCGACCACGGGGCCAACCGCCTGGGTGCCAGCGCCCTTATGCAGGGCCTGGCCGACGGCTACTTCGTGCTGCCATACACCATCGGCGGGTATCTTGCCGGCACGCAGCTTCCGGCGATCGGCACCGATCATACGGCTTTCAAGGAAGCCGTCGCCGAAACCGATGAGCGCGTCAGCCGTCTGCTGGCAGTCAAGGGGAAACGGACCGTGGACGATTTCCACAAGGCCCTGGGCCACATCATGTGGGAGTACTGCGGTATGAGCCGGAACAACGAAGGCCTGGAAAAGGCCCGGGAGATGGTCAAGTCCCTTCGGGCGGAATTCTGGGAAGACGTAAAAGTCCCGGCAGGCGGCAAGGGTTTCAACCAGAGCCTCGAGCGGGCCGGACGGGTGGCGGACTTCCTGGAGTTTGCCGAACTCCTTCTGATCGATGCCCGGGAGCGCCAGGAATCCTGCGGTGGACATTTCAACGAGGCTTTCCAGACAGAGGAAAACGAAGCACTCCGGGATGACGAGAATTTCTGCCACGTCGCCGCATGGGAGTTCACCGGAGTCGACAAGGACCCGGTCCTGGTCAAGGAACCCCTGACATTCGAACATGTAAAGCTAACCCAAAGGAGCTACAAATGAGCAGCAAAAAGCCCCTGAATCTGACGTTAAAAGTATGGCGGCAGGAAGGCCCGAAACAGCGCGGAAAGCTGGTGACCTACCAGGCTGATAATATTTCACCGGAAATGTCCTTTCTGGAAATGATCGATGTGGTCAACGAAAAACTGACCCTGGAAGGCCAGGAACCCATCGCCTTCGACCATGACTGCCGGGAGGGCATCTGCGGCATGTGCGGCGCGGTGGTAAACGGCCACCCGCATGGGCCGGAAAAGGGGACCACCCTCTGCCAGCTGCATATGCGGCATTTCGAGGACGGCGACACCATCTTCATCGAACCATTCAGGGCCCGGGCCTTCAAGGTGATAAAAGATCTGGTGGTGGACCGAAGCCCCCTGGACAAAATCATTCAGGCCGGAGGCTATATCTCTGCCAACACCGGCGGCACGCCGGATGCCAACAGCATCCCCGTACCCCAGCGAAATGCCGACAAGGCCATGGACGCAGCCCAGTGCATCGGCTGCGGTGCCTGCGTGGCGGCCTGCCCCAATGCTTCGGCCATGCTCTTTACCAGCGCTAAAATTTCCCACCTGGCCCTGCTGCCCCAGGGGCGTCCCGAGGCGGCCCGGCGGGCCATCCAGATGCTCGAGTGCATGGATGAAATGGGGTTCGGAAACTGCGGAAACGAGCGGGAGTGCGAGGCCGAGTGCCCCAAGGAAATCTCCATCACCAACATCGCCCGGATGAACCGTGAGTTCATCAAGGCGGCCCTGGGGTCGGAGGAGTAAGAGAAAATAGGTCCACTGGGTCCACTTCGTCCACTCCGTCCATAAAGTTTTATTAAAAGTGGACGAGGTGGACGAAGTGGACCCAGTGGACTGAGTGGACCGATAAAAAACACAATACTTAAAAAAATAGAAAGGGGTCTATTATGGATAAGAAGGTAACGGTAGTCGGTGCCGGAAATGTGGGCGCCACCACGGCTCAGCGGCTTGCGGAAAAGGAACTTTGCGATGTGGTGCTGATCGATATTATCGAGGGTGTTCCCCAGGGAAAAGCCCTGGACCTCATGGAGGCGGCGCCGGTTGAAAAGCACGATGCCAAACTGGTGGGCGCCAACAGCTATGACGAATCCGCCGGGTCGGATATCGTGATCATCACGGCCGGTATTCCGAGAAAGCCGGGCATGAGCCGGGACGATCTCATCGCCACCAACATGAAAATCATGAAGGATGTGGTGAAAAATGTAGCGGCAAAATCCCCCAACGCTGTTCTGATCATCGTCAGCAACCCCCTGGATGCCATGTGTCATGTGGCCCTGGAAGCCAGCGGGTTTCCGAAGGAGCGTGTTATCGGTATGGCCGGGGTTCTGGACTCCGCCCGGTTCCGGACCTTTATCGCCATGGAGCTGAACGTATCCGTTGAAAATACCCATGCGTTCGTGCTCGGCGGACACGGGGATACCATGGTGCCCCTGCCGAGATATTCCACCGTGGCGGGAATTCCCATCACGGAACTGATGAGCGCAGAGCGCATCGATGAGCTGGTAAAACGCACCGCCAGCGGCGGGGCTGAGATCGTAGGACTTCTCAAGACCGGCAGCGCCTATTACGCACCGGCCTCATCGGCCGTCGAGATGGCGGAATCGATTCTCAAGGACAAGAAGAAAATACTTCCCTGCGCGGCATATCTGGAAGGGGAGTACGGAATCGAGAAGCTCTTTATCGGCGTGCCGGTAAAACTCGGCAGCAAGGGCATCGAGCAGATTGTGGAGATCAAACTGACGGCTGAAGAAGATGCAGCCCTGAAGAAATCCGCAGCCGCGGTTCAGGGGCTGGTGGATACGCTGGCAAAATTAGGATAAAAAGGAAAAGCGAATGAAGATTCACGAGTATCAAGCAAAAGAACTTTTTAAGAAATACGATGTGCCGATCCCCAAGGGGGGTGTGGCGCACAACCCGGACGAAGCTGTGGAAATCGCCCAGGGCCTGGGGGGATACCCGGTGGTGGTAAAGGCCCAGATCCATGCGGGCGGCCGGGGAAAAGGCGGCGGCGTGAAGCTGGCAAAATCCCCGGAGGAAGTGAAGCAGCTTGCCTCCGAAATCATCGGAATGACCCTCGTGACCCATCAGACCGGGCCAGAGGGGCGGCTGGTGAAAAAGGTGCTGGTGGAGCAGGGCCTGGATATCGCCCAGGAGCTGTATCTGAGTATCGTTCCGGACCGAGCCACGGCTAAGAACGTCATCATGGCAAGTCTTGCCGGCGGCATGGACATAGAAGAAGTGGCCGCGAAAACCCCCGAGAAGATCATCAAGGTGGCCATCGGTCCCCAGATCGGAATCCGGCCCTACCATTGCAACAAGGTGACTTCAGGGTTGGGGCTTTCCCCTGAGGTGGCAAAGGCCTTCAGAGTGATGCTGCCGAAACTCTATCGCCTTTTTGTGGACTACGACTGCTCGCTCCTGGAGATAAATCCCCTGGTCATTACCGCAGGAAGGGGCAGCGTTCTGGCCCTGGACGCCAAAATGGATTTCGACTCCAACGCACTCTATCGCCACAAGGATCTTCTCGAGTATCGGGATCTGGATGAAGAGGACGCGCTGGAGATCGAGGCCTCCAAATTCAACCTGAATTACATCAAGCTCGACGGCAACGTGGGCAACATGGTCAATGGTGCAGGTCTGGCGATGGCCACCATGGATATCATCAAACAGGCCGGCGCCGAGCCTGCCAATTTCCTCGATGTAGGCGGCGGCGCCAACGAGGAGATGGTGGAAAACGGCTTCCGGATCATCATGAGCGACAAGAACGTCAAGGGGATTCTCATCAACATCTTTGGCGGCATTCTTCGCTGTGACGTTCTGGCCCAGGGAGTGGTCAATGCGGCCAAAAAAACCGGGATTTCGATTCCGGTGGTGATTCGCATGGAAGGGACCAATGTTGAAACCGGCCGGCAGATCCTGGCGGACTCGGGTCTCAACCTGATTACGGCGGTGGATTTGAACGATGCGGCAAAAAAGGTGGCCCAGATTGTGGCGAACTGATGTTTGCCGGAGGCCATGGAAACGATATGAGATAAGAGGATAATATGAGCATTTTTGTAAATAAAGAGACACGCTTGATGGTTCAGGGCATTACCGGCCGGGAAGGACAGTTTCACACCCGCCAGTGTGTCGCTTACGGCACCCAGGTGGTGGCGGGCTGCACGCCGGGAAAGGGCGGCCAGGAGATGGACGGCATTCCCGTTTTTAACACGGTGGAAGAAGCGGTGCAAAAGACCGGCGCCAATTGCAGCATGATTTTCGTGCCGCCGCCCTTTGCCGCCGATGCCATCATGGAGGCCGTGGACGCCGGGGTCGCCCTGATCGTCTGCATTACCGAAGGCATTCCGGTCATGGACATGATGATGGTGAAAAACTATCTTTGCGGAAAACCCTGCCGCCTGATCGGGCCCAACTGCCCCGGTATCATCACCCCGGGCGATTGCAAGATCGGCATCATGCCCGCCCCCATTCATAAACCCGGCGGCCCGGTGGGGGTGGTGTCCCGCTCCGGGACCCTGACCTACGAGGTGGTGCATCAACTGACGGCCGAAGGCCTCGGACAGACCACCTGCATCGGTATCGGCGGGGATCCGGTGAACGGCACCAACTTCATTGACTGCCTGGAAGCATTCCAGAAGGATGAGGACACCCGGGCTATCGTCATGGTGGGCGAGATCGGCGGATCGGCGGAAGAAGAAGCCGCTGAATATATCAAAAAGAATGTCACCAAGCCGGTGGTGGGCTTTATCGCCGGTCTCACGGCGCCTCCGGGACGGCGTATGGGACATGCCGGCGCCATCATCAGCGGCGCCAGCGGAACCGCCCAGGCAAAAGTGGCGGCCATGAAAGAAGCCGGCATCCATGTCTGCGAAAGTCTCGGGAGCCTGGGGAAACTTTGTAGGGAAGTGTTTTAATAAAGAGCAAATGCAGAAGAAACAAGAAAAGGCGGGGTCGAAAGATCCCGCCTTTTTTTTAACTAGCCTTCGCCATTTTTTCCTTCCCCGGCTTCCGCCAGTACAAATACTCGATCGCTTCCTTAATGGCGTAGTTGATGGGTCGCCGCTTAAAACCAATGGCGGGGTTCATGGAGGCGATGCGCATGAAGCTTTCCTGGAAAACCGGCACTGTCAAACCTGCCGAGACGCCGATTTGGGCACGCTGAACCGCGTCCGGGGATGCTTCCCGGATGCGCCTGCAGGTGCTGAATTCAAGGTCGCCATGTCGGTTTCTTCTGGCCGCGTATCCAAAGAGGCGGCACAGAAGAGGGCGGGAAGAATAATAGGAGCAGGACCCATGGCCGGGCTGCGATGGGCTCGCGCGGAAGAGGGCGCAGGAGAAATCATTTCTGGAAAGCTTTTCTTCCACGGCCAGCAGGATCGTTTCTTCTTCCCCGTTATCGAAAATGGCTTCCGCAACGGGAAGCGTTTCCAGAAGCGTTGCCTCGATATGCTGGGTTTCACAGCAGGCACCGCATCCTTCCGGGCAATTCAGGGATGCGGCGTGTTGGAGACGAAGCGTCTTGCGGTCAATACCCCGGTATATTCGGGAGAGTTCCAAAATGAGCGTCCGATAGTCCATAAATGTTGCGCAGGTATCCTGTAACTTATTGTTATAAAATTGTATTTTGAGTATTTCCTTCCGGTTGACCAGGAGATGCAATCCGGCGGCGAGGCATAATACATCCGATAGAAAAAAAAGCAATATGAATTTTATTCAGGCCGCTGTTCACCCTCCATCTGCGGACAATGCAGATCCGGTGATGTCGGACGCCGTATCGGAGCAGAGAAAATGAACAGTTTGTGCCGCATGTTGGATGTTAACGAGGGGGTGTCAGTCGGGGCTGAATGGGCAGGGCAGCTCTTCGGCGGGGTATCGGTGATGCAGGCCGCAGAAGGGGCAGGGCGTGTTCAGAACCACGGTGGCTTTCAGCACTTTCCGGCCATCCGGGGTCCTGGCCACGCCGTTGTTTTCGGTCAGGGAAAAATCATTCGTCTCGAAAGTCTTCCCGGTTTCAATGCAACTGAAAATAAATTTCATAATACCTTCACCGTATTTCAGCGGTGTCAGATATTGTGAAACGGATTGACATGAGGACGTGTATCCTTCTGGGAAGATTTTGTCGGATTGATGATGGCCTCCGAGACACCTCCCACTTTTTCAGCGAGACGCTTTATTTTTAAACCCTCCTCCTCGTGCGGAAGCTGGCTTTCGCCGACCCAGTTGATGAAAACGCGGCCGCCGTCTGCGGTGATATTGACCTTCGGGTAGCTGTCGACCAATGCAGCCTGCACTTTGGCGGAAAGGGCGAGATCTTCCAGGTGTTTTTGGGATTCCGGGGTTGTACGGAATGTCGGTTTCTGAACCGTGTCACAGATGATCTTCACCGCGTCTTCGACGGTGAGGGCCTTGATATGAAGGACGATGTCATACAGTCGGCTGTCCCATGTGTCCATGCCATAGAGCTGAATTCCCCATTTGCGGCGTTCTTCATCGTCTTTTTTCAGAATGTACAGGGCCTTGTCCGCCGGGATATTCTCGCGTTTCATCTCTTCCCGGACCCGGTCGTCCATGTCGGCAATGATCCTGACTTTGAGTACATGGGCGATGTCCTGAAGAAAATAATGCCCGGCCAGGCCGTGATACACCACGTTGTCCCGCTTGAGATGCTGCAGGAATGCGGATTTTACATAGCTGATGTAGCGTTCCTTGCCGTAATGAAACCGCTCCAAAACCGTAGGGGCGTCATGGAGTGCCCGAATAAGTTTTATTTCCGGGGTATTGAATTCTTCGGAGGCTTCCAGAAGAATATCCCTGGAAATACATTCGTACCCCAGCGCCTCGGCAAGTTTTTCAGCGACGTCTTTTCCCCGGCTGTATGAACCTCGGGATATGGTGATAATGGCCATGAGGTGCTCCTTCCAAATCAAATACGATGTTTTTCGGGTTTCAATTTCTGATTCTATAGCACGGTTTGAGGGAATTTGCCAGGAAAGGCTCTAATGCTGGGAGGCTAGGAGGCCAGGATGCTGGGATGCAGAAAGACGCTATGAAGCTGGGATGCGGGGATGCTGGGATGCAACTACATAAAACCCCTTCGAAAAAAGTCGTTTCGCTTTAAAGCCTCCCAGCCTCCCAGCTTCCCAGCCTCCCAGCTTCCTCGCCTCCCAGCCTCCCAGCTTCCTCGCCTCCCAGCCTATCCCAGTTTCGTCCCGCACATGGGACAGAACAGATATGCCTCTCCGGCCATGGGGTGTCCGCAGGAACCGCACTGCCTGGGGATTTCGCCCAGTTCAACGATAAGTTCTCCCTCCCGGACCGGGACCATTTTCTTGTCTTCCTTGTAGTTGGCGGTTTTCACCACCCGCTTCACCACGGCGTCCATAGGCGAGAGCACCGCTTTTTCCTGTTTCATGATGGTGATGTTGAAAAGCTCCTCTCCTTTCCTGACGATATCTCCCGGAGAGACATACATGATCCAAAGGTCACCGTTACTGGGTGAGCCCACATGATGGGGGTTGCCCTTGTCGGCCATCTGGGTGCTTTTTGAGGCGCCTTTAACGGCTTCGGCCACCTTGACGGAATAGGTAAAAGATTCCGCATTCAGTACATATCGGACGAGGCTTTTTCCCTGGTCATCCGGCGGACTGATATCCAGAATTATCAGCTGGTGGGGTTTGTCATTTGAGTCCTTGAAGATCAGTTCCCGGCCGGGTTCCAGTCCCTCGAACCAGACATCGAGAGGAACCAGGTTGGGGCTTCCGAACTTCTGCCGGAAATCGATGGTCCTGAGGGCATCCCCGGGGTGATTCAGATACATCACCAGTTCTTCTGCGGTGGGGGGACGATTGACATGCTGTTCCAGGGCCCGGCGTTCGCTTTCGATGTCCATTGGCATTAAGGACGTAAGGGGAGATGCCTGGGTCCGGGCACTCAGGGCTTCCTGGTATTTTTTCCCAAAGGCGCTCTGATAAACCCAATCCGGTGGAAAGCCCAGCGGAAGGCGGCCGAACCTCCCCAGCAGAAGATCCCGGAACGCATCGTTGCTGTCACGGTAGAGAAGAAGACAATCTTCCTTCAGCGAACTGTTGATCTCGGTCTCCTGGACGCTGGAGACTCTTTCCAGAATTTTGAGAAGAAATTGAACTTCTTCCTTCCCGCCCCTCTGGAATGCTGAGGTGACGGCCAGAAACGCCGTATTCCAAGTGATCTGGGAGCCCGGCGTCACGTCATGATAGCGGATGATTTTTCGTGTGCCTGCCAGAAACCTTAGCATATGGGGAAGAAGGTCGATATGTCCCTGTTTCAGGGCGCCTTCCTGGGAAGAGGACGTGGCGCCTCCCGGCATGCCGTGCATGACGACATCGTGATCGATGCCCTGGAAATACGGTGCGGTGTAGCGGTCGAAGTATGGCATGATCTGCTTGAAGACAAAGCCGGTCTGGCGAATCATATCCTTGTTGAGATCCGTGGCAAGTCCCATTTCCTCTTCGATGTAGGAGGCAGTGGAAAGGACCTCTCCCTGGCCGTACCACCTGACGCAGGCGCCGATGGCCGTGTCCACGATATTGGCACCGGCCTTTGCTGCGGCCCCCACCGAGGGAACGAACAGTCCGTCTGTGTAGTGCCGGTGATAATGGATGATCAATTCCGGATAGCGTTTTCGAATTTCGGATACCAACGCCCGGATGAACCGGGGCGGGCACACGCCGGCCATATCCTTGAGACCCAGGATAAAGCTGCTGACAGCCTCGCTTTTTCCAAGACCGGTAACGCCGGTTATCATGGCGATGATCTCTTCGAGCACCCCCAGGTAGTGGGGAATGTCGAACCCGTCGGCCCAGGACAGGGAAATGGCCGGTTCAAAGACGTTGCGGCCGGAGTTCATCACCACTTCGGCAAAGGGACGCATGTTCTCGATGTGATTCAGAAAGTCGAAGCACCGGATAATGTCGTATTGCTCGCAGATCATCTCGCCGGTGAGCTGCATGAGATTTTTCGGCTGGGGTTTGTAGCCGAGCAGGTTGGTGGAACGGATCAGGATCTGCTTCGGGGTATTCGGCGCGATGTCGTTCCACTTTCTGGCTTCATGGAACGGGTAGGTCATATTGGCCAGCATGGCCACGTGAAAATGAGCGCCGCCGCCGTTTTCAAGGGAGAAAAATCCGCATTGGTCCAGGTAAGGTCCGACAATGATGTCTTCCGCCAGCCGGAATCGGTTGCCGCTGTTGGACTGGGTGATATCCCGGGTGGAGGTGTCGCAGAAATGAATCCTGCCCGAGTCCCTCACGCAATCCAGGAGTCCCTTTCGGTCCATGCGGGGATATGCGGGGGCCCGACGGCCCGGTTCGATTCTCGGCAGTACGGGTTCGAAGGCGCCGAGGCGCTTGTCCTCCCGGCCCCGGTATTGCCCCAGGGCCACGAAGGGGTTGTATCCCCGGGCGGATATTTCCGCCACCAGGCGGGAGAGCCGCAGGGATTCGCTTTCATGATCCCTGTAGAGGAGAAGTTCCGGGGTTTTCGAGATGAATTTGGTGTCGCACCCGCCCGCCCGAAAAAGGGGATGATTGATGATTTCCTTGTGAAACGGGATGGTGGTTTTCACTCCGCCGATAAAATACTCGCTGAGCGCCCGGTTCATGATTCCCAGTAGCTTGTTCCAGTCACGGCCGAATGCGATGAGGAGCGCGGCCGCCGAATCATACTGGGGCGGGAAGTCATAACCGGCGGAGATGCAGGAGTCGACACGGATGCCGGGGCCGCCCGGGGAAATGTACCGCGTTATTTTTCCGGAGTTGGGGGCGAAACCGCTCTGGGGATCTTCACAGTTGATGCGAACCTGCATGGCGTATTTTGTGGGCGGCGTGTTCTCTTTGTTCAGCCGAAGCTCGGCACCGAAGGCAATGGCGATCTGCTCTTCCACCAGGTCCACACCGTAGCGGGATTCGGTGATACCATGCTCCACCTGGAGACGGGTGTTCGCCTCGATGAGATACGGATTGCCGTTTTCGTCCACAAGAAATTCGATGGTGGCCAGTGAATAGTATCCTACCTCCGAGACAAGTTTTCGGGCGTACTCCTTGAGCCGCTCGCGCAATTCGGGTGTCATGCCCGGCCAGGGGGAGGGAGTGATTTCCACCAGCTTCTGGTGGTTTCGTTGGATGGTGCAATCCCGTTCGTCGAAGGCAAACACGTTTCCGTACCAGTCCGACACCACCTGGATTTCGATATGACGCACCGATGTCAGAAGCTTTTCAACGAAAAGACGGGGGTTACCGAAGGTGGCGTGGGCCAGAGCCGAGGCCTTTTCAAAGGCGGAATCGAGTTTGTTTTCATCATAAAGCTCGTAAATGCCCCGGCCCCCCCCGCCTCCCTCGGCCTTGAGCATGATTGGAAAATCCAGGCTCCTCGCTATTTCCTTTGCTTCTGCAACGCCCACGGCGCCGTCGGATCCGGGTACCACCGGAATGCCCAGGTTTTTGGCAAGTTTCCGGACCGCCACCTTATTTCCCAGGAGCCGCATGGCATCCGTTTCCGGTCCGATGAAAATGATACCTGCCTTTTCACACTTGGCCGGAAAGGTGTCGTCTTCGGAAGCAAATCCCCACCCCGGGTGGATGGCGATGATATCCCGGCGCTTGGCCTCGGCGATGATGGTATCGATATCCAGATAGGCCCTTGGATTTTCGCCCAGAAGAATCAGTTCCTGAGCCCCCGAAGTGAAGGGCGCTGTTTTGTCGACGTCGGTGGCTGTCAGGACGGGGATGGCCTGAAAGACTTCCCGAATTGAGCGTGCGATCCTGCGGGCTGTGATCCCCCGGTTGGCTACCAGAATACGCTTGCCTTTAATCTGTTCTGCAATCTGCTCAAATGTTTTTACTTTCAATGCGGATGTTCCTTTCAGGAATCGTCCAGGGGATAGATGCTCCCTGACCGGATGGTTTTGCGAGTGTTTTCCACCGTCACATTAAGTCCGCCATCCCGGGAAAGTCCGATGAGTTTTCCGGAATACAGCGCTCCCGTATGGTCATCGACAAGGATATCCCGACCCAGAAAAGCCAGAAAATCCAGAAGTCGATTGTTGAAAGACAGCGGGTCAAGCCCAAGAGATTCTTTGAAACAATATGGTCCATTTTTCATGAGACGACACCACAGCTGAAGGGGCGTGTGGCGATGCCCCGTTTCGGAGAGAGAAACGGCTTTCATGGCCCGGGGTGCTCTCAGTTTTTCAACCGGGGGGGCAGACGTCAGGTTGAGGCCGATGCCCGCGAGAACGACACCGTCGCGTCGCTGAATGAGAATGCCGCCGGCTTTGCGTTCATCCAGGATGAGATCGTTGGGCCATTTCAGTTGGGCCGGAATTCCCAATTCGCGCAGGACGCCGGCGACCCAGTACCCCGTCAGCAGGGAACCTGCCGGAGGTCCATATCCGACATTATCGGGAAGCCGGACCGCGGCATACAGGTTTCCCGGAGGAGATTCCCAGTTTCGGCCCAACTGGCCCACCCCTTTCCATTGGCTGATGCAGAGGACGGATCCCCATTCGGGGAGGCAGCCCAGTGAACAAAAATGCCATGCCAAGGCCATGGCCGAACTGCAGGCGCCGGCGATGAAGATGGCGGGAGCGTCGCCTCTTTTTTCGGATACTCTGCAGCGGCTTCCCGGTCCTTCGTGCAGAAAGAACACATCCCTCCAGGGCCCGAAAGCGTCGACGTCGTCGGACCACGGAAACGGAAGATCCCGCACCTGCGCCGGATCGAATGCCTCGGCCATATCACGATGTCCGGTTCCCCAAAGGAAAATGCCGTTCATGTCCGCCCCTTTATCGATGCAAAAGACCGCCGCAAGCGATTGGTTACCACACCTGGCGGCGGTCCGAATAGACCGGTAAAACATCGCCGTGTTTTGTTGTCTTACAAAATAGTAGGTTGAGGAAACACCGTCAAGGACTGAGGCAAAGTGAAAAATTGCGCGTTACGTCATAAATAGCTCGGCTCGAAACGTAGAAGCGCAAAAGCAGGGCAATAAAAATCAGCGAATTATTCATTGGTCGCTGAAAAAAAGAAAAAAATCATAAAATTTATTCAATCCTCTAAAAGCTCGGGGATACTGGCATAATAATCGAGAATTTCGGGATTGCTCAAGGCGTCCCGGTTCATCACCGGTTTACCCTGGATGATTCTCCGTACGGCCACTTCGACTTTTTTCATGTTCAAGGTATAGGGAATATCCGGTACGGCGATGATTTTGGCCGGCACATGCCGGGGGGATACATTGTCTCTGATGGTGGTCCTGATCTTCTTTCCGAGTTCATCGGTGAGGGTATAGTTCGGCATCAGCTTCACAAACAGAATGACCCGGACGTCGTTTTTCCAAGGCTGGCCGACCACGACGCTGTCTTCGATTTCATCGAAAAGTTCCACCTGGCTGTAAATATCGGCCGTACCGATCCGGACCCCCCCGGGGTTCAGCGTGGCATCCGAGCGTCCGTGGATGACGACTCCCCCGCGGTCGTTGATCTCGATATAATCTCCATGCCGCCAGATGCCCGGGTACACGTCGAAATACGCATGATAGTATTTCGTGCCTTCCGGATCATCCCAGAAATAGATGGGCATGGAGGGGAAGGGCGCCGTGCAGACGAGTTCGCCTTCGGCGCCGATCAAAGGCTTTCCTTCATCATCAAAGGATTCCACCTTCATGGCAAGGCCCCGGCACTGGAGTTCCCCGGAATATACCGGGCCCATGGGATTTCCCAAGGCAAAGCAGCCGTTGAGGTCTGTCCCCCCGCAGATGGAGGAAAGCTGCAGGTCCTTTTTAACGGCGTCGTAAACAAAGTCAAATCCCTCCTCCAGAAGCGGAGAGCCGGTGGAAAGCACCGCCCGAAGAGAGGTCAGGTCGTATTCATCTCCGGGCCGGACGCCTGTTTTTTCGAGGGCGCTCAGATAGCCGGCGCTGGTGCCGAAGACGGTGATTTTTTCATCCTGGGCCATTTTCCACAGGATCCCCGGGTCCGGATGAAAGGGGTTTCCGTCGTACTGGACCATGGTGCACCCCACCGCCAGGCTGCTCATGAGCCAGTTCCACATCATCCATCCGCAGGTGGTGTAATAGAAGACGGTATCGTGACGTTTAAGGTCGGTGTGGAGAATAAGCTCCTTCAGATGATGGATCAGAACGCCGCCGGCGCTTTGAACCATGCATTTGGGAAGACCGGTGGTGCCCGAGGAGTACATGATATAGAGGGGGTGCTCGAAGGGGAGCTGTTCGAAGTCGATTGAAAGGCCCATTTCTGAAGATAAAAAATCTTCATAATGGACCGAGTTTTCAATTCGGTCGATGTCCACACGGGATTGGGTATAGGGAACCACCACCACCTTTTCGATAGACGGGATTTCCTTTACAAAAAGGGCGATTCGACCGATGGAGTCGATTTCCCTGCCTTTGAAATAATATCCGTTGGCGGTGAAAAGGACTTTCGGCTGAATCTGCCCGAAACGGTCCAGAACGCCCTTGATACCGAAATCCGGAGAACAGGAGGACCAGATGGCTCCCATGCTGGTGGCTGCCAGCATGGCGATGGTGGTCTGTGGCATGTTGGGCATAAATCCCACCACCCGGTCTCCCACAGTAACTCCCAGATCCTTGAGGGCTTTTGCCAGGCGGGCAACTTCATCATATAGCTGGGCGTAGGAAATTCGGACCGGTTCAAGGCCTTCGCCCTTGAAAACGACAGCTGTCTTCTCATCACGATACCGGAGAAGATTTTCGGCGAAATTGAGCTTCGCACCGGGAAACCATTTTGCCCCAGGCATTTTTCCGGGATCGTCAATGACCTGGGAATAGGTTGCGGAAGCCTTAATGTCTGCGAAGTTCCACCAGGCGGCCCAGAAATCGGAAATGTTATCAACGGACCACTGGTAGAACTCCGGGTATTCGGTCAGGGAAAGGCCGAAACGTTCGTTGATAAATTCCATGAACCGGAACATGTTGGTGGCTTCGATTCTCTCCCGGGAGGGTTTCCACAACAGCTTTGTCATAAATCGTTCCTTTCCATTAGAGCTTATACCCGATGGCCCGAAGAAGGCCTTTGCGATTTTCGATATCGGCGTCGGTTTCTATCCCCTTGGATGCATAGCCGTCAATGACCCCCAGGATGCCGCGGCCCAGATCGGTTTCGGCAATGATCACTTCCACCGGGTTCGCCGTGGCGCAGAAGATGCGGACAACCTCCGGCACGTTCTGAATCTTATTGAGCACATTGACGGGATAAATATCTTTCATGAACAGGATAAATGAATGGCCTGCCGAAAGTTTCAGGGCGTTTTGTCTGGCAAGCTCGGTGAGTGCTTCATCCGTGCCGGTGTGACGCACCAGGCAGGCCTCGGAAGCTTCGCAGAAAGCGAGCCCGAATTTTACACCGGGAACGGCTGTGACCATCGCCTCATGGATGTCTTCGACGGTTTTAATGAAATGCGATTGTCCCAATATCAGGTTGAGTTGGTCGGGGTTGTGAATGCTGACGGTTTTCAACTCCATCATTCATTCCTCCTGTATGCAGGTATATATTGGAATTCTAACCGGTTACAAAAATGAGCGAATGTTCAGTTTTTTTATCAAAAAATTCATCCGCTTTCGGGATGAAGTAACCTCATACAGATCGCTAAATTTAATATCATCCCGTTTGGATGTCAACTACTATATATTATTAGTAATATCGATAGCATCTGGTAAAGAAAAATAGGAGCATAGAAAAAATAAACTAATTTTTATCGGTAATATCTGGTGTATGCCTAATTAAAGGTGGATTTTCAGATAGCGTTTTTAAGTTGGTTAAAGAGAGCACGCCGGACTGGAGGGGGCGAACAATATCCAGAGACCCATAATGATAAAAAATGCGCCGGCACCGATTTTGATGTGCTGGGGAGAGACGAGGCGGCCGATAAAACTGCCGCACAGCACCGCCAGAAGCGAAGATAGCACCAGAGCCAATGAGGAGCCCAGAAAGACGGATAACTTCGAATCAGAGTCCGCGGACAGGCAGAACGCGGCCAACTGCGTTTTATCGCCGAGTTCCGCCAGAAATACCAATCCGAAAGTGGTGAGGATAAGCTTGTAGTCCATGGAAGTTTCTCCTGTAGAAAAAAGCGAGGCACAGAGGGTTAAAGACCAGGCACAAAGGGTTAAAGACCAGGCACAAAGGGTTAAAGACCAGGCACAAAGG
>JBECKW010000109.1:0-35983 GCA_040235505.1 Desulfobacterales bacterium
CCGGCCAGGCTGAAATCGATATGCGCTTCAAGCCCCTCCTGCAGATGGGCGACCAGCTGGTATGGTTCAAATACGTGCTGAAAAACGTAGCGGCCCGGGACAACCGGACCGTCACCTTCATGCCCAAACCCCTTTTCGAAGACAACGGCAGCGGCATGCACACCCACATCAGCATCTGGAAAGAGGGCAAGCCCCTGTTTGCCGGCGACAAGTATGCGGGCGTCTCCGACATCGCCCTGTGGTCCATCGGCGGCATCCTGAAACACTGCAAGGCCCTGTGCGCCTTCACGAACCCCACCACCAACTCTTACAAACGTCTGGTGCCCGGGTTCGAGGCTCCCGTAAACCTGGCTTACTCCAGCCGGAACCGAAGCGCCTCGGTACGGATCCCCATGTACTCTTCTTCGCCCAAGGCCAAACGGATCGAGTTCAGAACGCCGGACCCGTCCTGCAACGGTTACATGGCTTTCTCGGCCATGCTGATGGCGGTCCTCGACGGTATCCAGAACAAGATCGATCCGGGTCAGCCCCTGGACAAGAACATCTACGATCTGCCCCCCGAAGAGCTGGCCGAGATCGACTCCGCTCCGGGCTCCCTGGATGAGGCCCTGGCCGCCCTGAAGGAAGATCACGCCTTCCTGCTCAAGGGAGATGTTTTCACCGAAGACGTTATTACAAAATGGATCGAGTACAAGATCGACAGCGAGATCAACCCCGTACGGCTGCGTCCGCATCCGCACGAGTTCTTCCTGTACTACGACATTTAATCCGCAAGTTTTCCACCGGGGCGGCCCGCGCCGCCCCGGTGATTTCCTTCCTGCGGCGCTTTCCTTCCCGTCATTCTATTTACAAAACAATCCTGTTAGGATAACAAGTTGGCAGTCTGCATCGGCAACACCGTGACAACTTGTTTGGACCCGCTTCGTGCGCTTCGTGCCCTTCGTGGTTCATTAAGACCTATGCGTTCAACCACGAAGGGCACGAAGCGCACGAAGAAAAGCAGATGGTGGGGACCAGTAAAAACACGACATTCGTCGTCTCAGAGGTGAAGATGAAAAAAAAACTGATTATCGCCGTTATCGGATGCTTGGTGCTCTGGCCGCTCACCACCGTCGCCGCCACCCTGTCATCAAGCGAGATCATGAACCGGCTTGAAGCAAGATATAACGTGAAGGGGATTTTTGTCCGGTTCCATCAGACGTCAACCCTCAAAGCCCTGGATGTTACCGACGAGGCAGACGGCCAAATCTATATCAAGCAGCCGGGCCGGATGCGATGGGAATACCAGACACCCGAGAAGCAGCTCATCATCACCGATGGCAAGTCCCTATGGGTCTATCGCCCCGATGACAACCAGGTCATCACGGGAAACGCCGACACCTTCTTCGGCGAAGGGAAAGGCGGCGCCTTTCTGGCGGACATGACCAGTATTCAAAAAAATTTCACCATCGAGCTGGCGCCGGATGATCCGGAGGGAAATTACGTGTTGAAATTGACCCCGGACACACCGTCCGGGGATATCCAGGTGGTGATGCTGACCGTCTCGAAGAAAACCTTCAACGTTCTCCAGGTGGTGACCGAAAACGCCTATGGCGACGAAACCCGTCTCACGTTTGAATCCCCGCAGTTCGATCAGGACCTGCCGGACAGCCTGTTCGAATTTTCTCCGCCCAAGGGGGCGGAGATCGATTCGTTCAATGAGTAAGCGTCAAACCAACTCATCCGGAATATCCGCGTTGGTATAGACTCTCTGGACATCTTCGCAGTCTTCGAGCATTTCCATGAGCCGCATCATCTGATCGGCCTGTTTGCCTTCCAGACTGGCGTAGGTTTGGGGAAGCATGGTCACTTCGGCCATGCTCGTTGAAATGCCCGCGGCGTCGACGGCCTCTTTGACCGCTTCGAAATCCGCCGGGTCGGTGATGACTTCAAAGGTGTCTTCCTCCACCCGGACATCCTCGGCCCCGGCTTCCAGCGCCACTTCCATGAGGGCGTTTTCATCCACCCCGTCCTTTTGAACTTCCAGGTACCCTTTCTTATCGAACATGTACGACACGCAGCCGTTTTCCCCCAGATTGCCGCCACACTTGCTGAAGATGTGCCGGATATCGGCCACCGCCCGGACCTTGTTATCGGTCAGCGACTCGATCAAAACGGCCGTTCCTCCCGGACCGTAGCCCTCATAGACGATCTCCTCGTAGCTTACCCCCTCGAGTTCTCCGGTCCCTTTTTTAATGGCCCGTTCGATATTGTCCTTCGGCATATTTTCAGTTTTGGCCGCCAGCACGGCGGCGCGCAGCCGGGGATTCGAATTGACATCACCGCTGCCCATCCGTGCGGCAACGGTAATTTCCTTGATCAGCTTGGTAAAAACCTTTCCCCGGCGGGCATCCGCCGCCCCCTTCTTATGTTTGATGTTCGACCATTTACTATGACCCGACATAGATTACGCCTCCTGTTTGCGATTCATTCCGATAATATATATCTCTTTGCTCGCCTTTCGGCAACTTTGCGGTTTAAAAATTTTATGGGTGTGAAAGACGGCTTTCACCGCCCCCACCATCTGCTCGAACGCTTCTCCCTGGAAAATTTTACATACAAACCCGCCCCCCGCCACCAGCCGTTTGCGTGCCACTGAAAGGGCGGCCTCGCAGAGATAAAACGATCGGGCGGCATCCACCGAACTGCTCCCGGTGGTGCTGGGGGCCATATCACTCAGGACCAGGTCGAACCGATCGCTGACCTGAGACCAGAACTCGGCCGCTTCGTCAAATACATCTCCGGTCAGGGCGACGGCATTGGCAGGCACCTTCCCCGCCACCGGCTTCAGGTCCACCCCCACCACCTGCCCCTGGGGCCCCACCTGTTTGGCCGCATACAGCAGCCAGGAACCCGGCGCGCACCCCAGGTCCAGCACCCGCTGCCCGGATCGGATCAGCTTGAATTTCTGCTGGATTTCCTGAAGCTTGTATACGGACCGGGCCGGGTACTGCTCCTTTTTGGCCTGGCGGGTGTAATGGTCCGCCCAGGTGTTTTTCTTTTTTCCTTTCTTTTTCAAAACAGCTCATCCACCGCGTCGGCCACGGTTTTGATGCCCACCAGCTTGATGCCGTTTGTTTGCGGCATACGCTTGAGGTTTCCGGCAGGCACCAGGCAGGTGGTAAATCCCATTTTCTTCACTTCCGCCACCCGCATCTCCACGTGGCTGATGGCCCGGACCTCGCCGGTGAGTCCGACCTCGCCGAGCACCACCGAACCGTTTTGAATCGGTCGGTCCAAGAAACTGGAAGCAATGGCCGCCACCACCCCCATGTCCACCGCCGGTTCGTCGATCCTCACGCCTCCGGCCACATTCATGAAAATATCATGGCCCATGAGATGCATCCCGAGCTTTTTCTCCATGACCGCCGCCAGGAGCGCCACGCGATTGCTGTCCAATCCGAGAATGGTCCGCCGGGGCGTCCCGAAACTGGTGGAACTCACCAGCGCCTGGAGCTCGACCAGAATCGGCCGGGTCCCCTCCATGCTGGCGGTCACCGTGGAGCCGGCCGCACTCTCGGGCCGTTCGGAGAGAAACACCGCAGAGGGATTCGCCACCTCCACAAGCCCTTTCTCCTTCATTTCAAACACCCCGATTTCGTTGGTGGATCCGAAACGGTTCTTTACGGCTCGAAGAATCCGAAACACGTGATTGCGGTCTCCTTCGAAATAGAGCACCGTATCCACCATATGCTCGAGGAGCCGGGGCCCCGCGATAGCGCCGTCCTTTGTCACATGGCCCACCAGCAGCACCGGTATGTTCGTATTTTTTGCCAGGAACATGAGCCGCATGGCACAGTCCCGGACCTGACTCACGCTGCCGGGGGTGGATGAAATTTCGGGACTGAACATGGTCTGGATCGAGTCCACCACCACCACCTCCGGTTTCTCCGCTTCCACGACGGAAAGGACCGACTCCACATCGGTTTCGGCGATCACCCACAGGTGATCCTCCGACATGGCCCCAAGCCGCCGGCTTCGAAGCATGAGCTGCCGAACCGATTCTTCACCGGAAACGTAAAGGGCCTTTGTTTTCCGGGCCGCCATCCCGGCAAGGGCCTGAAGCATCAGGGTCGATTTGCCGATTCCCGGATCCCCGCCGATCAGAACCATGGACCCGGGCACAAGTCCGCCACCGAGAACCCGGTCGAACTCCGCAACACCGGTGCCGATCCGGGTCTCGTAATTCGGAATTTCCGAATCGATCAGAACCGGTTTGTTAACGGTGGCCGGCCCCGCCGTCCTTTGAGTGGAAACGGGCTGCAGGCGTTCCTCCAGCAAGGTTTCCCACTGCCCGCAATCGGGGCATTTCCCCATCCATTTGGGTGTTTGATATCCACATGCCTGACAGACATATACGGTTTTGATATTCTTTTTGGCTGCACCCGGCATCCATTCTCCCTTCGACGACAGCTTGTCAGCAATGATTTGACAAGGCGATACATACCATGCCATCCTATGGCAATCAAGAAACCGGAAGAAAAAAGGTGGCCGATGATTTCTCCCCCCGTATCAACCATCTCCCAGCATGTCGGGGAATTTAGAAAGACGTCGCTGGTAGCCATATCCATCCTTCTGCTGTGCGTCTGCTCGTTGGCGGCGGCCCAAACCGATCCGTCGTATTTTGCTTCTCTTGAGAAACGTCTTGTGAAAGACGGGTTTGACCCGGATACCATTCGGACCCTTTACGGGAATAAAGAGGTCCAGTTCGATTTCGAGGGGGTCTCCCGCTTTTTCGTTCACCAGGAAGGCAAGCTCAACTACGATCAATTCACGGAAAAAGGACCGATTCAAAAGGCCAGGGATTACCTGAAAGCCCATGCCGCCGTGTTCAACCGGGTGCAGGCCGACACCGGTGTAGACCCTGCGGCGATCACCGCCATCCTCCTTGTGGAAACCCGGCTCGGAATTTACTTCGGTTCGGGAAGCATTTTAAACACCCTTTCCACCATGGCCGCGCTGAAAGAGCCGTGGGTACTGGAGGCATTTTGGGACAAGGTCCCCCCCGAGCGCAGGTTGAGCCGGCAGGAGTTTGAAAAAAAGGCCGAAAGCAAGGCGGAATGGGCCTACGATGAACTCAAGGCGCTTTTAACTTATGCGAAAAAAGAAGACATGGCGCCGGAACAAATCATCGGCTCCTACGCGGGCGCCATGGGCATTTCCCAGTTCATGCCGAGCAATGCCCTGTCGTTTGGGATGGATGGCGATCAGGATGGCCGCATCGACCTGTTTGACCATGCCGATGCCATTGCCAGCGTCGCGAACTACCTGAGACACTATGGCTGGAAGCCCGGCATCTCCCGGAAAGCCGCCTATAAAGTCATCCTGCATTACAACCACAGCAGTTACTATGCAAACACCGTTCTCAAAATTATGGCGATCTTGAAGGAGTCCTGATGACAATCGGTTTTGTCTACAGTGTTCTGGGAATCGGTATCCTGTTCGTACTTCTCACTTTCTGGGCCATCTTCGACGCCGCCCGCAGGGATTTCGGGGCCTTCGAAAAAAAGGCCGCCTGGATTCTGGTTTCCGCCATCCCCTTCATCGGGTTCATCATTTACATGATTTTCGGTCTGAAACGCGGGAAAAAGCCGTCTTGATCTCCCTCGCCAAAAAATGTTTGACAAAACCGGTAACCTTCTATATTCAACACCCTGCTTTGCCACATGGTCCCATCGTCTAGTGGTTTAGGACATCCCGCTTCTTTAAGCGGGACAACACGGGTTCCATCTTTGGCTACTTGGTCCCATCGTCTAGTGGTTTAGGACACCGGCCTCTCACGCCGGCAACACGGGTTCGAATCCCGTTGGGATCACCAAAAATAAAAAATGACGGCTCTCATTTTGGGGGCTTTTTTTATTGGTTCCGCCAAAAAAATCCCCACGGAGGATGTTCCGCTTCCGAAAGGGAAATTTCTTAACCCCAACCATCATATAGCTTCACAGGCTCATGTCCGGGTTTTATCCAGGACCCTAAGCACTTTTTCCGACATTTCCGAGATGGTGATCGGTTTCATTAAAAATTCCTTTACCCCGATGGCCCGTGACTCATCACGGCCGATTTTTTCACTGAACCCGGTACAGATGATAATCGGAATATCCGGCCTGATATCCAGTATCTTCCCGGCAAGCTGGTCCCCGTTCATGTTGGGCATGTTCATGTCCGTTATCACCAGGTTGAAGGCCTTTGGATCCTCACTGAACACCGCCAGGGCCTCGGCACCATTTCTACAGGTCGAGACACGATAGCCGAGCCGCTCGAGCACATTGCGTTCCAGGTCCAAAACCACTTCTTCATCATCCACCAGCAGAATATGTTCATTGCCGGCAGCCCGGTACGTCTCGGCTTTCTCCGCCGTCATCCTGCCCAGATTTTTTTCCGTCAGCGGCAGGTAGATATTGAAGGTCGTCCCTTTATCCACCTCACTGTAGACATTGATATGCCCCCCATACTCCTTGACGATGCCGTATGCGACGGCAAGCCCGAGCCCTGTTCCCTTCCCCTGAGGCTTGGTGGTGAAATACGGCTCGAATATCTTTTCAAGAACCTCCGACGTCATCCCGCACCCCGTGTCTGATATCGACAGTTTCGCATATTTGCCGGGCGGGAGGAAAACGCCCTTCAGGTCGTCTGCCGCAAGTTGTGTTTCGTTCAGATATACGGATATTTTTCCGCCGGTTTGCTCCAAGGCATGGTAGGCATTGATCATCAGGTTCATGACGATTTGATGCAACTGAGTGGGATCCGCCATGATCGGGCCGCAGTCTCTTTGAATTTCCCGGGTAATTTCGATATTCGGGGGGATGATCGATCTGCACAGGTTTACCGCCTCTTTCACAACGAGTTGAAGCTCGACAGGTATCGTCTTGCGGTCCGATTGCCTGCTGAAGGCAAGAATCTGGTTTACCAGGTCCTTTGCCCGAAGGCCGGATCTGAAAATGCCGTCCACGAATTCCTGCTGGGGGCTGTCAGCGGGTATATCCTCCTTCAGAAATTCGCAGTATCCCAGCATGGGCTGCAGAATATTGTTGAAGTCATGGGCAATTCCCCCGGACATGGTGCCCAGGGCCTCCATTTTCTGTGCATGGCTCAACTGGGCCTGAAGCCTCTTGAAATCTGTAATATCTTCGGAAATGATGAGCAGGTGCTGCGGTTTTCCGGCATCATCCAGAAGTGGAATTTTTTTTGTATGGACTATCCTCGGCTCTCCGGCCCGGTCCCGGATGGTCTCCTCCGGGACCTCCACGGGAGCCCCTTTCTCAAGCGCTTCGCGATCCGATTCGTCATAACGCCTGGCCTGCTCCTGCGGCACCAGATCGTAGCTGTTTTTCCCGATCACTTCCTCTTTGGCAAATCCCAGGAGCTTCTCACCGGCCTTGTTGATGCTTCGGAATCTTAACTCTTCGGCATCCTTCACCAATATCGTACCGGGTATATTTTCGACAATATTGCTGAGAAATTCCTGGTTCTTTCGAAGATCTCGGTACATCAGCAGGCTGGTCAGGCTGTCGGTCAATCGTCTGGCGATATTTTCGAAAAGGGCCTCTTCTTCCGGTGACCACTGCCTGGCATGGGAGCATTGATGAATCCCGAACTGCCAGGGTTTACCGATCTTGGGGTGAAGTGCGACCGCCATCTGGGAGTGAAACCCGTGTCTCTCCCAGAATTCTTTCGAAACCGGAGGGTTCGACTCGGCGCTGAACGAAACAGCCCCCTGAGAGGAAAGGTTTATTCGAAAAATCCGTGCGACATCCGAATTCATGGGAATCGGTTTTCCGGTCTCCACGCCCCCCGGATACTCCGGCCGCGTTCGTTCCACCTGTATACTCCAGAACGGGGCTTCCGGATCGCATGGGTGGAGCAGAAACGCCCGGTCGCATTCAAATACAGAGAGGCAGACGTCGAGAACGCTTCTCATAATTCGATCGAGATCGTTTGCCCCTCCCTGAATGGCCTGGTTCACCTCCTCCATGGTCTCGAAATACTTGAGATTGGCCAGCCGTTCACGCTCGGCGAGTCTTCGTTCGGTGACATCCTGGTTGACTCCGTAGGCTTTGACAACCCTGCCGGTGCTATCTTTTACAAAGAACATCCGGACGGCCACATACCCGACAGTTCCGTCGGGATATAAAAAGCGGTGTTCGATCTGATGCCCGGAGACGGAATCGATCTTTGCCATGATTTTCCGCATTTCTTCCATCACCATCGGGATATCGTCGGGGTGGGTAAACCGCCTGATATGCTCATCCGTTGACAAGGTATAGCCGCCGGCCTGTTCGGCCGTGGTCTGATAGATACGATAGAAATGGTCGTTCAGAATAAAGACGTCGTTGACGATGTCGTGCTCCCAGGGGCCGAGATTCGCGATTTTTACCGCGCTTTCCAGTTGCGTGCGAAGACGTTCCTTCTCCGCTTCGGCCCGTTTTCGTTCGGTGATATCCCGCCTGAAGGCAAAGGAATATTCCCTGTCGTTATACCGGACAAATCTGATCGAACTCTCGATGGGAAAAATCTCGCCGTTTTTGCGGCGATGTACTGCTTCGCGGGTAATTTCTCCCCATCGTCGTAAGTCTTCCCAGTTCTTTTGCCACACTTCCGGGGTCACGGTCGGGTCGACGTCGAACACGGTCATTTTCTGCAGCTCTTCCCGGCTGTAACCCAGAAGCCTGCACTCCTCTTCGTTGACATAGACGATCCTCGCATTCGAATCGAACCAGGTAATTCCTTCGGAAGCCTGGTCTATGGAGAACTGGATCAGATGAAGCTTCTCCTCCATATCCTTCCGTTCGGTAATATCGATGAGAATACCTTCATAGGCGGCGACACCGCCGTCCTCGTTCCGAAGAATGGTCGTCAGATCTTCCACCCATTTGACCGCCCCTTCCCGGGTGACAATTCGGTAGGGCGCGTGAAGAACTCTTCCGGCAGCGGGGTCGGTGCTGAAACGGTCGACCTCTTCCGTTACCCGGGACAAATCGTCCGGATGCACCACCTGTGTGTAGGAGATGCGCCCGGCCAGGAAATCGTCCTTCCCCCACCCGAAAATGGAAGACACGTTATGGGAAACATATTCCACAGGCCATCCGGCCGCATTTTTCCAGATAAAGGCTACAGCGGGGCTTCGCGATAGAATGCCGTCGTCGCGTCGCCGCTCTTTATGGAGTTTATTCCTTTCGATTGCCGCCCCCTTCTTGACCCACCCACGTTGCGGGTTTTTTTTCGACAGGCGCTTCATGCACCCGGAAATCCGGGGACCCGAAATCCGGTGAAAAGGTTAAGGTTACATGCATGCCATGGATTCAATAGGATTGATCGACTACCTTTTGTCCCTTATATCCTGCTCCCTGCATATGAAAATATCAAATAGCAGATGTTGCACGCAACTAAAAGTCCCCCCTGCCCTGCAGGTCTCGGTATACCGGCATCAGGCGAGTATTGACACCCGGCCTCCTTCTTGACATACTCACCCGGGGAAACTGCCGCTATCCTTTTATAATATCAGGATCCAGGCGGATCGCAGTATCGATTTTTTCCGGATAAAACCATTTAAGGACAGATTCGCACGGGCCGACACCGTTGACGATTCATATGGAAAAATAGATGAGAACCATCCGGGGTAAAATCATTTCCTTTTTTATCATATGCCTTGCGTTTGCGGGTCTGCTCACCCTTCTGTATTACGAGAACGCATTCTCCCTGCGGCGGAAAATCGTTGCCATCGAGCGGTTCGACGATCTTCTCAACGGTGTTCTTGAACTGCGGCGGTACGAAAAAAATTTCATTCTTTACCGCAACACTTCGAGCCTTGAAGAAGGATTGGCCTACCTGGAGCAGGTGGCCAACGACTTTCAAACCCTGAAAGCCGAGATCACCGAAATTACAGGGGCCGGTGAAACCGCCGCCTTCGGCACGACCCTGGCCCGATACAAACAGATACTGGACGACTTTATCGGCCTGGAAGCCACCGGCGGCAGCCCGGTCCTCGAAGAAAAACTCAGGTCGGAGGGGAAGGATCTGGTGGATTTCGCCCAGAACCTGATCCAGAAAAAACGCAGGCGGATCGACCAGACGCTGCAGCGCGTCATGATCATCCCCCTGGCGTCCATCGCAAGCCTGCTGGTTCTGATCCTGGTCATTTTTCGATTCATGACCTCCGGGATCCTGAAACCCCTGTCGCTGGTGAAAAGCGCCACCCAAAAGGTGGCCAAAGATTCCTTTACGCCCATCGCCTACGACAAAAGCAAACAGGACGAAATCACCCTTCTCATCGCCTCGTTCAATAAAATGGTGGACGAACTCGAATCCCGCCAGGAGCAGCTGATTCAATCCCGGAAACTGGCTTCCATCGGCACATTCACCTCGGGGATCGCCCACGAACTCAACAACCCCCTCAACAACATCTCCATCACCGCGGAATCCATGAAGACGGGTTACCGGGAGATGCCCGAAGGGCTGATGAACGAGATGATCGATGACATCCTTACCCAGACGGACCGGGCCAGTCAGGTGGTTAAAAATCTGTTGGAATTTTCCAGGACAGAACCCACTTCCCTGAAGGATCTCGATATTCGGGAGATCATCGAAAGAACGCTCAATCTGATAAAAAACCAGCTGGTCGTGGCCCATATCCGGGTGGAAAAACAGCTGGCCGAAAACCTTCCGCAAGTCCGAGGAAAACGGCAGGATTTGCAGCAGGCCCTGGTCAACATTGTTCTGAATGCCATCCAGGCCATGCCCGACGGCGGGCTCATCACGGTGAAAGCCGCTCCAGCTCCTGAAAAGCATATCCGCATCGACGTATCGGATACCGGCACGGGCATCCCGCCCGAAATCCTGGAACACATCTTCGACCCGTTTTTCACCACCAAGGCATCCGGCCAGGGAACCGGCCTGGGTCTGTCCCTTGTCTACAGCATCGTCCGGACCCATGGCGGATATATCGAGGTCTCGAGCGATGTGAACAAAGGCAGTACATTTTCGATCTTCCTCCCCCATGTCGGCGGAAAGGACGCCCCGGATGAACCATAGAGTTGCCATCGTTGACGATGAAAAAATCGTCTGCACGCGCCTCAAGGAGGTGCTGGATACCAATGGATACGTTACCGAAGCCTTTCAGTCCGGCCGACCGTTTCTGGATCGGATGGCCGAACGTCCCTTTCAGATCGTATTTCTCGACCTCCGCCTGCCGGATGTCGGCGGCATGGAAATCCTCTCGCATCTGAAAAGCCGATACGACGATACCGAAGTCATCATCATCACCGGCCACGGTTCCATCGATTCCGCCATCGAGGCCATGAAAAAAGGGGCGTATCATTATATCACCAAGCCCTTCAAACTGGAGGAGATACGGCTCATGGCCGCCGGTGCCCGTGAAAAAACGGACCTTCGTCGGGAAAACCGCCGGCTCAGGGAATCCCTTTCGGGGGAGGCTGAGATCCTCAAGGATTTCATCGGCGCCAGCTCGGCCATGCAGGAAATCTTCCAGATGATCAAAAAAGTGGCCATCGTGGACTGCAACGTTCTGCTCCAGGGGGAAAGCGGGACCGGCAAGGAACTGGTGGCCAAATCGATCCATCAACTCAGCCCCCGGAAAAACGCACCGTTTATTTCTTTCAATTGTGGCGGGTTTACCGAAGAGCTTATCAGCACCGAGCTTTTCGGGCACGAAAAGGGCGCCTTTACCGGTGCGAGTCTCACGAAAATCGGGCTTTTGGAATCCGCCGGCGGCGGCACGGTGTTTCTGGACGAGATCGGCGAGATGCCCCTGTCGATGCAGGTTAAACTGCTCCGGGTGATCCAGGAGAAGCACATTCTCCGGGTCGGAGGCACTCGTCCCATCGACCTGGACATCCGGATCATCGCCGCCAGCAACCGGGATATTAAAAGGGCCTGCCTGGAGGGCACTTTCCGGGAAGACCTGTTTTACCGTCTGGATGTGGTCACCCTGCATATCCCCCGCCTCAGCCGGAGGAAAGAGGACATCCCGCTTCTGGTTGCCTCCTTTATTGGAAAATACAACCGGCTTTTCGGGAAGAAGATATCCCGCATCTCCCCTGAAGCCCTGGATATCCTGATGCACTACGATTTCCCCGGAAACGTCCGGGAACTCGAAAACATCATCCAGCGCGCCATCGCCCTGGCCGAAGGGGAAGTAATTGGCGTTCGCTGTCTCCCCACCGACCTTCAGAAGCTTGAAATCAGCATGATCGACGGCGACGGCCTGCCCACCCTCGAGGAGGTGGAACGGCAGCATATCGCCAAGGTCCTTGCAAAAACAGGCGACAATAAAAACCTGGCCAGCAAAATCCTGAACCTGCCCCGCACCACCCTGTGGCGCAAGCTGAAACGCTATAACCTTCTGAAGGAGGAATAATCTGTCCCATAGCTCCTTGTTCCAATGTGAAACACAATGGATGCGCCTCACCCACCACAACCCCTCGTATTTCCTTCTTAATCGAGTTTTAGGCATCAATTTTTCATATTGAAACATTATCAGCGGAAAATCCCCTTTAAAATCTAATAATATTTTGATTTTTCTAAGTATTTTATAATGGCACGGACTTTGCGAAAAAGTTTTTGGAAGGAGATCGATATGGAAAAAATCCTGGCGGTGATGGATCCGGCCACGACACATTTTTCTGCCGGTATTCATGCCCTCAATTTAGCCAAACGCATTCGAGCCAGCGTGCTGTTTCTGCTGATTCACTCCCCCTCCGCTGCAAACTCCACTCAAACCCAGGAGCGAGCGGAGGCGTCAATCCAGAAACAGCTCACCGCCCTGATGGAGGAAGCCTGGACAGACGGGGTTGCGATCGAATATTACGTAACCCACGGTCGTTTTGAAAACGAAGCCGTCAGCTTCGCCCGGGAGAAAAAAATAACCCTGCTGGTGATCGAGTCCTCCATCGAAGGGGAGGGCGCCGAGGGAACGTTTCTGGAAAAAATCCGTCACAGGCTGAATTGCCGGATCGAAGTTGTGAACGAAAAACCGGAATCGCTTGAAAGAAAGGAATAAGACTGTGTGGCACCTGTACTTACCCATTGCGGGAAATAGCGTGAACATCGTTTTGGTCTTTGTCATGGGGGGGTTCGTTGGGCTTCTCTCGGGCATATTCGGTGTCGGCGGAGGATTTCTGATGACGCCACTTCTGATCATGATCGGCATTCCGCCCACCGTGGCCGCCGCATCTGATTCCAACCAGATCGTCGGTGCGTCCACGTCCGGCACCCTGGCCCATTACCGCCTGGGCAACGTGGATTTTAAAATGGGCATTCTGCTGCTCATCGGCGGCGTGCTCGGGGGCACGGTGGGCGTCCAGCTCATCAAGGTGCTGCGCCACATGGGCAACGCGGACTTTCTGATCCAGATCACGTATGTGGTCATGCTCGGATTTGTCGGCGCCTACATGTTCGTCGAGAGCCTTCAGGGCTTAAAGGGTACAAAGGCGGTTTCCCGCCGTTCCGGAAAAGAGTCCCGGTACGCCCTGATTGTCAAGAGGCTGCCCTGGCAGACCCGGTTCGAAAAATCGGGGATCGAGCTGTCGATCCTCATGCCGCTGATCCTGGGAACTTTTGTTGGAATCCTCGCTGCCATCATGGGAGTGGGCGGCGGTTTCATCATGGTCCCGGTCATGGTCTACCTGTTGCGCATGCCCATGCATGTGGTGGTGGGAACCAGCCTGTTTCAGATCCTGTTCACCTGTATCAATGTCACCATCATGCAGGCCCAGGCCAACCACACGGTGGATTTCCTTCTGGCGCTCGTTCTACTGGTGGGTTCGACCCTCGGCGCCCAGTTCGGAGCCAAAATCAGCCGGCGACTCAAAGGGGATCAACTCAAGATCATCCTGGCCTCCCTCGTTCTGCTCGTGATGGCCAAAATGCTTATGGGGCTTCTTCTGAAACCTTCAATCCTGCTGGCCTATATCGGAGGGCATTGATGTGATGAAAAAAATGTTCATATTACTGGTGATCGGCCTGATGTGCTTGGCGGGGCAGGGGCATAAAGCGATGGCCTCGGATCTTCAGATGGCTGTGCAACCGGACCAGATTCTGAAAAACGCTACCTATAACGGTCGGGAAATTCAGGTGACGGGAAGCCTGCCGGTCGATGCCACGGCGATTATTCGCGTGACAGGTCAAACGGAGCATCGTAAACTGAAAAAAAAGGGCCGGGCGCTGGGAATTTTGTGGATGAACCAGGGCTCTGTCGAAGTATCCAACGTCCCCAGCGTATTCTTATTCTATCCCCCCGCGGGGGGCGGCGAGACGGGATCGGTACCTGGGATTGGTATGGACGCCCTCCGACGCAATGCTGACATCGAATCCGAGGAAGCGGATACGGACGCCCTGTTCGATGAATTTGTCAAATTGAAACAAAAATCCGGGCTCTACGGTATTTTCCCCGGCGTCGTGGAATATGGCGCGGAAAGCGGTGGCCAAAAATCGTTTCATTGCACCCTGTCCATGCCCGCGGCGCTGCCGTCAGGAACATATCAGGTGGAAGTGGCGGCGGTGAAAAACCATGCGGTGGTCTCCCGGGAGACGCAGGAAATTTCTGTCATGGAAACGGGGATGCCGGCGTTTGTCTCGTCTCTGGCGTTCAACCACGGCACCCTTTACGGGGTGCTGTCGGTGCTGATCGCCATCATGGCGGGGCTTCTCACCGGCCTCATGTTCAAGGGCGGAAAGGGCGCGCACTGACCCCCTGCAGGGGGGTAAATTCGAAGCACGAAAATCGAAATACGAAACAAATTCTAATTTTGGAAAAATCAAATACTCAAAACAAAAAAACAGCGCCTCCATATTTTAAATGATGCTTTTTCTTTTTGTTTTGAATTTTGAACATTGATATTTTGATATTGTTTCGAATTTCGAATCTCGGATTTCGGATTTTTATCTTCTCAATGGAGACAAAGTGGCAAGCTTACTCAAATGGGCTTCAAAAGATACTCTCCCGCGCGGAGAAACCCGCGAGCAGACGACCTTTGCCTCCCTGTTCCGAACGTTTCAGCATATCCTGGAACTCAACAACCGCATCCTGGAAACCATGGCGGACATGGGGGACAAGCTGGGGGGAGATTATGTCTTCGACCGGCAATACATTTTCACCGCATGCCGCCAGGTCGCCGGCCTGGTCTACGAATTGATTTACAACATCAACACCCTGGCGCCGAAAAAATTCCTGAAGCTGGATGAAATCTATCGGACCATCAACCACGATATCGAGGAAGAACTCTCGGGCCGCCTGGCGATCCCCCAAACGGAGTATGCCATGCCGTATGAGGAGATCAGCGGGGATTTTGACGATGTGGTGGGGGGGAAGAACGCCAACATCGCCGAACTCCGTAACCGTCTGGAAGTGAGGGTCCCGGAAGGATTTGCCATAACGACCCGGGCCTTCCAGACGTTCCTGAACCACCACGGCCTCGCCCCCCGGATCGAAAATGTGATCTCCGCCTGGGAGGCAAGAAAGATCTCCACCGATGAGGCCTCCCGGAAGATTACCGACCTCATTGGCACCACCGCCGTCCCCATGGCATTGAGCCGGGCCATGGACAAAGCCCTCAAGCGGCTTCACCGCAAAATCGGCCGGCAACGCCTGTTTCTGGCGGTTCGAAGCTCCGCCATGGGGGAAGACAGCGAACACACCTTTGCGGGGCAGTACCAGAGCCTCCTGAATCAGCCGGAGCAAAACCTGGTGCAATGCTATAAACAGGTGCTGGCAGGCGCCTATACCTCCCAGGCCATGGAATACCGGCGTCAGAAGGGCTTTTCGGAGTATGAGGTGGCCATGGCGGTGGCCTGCCAGTGCATGGTCAATGCAAGGGTCAGCGGCGTTCTCTACTCCATGGATCCCATGGATCCGGGCCGTGATGTCATGCTGATTTCCGCCACCTGGGGACTGGGGACACCGGTGGTGGCGGGAAAGGTGAGCACGGATCGTTTTGTCATCTCCCGGGCTTACCCGCATAAACCGGAAAGCCTGGATGTCGTTCGCAAGACCACCCTTCTTTCTCCGGTCCCCCGGGGCGGCTGCGAATCCCGGCCGGTGGATGAAAAGATGCAGACACAAATGTGCCTCACCACCCAACAGATGAAAGAACTGGCCGAGGTGGCCCTTGCCATCGAACGCTACTTCAAATCCCCCCAGGACATCGAATGGGCCTTCGATGAGACAGGCCGGCTGGTAATCCTGCAGACCCGGCCGCTGAATATCAAAGCGCAGATGGCGCGGGTGGTCTCCGATATTGCCGTTGTCACCGACCAGTTTCCGGTCGCTTTTTCAAAAAAAGGCCAGATCGTCCAGAACGGCATCGCCTGCGGGAAGGTCTTTCTGGTCCGTCAAAATAAGGATCTGGAAAGCTTTCCCAATGGTGCGATTCTGGTGGCCCGAGAGACCTCTCCACGGTTTGCACGGGTCGCGCGGAAGGCCGGCGGCATCATCACGGACGTAGGCAGTTCCACCGGACATATGGCGACCATTGCCCGGGAATTCCGCATCCCCACCATTGTCAATACAGGTGTGGCCACAGAGCTTCTAACACCGGGCATGGAGATCACCCTGGATGCCCAGGAAAATGTAGTCTATGCCGGAAGGATCAAGGAGCTGTGCTACTATACTTTCATGGAAGAAGTCTTCGAGGAAACCTACGAGTATCGCCTGCTGCGGCGGGTTCTGAAAAAAATCACGCCACTGAACCTTGTGGACCCCCATGCCAAGAATTTCGCACCCATGGCCTGCAAGACGTTTCACGATATCACCCGTTTCATTCATGAAAAGGCGGTGGAAGAGCTGATCGACATTAATTACAACCGGCGCCTTGATTCCGAGACCGCCAGCAAGAAACTCAAGCTGGACATTCCGCTGGACCTGGTGATCATCGATATCAGTGGGGGGCTGAAGGAAACCGACGACAGTAGCTCCGTCGGCCCCGAACAGATCGAGTCCGTTCCCATGCAAGCATTCCTGGAGGGGTTGAATTCGCCGGGGGTCTGGAACAATGAACCCCTGGCGGTGGATTTCGGCAGTTTCATGTCGAGCCTGACCCGGACCTTTTCCACCCACCTGGTCAGCCCCCGGTTCGTCGGGCAGAACCTGGCGGTGATTTCCCGTGAATACGCCAATATCAGCCTCCGGCTCGGTTATCATTTCAACTTGATCGACGCTTACATCGGCGAAAAGGTCAACGACAACTATGCCTATTTTCGCTTCATGGGCGGTGTGACAGATCCGGCCAGACGCTCCCGGCGAGCGACGTTCATCCATGAAATGCTGTCCCGGAACAATTTCAACGTCGATTTGCGGGGGGATCTGGTCATTGGACGGATCAAAAAACTTTCTCCCGCGATGATGCGCCAAAAAATGCAACTCATCGGTAACCTGGTGGGATTTACCCGGCAGCTCGACGTCCGGATGACCAGTGACGCCGAAATCGCAAATTTTTCTAATGAATTCGAAAGGCTAATTAATATGAAAGGGCCCGCAAAAGGGTGATGGAGGAAGATATTATGAACAGCGAAGATAAACTGCAAATCCTTGTCCTCGACGATGAGCCGATCGTCCTGAAACGACTGGGACCGGCCCTTGAGAAGGCCGGGTACGCGGTGGAGGTCTTTTCCAAGAGTTCGGAAGCCTCCCATCGGGTCACGGAGGAGAACTTCGACATCGTCATCACCGACCTCAAGATGGAAGGTCTCGACGGAATGCAGTTCCTGACCCAGGTCAAGGAACACTCACCGAAAACGGAAGTGATCGTCATCACCGGCTTTGCCACCATGGATACCGCCAGGGAGTCTTTCCAGAAAGGCGTATTCGATTTTCTGGCAAAGCCGTTCAAACTGGGCGAAATCCTTGAAACCGTGAAAAAGGCTGAGAAAAAAATTAAAGGGGGGGTGCCATGATCAATGCGTTGCTGTCATTGAATGCCGACCTGGCATCGAGTATCGCATTCCGGTATGCGTGCCGGCTGATGGAACAGACCGAAATGCGGCTCCAGTCCATTCACGTGGAGGAGGTGGGCAAGGAAAGCTATCCCCCGGGCAGTGGATGGGTCCGCCATACCTGGGAAAAGGGATTGGTGCAAACCGCCCGGGAAGAAATAGCCCAATTGATGAATGCTGAAAAAGCATCGTGTCCCCCACTGGGCGCACCAACGGTTCGGGTCGGAGAATACGATGAGGAATTGCTTCACGAACTTACCGAAAAATCTTACGATCTTCTGATCGAGGGAGTTCTGAACTCGTTTCACTCTCAGCCGTTTTACAAAAAAATCCGATCCAAGCTCTATAAATATACTCCGTGCCCCATATTGATGGTAAAAAATCTGGTCAACCCCGGAAGAGCGGCGCTGCTGCTTTCGGATGAACCGGATGTGCGTCCCCTGGTCTCCGTTTTCATGAAACTCTTCGATGCCCGGGGGGGAGACATTGATCTGATTTATTTTTCCTTCAAAAAACCGGGGCAGTCCGTATACATGGAGAAAATACCGGAGGATGGCCCCTCGGGAGAGCATGGAACCGCCCGGACGATTTTTGATACCGCAAAATCGCTGCTGGCGGAAAAAGACAGACACCCGAAAGAAACCTGGGTGATTCGGAATACGGCGGAAAATATCAGCGAGTTTCTATCGGACTACGGCCTGATCGGGGCCTGCTTTCCCCGCAGTGTCCATAAAGACAGCGCGATGTTGAATCTGCTGGGTCGGATTCCATCGGCGGTGCTTCTATGTAAAAAATAAATGACGGAGAACGGGCATGAAAATACTACTGGCAGTGGACCAACAACCATATAGCGCCCACGCGGTGCAGCAAGTGGCCAAGCTGGCCGCCAACACATGGGCAAACGTGAGCCTCCTTACAATCCGCTCCAAGGGGGAAGCGAGAAAGAGCGGCACCGCCCCGACGCCGATCGGCCCATCGGCCGACGCGCTCTTTGCGCATCGGGAAGCATTTCTTTCCCATTTCGGTCAGGGCGAATGCCCCTATACATCGTCCGGCGACGGAAAACTTACGGAGGTCGAAAAAGGTGTTTTTGAAGTGCTTCAACCCTCTCAAGGCGCCAGAAAAAATCTGTCACTTCGACTGAGAACCGGCGAACCCGGAAAAGAAATTATTTCCGAGGCCGCAGCGACCCAGAGCGATCTCATCGTGCTGGGCTGCGATACCGCCGGTGGATGCGGCTGGGAGGGCAGCACCGCCGTCCCCAGAAAAGTGGCCCATGACGCCCCCTGTTCAGTGCTCATCGCCAAGGCGGAGAAAGCCGTCAAACGCATGGTATGCTGCCTGGATCACGATCGGGTCAGCCAGGCTTCCCTGGAGATGATCAACCAGATGGTCACGCTGAACGAAGCCCGGCTCACCATCGCCGGCCTTTCGGAACACCAGAGCCTGAAACCGGAAGTGGAGGGAAAACTCAGCAACATTCTTACTTACTATCACAGCCGCGGGATCGATCCGTGGATCGAACTCGTGGACATGGTCTCCCTCGATGCCTTTATCGTCCGTGAGGCACGATGGGGCCTGATGGCCCTGTGGATGGGGAAGCAATCGATCCTGGAAAAAGCGCTTCCCAAAAACAAAGTTAACAAGCTCATCAAGGGCAGCGAGGCTTCGGTGCTGATCCTCAGGTAAACGGCACAAAAATATATATTTTCACGCAGAGACGCGGAGGCGCAGAGAACTGTTTAAACTAAAAATAAAGAATGGGTTCTCGATAAAAAATTTAACCGATTGATATCAATCGGGTTCAAATTTTTATTTTTAATATCTGTAGTTCTCTGCGCCTCTGCGTCTCTGCGGGAGGATTGTTTTTCAATACCGATCAGCTCTAAAGAAGCAGCACCTGGAGATACGTTTTTATGACATCAGATAGCACCCCTTCTTCGTCGGTGGATTTCGATTCCGCCGACCAGGCCCTGAAGCAAAGACCCCGGTTCAGCATACGCCTCCGGGTGGCCATGGGGTTCATGTTGACCTTTCTGATGATATGCGCCGTTACCGTCGCCGGCATCGTTTTTATTTCCAAGCTTGGGGCAAAGCAGCTCTTTATCGAAAAGGCCGGCAACTATGCATTTGAGATCCAACAGGCCCGGCGGTTCGAGAAGAATTATCTTCTCTACGGCACGGATCTCTATGATGCACTTTCCTTTGTCAACAATGCCCAAAACGTGCTCAAGGCCGCCCGGCAGGATTTTTGCGCAGCCATTGGGGAAAGCGCCTATACGCAGATGTCGGTAAACCTTTCGCATTACCATGATCTTCTGGAGCATTTGGGGGAACTGAGTGCCAAAGATGATTCCCAAAGCGCCGAAACCCGTAGCGGTATCCAGTCCGAGTTAAGGCGCTCGGGCGCGGAACTGGTGTCCGACGCCGCCAACGCCATCGATCAGGAACGCCTGATTTTCCATAGCTGGCTGCACACCTCGAAAATCATCGCCGTCTCGGCCCTGGTGGTCATTCTGCTTCTTGAGATCTACATCGTCACTTTTATCGCGCGCCAGATTTTCTTTCCCTTCAACCGCTTCGAGAATTATATGCGGCGCATTGCGGCGGGAGATTTTTCTCCCGTCACGCCGGTTAAAAAATACCAGGACGAGTTCACGGATTTGGCTGTGGCCATCAACCGGATGCTGAACGAGATCCAGGACCGCGGCAACCAACTGGTGCAGTCCCGGAAGATGGCCGCCGTGGGCACCCTCACCGCCGGCATCGCCCATGAAATCAACAATCCCCTCAACAACATCAGCCTCACGGCCGAAGCGCTCATCGAAGACTTCACCGAGCTGCCCGACGAGGAAAAAATCGACATGTTGAGGGACATCTTCACCCAGGTCGAGCGGGCGGGGGCCACCGTGGCGAATCTCCTGGACTTTACCCGCCGGGATCAAAGCGCCTTCAAGCAGGTCGACATGATACAGGTCCTTACCGATACCGCCGCGCTGCTGAAAAACGAGCTGCTGCTGGGACATATTCGCCTGGAAACGACGGTGGGCGAGCATCTGCCCCCCGTTATGGGGAATCACCAGAACCTGCAGCAGGTCTTTCTCAACCTCTTCCTGAACGCTATCGAAGCGATGCACAGCGGAGGAACGCTTGCGGTATCAACCGCTCTGGAAGACGGGTTCATCAGGATCGATATCAGCGATACCGGGGAGGGGATTCCCGAAACATTTCTGGACCGGATTTTCGAACCGTTTTTCACCACCAAGGAGGTGGGCAAGGGAACCGGTCTGGGGCTCTCCGTCAGTTTCGGCATCATCTCCCGGCATGGCGGCACCATCACCGCCGCCAACCGGCCGGAGGGCGGAGCCGTATTTACGGTGCGTTTGCCGGTGGCATAACCCGGCTGCATAGCCGGAGGCTCAAGGCAGAAAAGAACTCCAACATTCAACGTCCAACGTTCAACATCCAATAAGGGTTTTTTACCGTTTTTTAAACAGGCCCCGTCCACTCATTGGAGGTTGGATGTTGGATGTTGAACGTTGGACGTTCGTCTTTTCTATCAGGCAGCCCGGAACGGTTTCCGATGTTTCGCTATCTGGGCGGACGGGAAGCCGCCTGTTGGAGGTACAGACGATCCGTACGCCGTGCGTCGCGGATAACGAACCGGTTCAGGCGCTGAATCGTGCGTTTGTCCCGGGTCGTGCGCTTGGCCCATTCCAGGTATCGAACGGCCTCATCCACATGGCCCAGTTCGATTTGAAGAAGTGCCATGTTGACCAGGACGTCGGTATTGTTCGGAGCAAAGCGGATCGCCTGGTCGTATTCCGCCAAGGCCCGGTCGTAGGACTTCTGGAATTGATACAATCTGGCCAGATTCAGATGCGCTTCCACGCAGGCGGGGTCAACTTCAACGGCCTTTTTGAAGGCCTCTTCGGCCAATGCCAGGTCCTCCGATGCACTGGCGCTGTCACCGGGGGGAATGAAGGCGCAAACCCCCTCTTTCAGGTACTGTTCCCCGATGTAATCGTATACGATTGCACCTGCGACACGCGAGTCTCTCTCCTGTTGGCCGATGGCGGGATTGACGGCTGCCCCCATGGTCAGGGCTAAAAAAACGATCGCTGGTATCCGGAAGGAAAATGACATCGCATACCTCCTGCACCTAAAGTTGATGCCGCGGATCGAATTTTATTGATACGGGCTTCATCTGCCCGACATTGAACCAGACCGTCTAAGAGATTGTCTAAATGATGATGAGCTCATTTCTTCCGACTCCTCACGAATCGGAAGGTTCAGAGGGGAATGCCCCCTTGGGGTCATCCATATGTAAAGAAGCTTAACATTTTTTAACAAAAAAAATCAAACAAAAAAAACGGGAAATAAGCGAATTCGCCTTCGCAGATTTCCTCCTGTGAACGCTCCTGTAAAATCCACTGGCATTCGCCATGGATCCGGTGGTAAAATTTAAAAAACCGGCAGTTCAATCTTTGAAGCTTTTCGCCATCAGCGATGAGTTATCATCTGCTGCCACCGGCGGATGAAAGGAGAGCGTAATGGCCATATCGGTTATCATCCAGCGTTCGTTCAACGACAACCGGATGGCGGCCAGTTTGGCGCCGCTTGTCGTAAAACTTCGATCCCTTGCCACCGTGCAGCCCGGCTACCTGACCGGCAAGACATTCCGATGCCTGGACTGCCCCGGAGAGTTCCTGGTCATCAGCAGTTGGAACAGTGTTGACGACTGGAACCGATGGTTTCAAAGCGAGCAACGCACGGCCATCCAGAAGCAAATCGATGATCTATTGAATGAAACAACCCAATATCGGATCTACGAACCCCTGGTGGGCGGCATTACACCGAAATTTCAGGCGATATAGATATCATAGCTTTTGCGGGCGTTGTCCTGAATCTGTTATGTAATGTTTTGTAATTATTCAATCCCGATAGATATTATTAAGAAAACCGCTTGACAACCCTCCGGGAGTCGGGGATAAGTTTGCCCCTTGAATGATCTGAAAGCTGACAGATGATCGCGAAAAAAAGGGGGCGTTCCACCGGGTGGAGCGCCCCCTTGAAATTTGGCGGTCGACATAATACAACCTCCCCCAAAAAAGTCTTGTTTTTCAAATCCGTGATATGAGGTTGGAGAAAAAATGAAAATGAGTCGTCTTCTCGTCATCCTGTCCATTCTGCTCATCATTTTCTCGGGTTGCAGCGGAGAGAGCGCCGGCGGCGACACGCCCGCCGAGAAGGCGACACAGATGAAACCGGTGGATACCGCACCCACAGCATCTGCTGATGCGCCTGCTCAACCGGCCAGACTGTCCGCCACCACCCAGATTTTAACGATCAACGACACTCCCGTGAAATGGCCGGAATTTCATTTCTGGCTCAACTACATCGCAAAATATTATAAAGCAAGCCTCGGAATAGACAAGATTACCAATTGGAACGTGGATCAAAACGGTATGCACCTAAGGGATTTTTTCCTGGCCACCGCTGTGGGCTATGCCCGAAAGGACCGGGCCATCGAAGCCAAGGCGGCGCAGCTCGGCATCGATCTTTCGGAAAAAGATCGCGCTGAAATAGAAAAAAAGAGAATCAGCAACATCAAGATCTATGGCAGCGAGCTGGAATACCGCCGCATCGTCTCATCCATGTATATGTCTGAGGAGGTTTTCAACTATTTGACGAGGATAGACTATCTCGGGAATTACCTGTTTGAATACTTCTATGGCGCCAAGGGTGAGAAATTCTCCGACAAGGAGATTTCCGCCTACATCGAAGATGGCGGTTATATCTGCGCCAAGTACATTTTCATTTCCGGAAAGGATGCGGACGGAAACGATCTGGGTTCGAAAAAACGTATGGAAAACCAGAGACTGCTTGAAGACCTTCTCGGCCGACTCGACGCGAGCGACGCCCCCCTGCCCCTCTTTACCAAGCTCATGAACGAGTACGGCGAGGATAAGACAATTTCAAGCTACCCCGACGGCCGGCTGTTTCCCGCGGGCGTCCGGGAAAAAGCGTTTGAAACCGCCTGGTTAAAACTAAAAGAAAATCAATATAGCCGGATCGTCACCACGGATGCAGGGGACTACATCATCCTTCGCATGCCCATCTCCCCCACCATGACCGCGGATTCCGCCGGAAACACCCTGCGATACCGGGCCGCATACGAGACATTCAAAAAACAGGTGGAGGACTGGTCTACGAAAATGAAGGTCGACTACCAGGATGCCTATTACAAAATCGATGTCGAGGGGATTCTCTGATCTCAGACACTCTGGGAGCATCCTGCGTCTCCCTTGATTTTTCCGCTATTGCTGTTATGTAATTATGGTTTATCTGGTTTTGCCCTTGAGTTAATGCATTTTTTTTAAATACACCAACATCTCTTATCAATAGGCAGCCGCTTTTATGGTGAATATCGGCCTATGGATTCGAGACGCAGCGAATATTATATCTGATAGCTGCCCCGGGCTCACTGCAGGACCGCTTTTCAACATTAAAATGAGGAGGGAAATATGGTTACAAACAAACGATTTGCTGTGTTGTTCACCGCGCTATGCGCAGCGGCACTGATGCTCCTGTCTCTTTCGGCATGCAGTTCCGCTCCATCGGCCGCCGTCAAATCAGTTGATGCCGGCACCACATGGGAAGTTCCCCAAACCACAAACCTGACGGAACTGACCATCGGCGAAAATGCCAAGGTCACCGCTCCTGAAGGAAAAAGTGTCACTCTGACGGTCAACGGCGTTGAAACCGGCATCGCTGCAGGAACTTACAAAGGCGATGTCGTTCTTACCGTAACCGATGAAAATATCGTAAAATTTCAAAAGTTGGAACATCACTTCCGTGAAGCCCTCTACCTGGATGCGACCGGTTTGGTGGCGTCCAAATCCGTGCTGGCCGCAGCAGGAAAATATTCCCTGGAAAACGGCGTCCTGTCTGGGGTCGATATCACCTCGGTGGGTGAAAACTTCAACGGGATCTATGTGACCGGGGGCGATTACACCGTTAAAAGCGCCAAAATTGATTTTACCGGCAACGGCGGAAACGACTTTGCCGGATACGGCGCGGCTGTCATGAGCACCGGCAAGGGCACCACCCTCGTTCTTGACGGCGCCGATGTCAAAACCAAGGGTGCCGTCCGCACGGCCTGCATCGCCGACAATGGCAGCAACCTGATCGTCAAAAACTCCACCATCGCGGCGCAAAACGGTGTTCTGCCCGACGACTACGTTTCCAACGTCACTCCGGGGGAAATGAAGGATGTGCCCTGGATGCTCGGGCTTTCCGGCAACTGCCGCGCCACCAACCTGCTGGGCAACGACACCACCGCCACCTACATCAACTCCTCCATTTCTGCGGAAGGATGGGGAGTGCTTTCCATCGACAACAGCCAGAAAACCAAGCTCACCGCCATCAACAGCAAGGTCACCGTCACGGGTGTCAGCGGATACGGCACCTATGCCATCGGGGACTCCACCAACGCTTTCTACGGCTGCAATATCAACGTAGCCGACTATGCGGCGGTAATCCGGGGCGGTCTTGTGATCTACGGCGCCAGCACGCCTGAAACCCTCGCCGCCCTCAATACCGATCTGAAACTGGGCCTCACCGACGATGAACTCGGCGCACTCAAACAGACCGACACCACCATCTACTCCAAACGTTTCGGCGTCATGTGGCATGGCCAGGGCAGCGTAAAGGTGCAGGACGATACAGTCATCAACACCGAAGAAACGGTCTTCCTGGACAAGGGCCAGACCGCCGAGATCAATGTGGACGGCTCCAAGGGCGCCCAACTCAATTCCAAGAGCGGTGTCATTCTCCAGATCATGGACGATGACGATCCGGGTCCTGTGACCGAGAACGGCGTGATGGTCAACAAGGGCGTGTATCATGAACCCACCGAAGCCCCTGTCAAGGCCGAAGATTTCGATACCACTGCTGTTAACAGCTCCGATGTCGTCGCCACGTTTGCCAATATCTCCTTGAAAGGCGATTTCTACAATGCCATCACCGGCGGCGCCAAAACCGGCGCGGATGCCGGTCCCTTTGCGGGCGGTGCCGGCGGTCCGGCACCCGGAGCCCCGGGCGGCAGCGCCCCGGCCGGTGACATGGCCGCCGGTGGAGCACCCGGTGGTGGAGGACCCGGTGGTGGAGGGGGAATGCCCGGCGGCAGCAGCCCGGCCGGAAAAAATCTGGTACTCAATCTCCAAAGCACCAACCTCACGGGGATGGTCACCGCTTCCAAGGCCAAACATGGCAAGAGTGATATCGGCGCCGAAGATTACAAACTGCTGGGTGAAGTCACCAACACCCCCTGTGAAGCAGTCAATAACGGCGTGATCGTCTCCCTGGATGCCGGCTCCACCTGGACCGTCACGGGCAACTCTTACCTCACCAGCCTGACGATCGCCGATGGGGCCACCCTCACCGCGCCGGAAGGCCAGAAGGTCACCATGACGGTGAACGGCAAAAAAACAGCCGTGAAAGCCGGAACCTACAAAGGCAATATCGTGATTACCGTTACCGGCGCATAATCGCCGGGCGGTCGATTCATACTGCAGTATCAGCAAGTAAAAAAGGGGGGCCGTTCGTATGACGAACAGCCCTCCTTTTCAATTTTATTCATCGAATAACTTCAAATCCGGGTAATGTTTTTTTGCGCAGTCAGGGCAAATAACAACGATGCGTCAGGACGTCTTCAAACAGTTTTGCGGGTTAAACAGAAACAGCCCGATATATGAGACCGTGTTCTCCCCATGGTGATAGCGCAGGCCGGCATCTTTTACCATACGCGCGGCGTCAATGCCATACGCCTCAACAGACGCGACCGCTTCATCCGGATGTCTGCAGCTTTCTCCGTCCAGGTATGCACATCTCTGGCAGATATGGCAGCAACCGGCACCCAATGGCAGAATATCTTTTACATCGTATTTTCTTTTGATCCTTTCAAGAATTCTTCTCAACACCTTCCCGTGAGCCTTCTCTCCTTCTGACATTCCAGCCAAATCAAAGGAACTGGATATGCTGTGCACCGTCTGGAATAAAAGTCCATGCCTGTATTTCTTGGCCCTTTCCATCAGCTCATTTACTTCCCCGATTGCAGGGGGGCCCATCCAGCTTGTGTTATACTTTCCGCATGCGTTTCTTTCGCAGGCTTTTCTGAAAACCCCATGAAATTGAATCATGGACACATCGACCATCGCGGCGTGGATTGCATTGGACGCCAAAGCGTCGTTGATCAGTCTTTCGACATCTATTCCCATGGTGATAATGACAGGGCCCAAGGCCTTTTCGTCAATCCTTCTTAATCTTGAACCGAGGCCGCTTGCTGTAAACGTCGATATAAAAGGCCTTGGCAAGCTCCTCTTTGGGAACCAGGAGCCTCAGTTTTCCCGATTCAATCAACTCTTCCGCGGCCTGGGCCAGGGGGTTGAAATCGAGCACGTTGATTTTTTCTTTTTTCTGCTCTTCCCAGTTGCCGGAAATAGCGCCCGTGGGACAGATCAGCTCACAAAATGTGCAGCCCATCCACATATTGCAGCCGTTTCCTGTGGAGCCGTGCCGACGGGGTTCGGCCGGAAGGTCGATATAGCCCATGGGGCAGTTGTCCATGCAGAGAGTGCATTTGGGGTAGAGGCATTTTTCCGGATCATAGGAAACCCGGCCGTGGGCATTGCCGCCTTTTTGAAAAAACTCGAGCAGCACGAAGAGCTGGGGTTTATACGTATGGGCCGGGGGCGGCGGAATGAGCTCCGTGGCGCCGTCCTTTATCTTCCGGCTCAGATCCACCATCTCCCGGCCGAAAGCCTCGGCTTCCTCCAGATCGATGTCGTCCGGATGGCCGTCCGTGAAATACGGCTTGGGAGCCAGCTGGAAATGAACGGATCCGAACCAGTCCCGGGTGCCGATGACCGTAAACCCCTTGGCCTTGAGCCGGCGAACCATGCTTGGGAAATACTGCTCCGGCATTACCCCATGGGTGTTGAAGGAAAAAATGTGGGTCCCCGGCTGTTGGGGCAGCTTGTCCAGAAAGATGCGGACGTTCGGCGTCTCGCCGCCCATCCATGTGGGGCTTCCCAGGCCGATCAGGTCATAGCCGCCCAGCATATCCGGGGTGGCCTCCTTGACGGAAACCAGGTCACACCGGTCCATGGCCTCAAGAACGCCCCGCTGAATCGCCCTGGCGACTTTTCGGGTGTTTCCGGTTTGGGAATAGTAAATAATCAAGCATTTCACATCACTTTTCTTTCATTGTCTTTATGATTTTCTCCATCTTTTCAGGAAGAGAACGAAGATGAATCCCGCCATCGCCGCCAGTGAAATCAGGGTGATGGCCAGGTGGTAGTTCCCCTTGGCATCCACGGCCGCCCCTGCCGCAAAAAGTCCGATGGCGCCGCCGAAGGCCCCGAGGCCGAAGATGATACCGAAGACCTTGCCGATGACCTGGAGGGGATAGTTGAAACTCACAAAGAGAGGACAGGCGGCATAGAGAACCGCGACCCCTGCCGCTGCGAGGATGATGCAGACCAGCATCAGGGCGCTGCTGCCGCTGACAGCCGGAAGCAGCAGGAGATACATGAACACGAAGCACAGGGCAAACCCAATGAACATGAATGGACGGACCTTCGATTTAAAAACCTTGTCCTGAATGATACCGCTGATAATGGGGGCGAGCACGCCGGCAATGGAGGCCCCGAGCATGAGCTTTGACGCGCTCATGAATCCGAGTCCAAGGCCCAGTGGCTTCTCCGCCGCAAGATAGGTGGGGGTGATGTTATAAATGGTCTGAAGCTCCCAGGCGGCGAAAAACACCACCAGTGTAGCAATCCAGGTCATGGGCTCCGCCAGTTGCCGTTTGAAGATATCGCCGGTGGCCGGTGCCTCCTCCGCCCGCGCCTGGGACGGCAGCGCCGGTTTGGGAACCGCGATGAGAACGATGGTCAGCACGAATCCCGCCCACCCGATGATGGAAATACAGGCCGACATCACCTGCCAGCTTCCGGTGGCCGCGTAGATCCCCGAACTCAGGGGATAGGCAATAACCGCGCCGAGGGCAGTGGCTGTGCCCAGAAGGCCCGCCACTATCCCCTGCTCCTTGGCCGGGAACCAGGTAGCCATGATGGGGGACATGAGACAGAACGCGAACCCGCAGCCAATCCCCTCGAAGATCCGGGCCAGAAGCGCCGTGGAATAGGCGTGCCCCAGAAGCGGCATCAGAAGCGCGCCGCCCGAGGCGAACAGCCCGGACAGGGCCATCACGAACAGGATCCCGAACCGGTCGCAGAGCATGCCGCCGACGATGATGGCGATGGAGGCCGCCAGCATGAACATGGACATGAAGTTGGTGGCCGTGCCGATATCCACGCCCAGATCCGCTGCAATATTGCTGAGGATGGGCGCAAAAGAAATAATGTACATATTCCCCGCCAGGACAGCGATAGCGCCGCCCAGCAGGACCAGCCATCTCATGGCCGGATAGGTGTTGGAGTCGTTCATGGTACCCCCCCTGATTGATTATGATTGAGCCGTTCTCAAAACGTTTCGGTGATAAGCGTTTTGAAATTGGCTTCGTTATTTAAAATATTCCTCTATGTCTTCCATACTCCGGTAGTCCTCCGAACGGCAGACATCGTAATGGGCCACATTTTCTTTGGGCCTCATCTTCTTTGCCGGCGGCGTCATGTCCGGATGCCCCAGGGCCATCATTTGATAGAGTTCGAGATGATCCGGAACGCCGAGAACCTCCTTCACCGCCTTTTCGGCAGCCGGTATCCGGCAGGCCGTAACCCACATGGCGCCCAGCCCCAAACTCGCGGCGGCCAGATGCATGTGCTCGAAGGCGCAGGCAAGCGAGGCTTCATAGACGAATTGCCAGTTCCGGTCGTTTCCGCTCACGGGGGGCGGACCGAAGGGCCGGACCCGGGGATCGCCGAAAACGAAAATAAACACGGGCGCCTTGGGCATTCCCTTGACGGACGGGGACGGCATGTGCTCAAGAAGACGCTTCAGCACCACCTCTCTTAATTCCGGATCTCTGACCACCGCGAACTCCCACGGCTGGGAGTTGAACCCAGACGGCGCCCACCGGGCCGCTTCGAGTATTTTGTCCACATCCTCATTCGAAACCGGATCGGTTTTGAATTTGCGAATACTTCGCCGGGTTTTTACCAGTTCCAACAAATCGTCATATTTCATCTTCAACCTCCTTTACACGAGATCCGCCGGATCGACCTTTGAAACCCGGCACAGCAACGCCCGCAGTTGATACGTGCCCATGGCCGGATCGTAAGGTGGCTCGTTGCTGGTTAAAAGGTTGATGTTCGATTGCCATATGCCGTACTCGGGAGCCGGCGCCTCGGGGAACCACCAGGCGTGCTCGGCCGCGATCACCCGCGGATCCAGGCCCGGAGAGTATCGGGCCCGCAGGCGGACGCGGCCCCGCTGGTTCTCGATCCACATCCAGTCCCCGTCGGCGATGCCATGGCGGACGGCGGTCTCCGGGTGAATCTCGGCAATGGGATCGGGGCGGCCCTTTCGCAATGAGTTCACCTGCCGGTGCTCGGAATTGAAGAAGAAGGGGTTCCGATGGCCCGTCGTGAGCACCAGCGGATATTTCCGGGCCAGTTCCGGGGCACTGTAGGGACTTTCCGGCGCCTCCTCATACGCCGGCAGGGGGGCGTAGCCCATCTGCTCCAATATCGTCGAATAGAGTTCCACCTTGCCCGTGGGCGTTTTGAATCCCCGCTCCTCGTATTTCCGGTAGCGCATGGGCAGGGAGACAAAGCCCTTTTTCTTCAGATCTTCGAAAGTGATTCCCAGGGGTCCGTTTTTCAGCTGGTAATCGAGCACTTCCGTCACCGATTCGGTCCCGTGCTCGAGGCCCATGCGCCGGGCCAGTGCTGTGACGATCTCCTGGTCCGACCGGCATTCGCCCACCTGCACCGATTTCTGAAGAAGGCTCACCCCGGTGTTGGCGATGGAGGGGTAGCCCAGGACCATGTCCACCTCGGGCCAGTAGGCCGCCGGCAGCACGATGTCGGCCAGCTCCGCCGTGGGGGTCATGAAGACGTCCGTGACCACCATGAAATCGAGCTTCATCAGGGATTCATATACCTGCCGGACATTGGCGTAAGTGGTCAGGGTGTTGTTGCCGAAAACCAGGAGGGCTTTTACGGGATACGGCTCGCCTTCCCGCATGGCCTTCAGGACGCTGGGGATATGGGCGCCGGGGAGTCCGTGTTCGTTGGCCAGGACCTTGAAACGATCGGCGCCGAGACGCCTGGAAAGGGTCTCCTTCGGTACCGTCTCCATCAGGGTGGGGAACGGGGCCAGGGCCTCCATGCCGAAAACCCATCCCCCCGGCACATCGATATTTCCGGTGATGGCGGGCAGAAGCGTCAGGGCGCGTACGGTCTGGAAGCATTTCGGCGTATGTTCGATGGCGCATCCCCAGTTGAGCATGGCAGGCTTGGTCCGGGCAAACAGCCGGGCCGCGGCCCGGATTTTATCGGCGGCCACCCAGGTGATGGGCTCCGCCCATTCGGGGGTGTATTTTTTCACATGTTCGGCCAGTTGATCATAACCATGGGTCCATTTTTCCACGAAGGGACGGTCCACGAGGTCCTCGCCGATGATCACGTTGATCATGGCAAGCGCCAGGGCATCGTCGGTGCCGGGACGCACCCGCAGCCACACATCGGCGCGCTTGGCCAGCCGCGTCTCCCGCGGGTCGACGACGATGATTTTCGGATTCTGTTTCAAGGCGCGATGCACGGTAAACCGCGGTTCCCCGGCGGCACCGGTAATCGTTGGATTGTTTCCCCAGAAGAGCATGCATTCGGGTTGCTTATCCCCGAAAATATCCTTCACCGGAAGGTCGCCGAAGGTGATGAAACCGGCGTTGACCCGGGGAAAAAAGCACTGGGCAAAGCCCGGTTCCATCCAGTTGGGCGTGCCCAGGGCATAGGCCAGCCGGGGCATCCAGATAATCAGGTGCCTTCCCGTGCCGGTGCCCACGGCAACGGCTTCGGGGCCGAACTCGTCCCGGATGTCGTGCAGCTTCGATGCGATGGTGTCCAGGGCTTCGTCCCAGCCGATCCGCTCCCACTTTCCGGAGCCCCGGGGCCCGACCCGGCGGCGGGGATATTTCAGGCGGTCCGGGTGGTAGACAATGTCCCGCACCGCCGCGCCAATGGGGCAGAGACGCCCCCGGTTCAGGGGGCCCTCCGGGTCGCCTTCCACCCGGAGAAGGTCATTGCCCTTCACATGGAGAAGAACGCTGCAGCCGCCGTGGCAGCTGTGACAGATCCCCTTCAATATCTTTTTGTGTTCTTCTGTAGGGAATACCCCGACGCTCGTTCGCATCGAACTTTTTCCTGTTGTATGCCAAGCGTTACCGGTAAGTTCAGGTTGTTTCTCCCTTTATTTTATCATTTCTGGAGAAGATGTCTTATTCCTTTATTATTTCAGGGAGGGTAACGGCCCGTTTATAAGCCACGTATTTTTTCATTTTTTCTTTGATGATATCCTTCCCCTGGGCTGCTTTCCCATGACCTTTGCGGATATTGTTGTCATGAAGTTCCTGCCCCCAAGGACTCCAGCGGTTTTTCGCTTTTTCTTCGTCGGTAAATTCAACCTTCAACTTTTCACCGTCCATGCTCAAGCCCGCTTTGGTAAGGCATTGGGGGCAGTATACACCGTCTTCCCGTATTTCCAAAAGATTTCCGTGACAGTCGGGACATACGCCTTCCTGACCGACATAGGCAAATTTTTCACCGTTTTTCTTCGCGGTCAGGGCGTCCGCGACATTTCCGCCCAGTCTTTTCATACGCTCCAGCACATGATCTTCTAATAAAACAGCTCCCTTGGAAGGCATAAAGTCGTAATGGACCGCATCTGCAACCGCTTCATAGGAGCCGCAAAGTTCCATTGCCGTCATTTTACATACATTCAGGGTAAAATTGGTCCAGTCCGTGCCGCCGATAGAAAAAGCAGCTCCGACCTTATTGTTTTTATGAACCATATCCCGATAGTTTCCACTTGCATGAAGCTTGTTGAGAAAGCTGATCATGGCGCCTGTGGGAAGAAGATTATACGCCGGGCTCGATACAATGATGGCATCCGCCTCTCTCATGAGCTGCTCGATAAAATAGAAGTGATCCGAACCATTCTTGTGAACACATCTAAAATCCCAATTCCCTTTCAAGTGATTAATCATGCAGGTTTCGCATCCGACACAGTGTCTGATTTCGGCTTCCTGGATCCGGACCAGCTGACATTCGGCCCCGATTTTTTCTTCGATAGCCATAAAAGCTTCTTTCATCATGATTTCCGTGTTGCCGTTTTTCCTTCCGCAACATATTCCCAATACTTTCATATCCTTATCTCCTTAAAAAATAATTCTCAATAAACGCCGTACGTTTTGCCGGCCTTTAAATACGCATGCACATTGTCCGCCTCGGCATCATCGAGGATGGCGCCGTTGGCGATGAAGTACCCGCCCCCGGGGGCGGCCGTGTCCATCAGTTTCTTCACGGCATCCTCCATCCGGGCCGGAGTGCCGGTTTTGAACAGGGAAGAGGGCACGTTCCCCCCGATGCAGGCCCAACCGCCGATCTTTTTCTTGGCCACGGCCATGTCCGTCTGGTCGAAGTACCAGACGGTCTTCCCGGCGGGAAGACCGGACTCGGCGATGATGCCCAGGCGCTGATTGTAGCCCCCCTCCACGAAGAGGAAGGGAACCACCCCCGCTTCAATGATCCCCAGCAGAGTCGCCTTCAAAGAGGGCCAGTAGAACTTCTCGAAGTTTGCCGGTGACATGAAGCCGTCGGCCCCCTTGTGAAGAGGCAGCAGTGAGATGGGGACGCCGCTGTGGTTGGCCCCGTCCACCGCCAGGTCCACGGCTATGGGCACCAGCCGGTCGCAGGCCTCGATGACCTTGTCCGGACACCGGTACATGTCCAGCATCATTCCCCGGGTACCCCGCATGGTGTCCCCGATGTAGTCGAAGGGGGCCTTGGTACTGCCGCCGATGGTTCCCGGAAGCCCCTTTTCGGCCTGGGCCCGACCGCCGATACCGGCCATGGCCCCCATCCAGGCCTGGGCAGCTTTCCCGGCATCGGCAAGAGCTTCGAAAGCCGCCACCAACGGCGGCGCTCCCAGGGGCAGCATCATGAAAGCGGTGGTGGGAAGCTCCGTGGCGGAAAAAAAGTTGGGCAGCATGCCCAGGCCTCCCAGGGATTCGAAGACCCGCGGCATGAAACGTCGGAGAATGAAGGCGCTGGGGTCCGCGATGAGGGCGTCGTACTCGTCGGCCGTCATGTATTCCTTTTCCTCGCACTGGAAGGGACGGTCGGCGGGAAGCTTTCCCCCCGGCCAGCTATAGAGCCTGTAGCCGACCCGGTCCAGGGCCTGGCCCGGAAAGATGTTGCCGGCGACCTGGTACTCGATGCCGAAATCCCCGTAGAATTTGGCCATGGCTTCCCCGACTTTTTCATAATTATAAAAAAAGTCCCGGTGGGGCACTCCGGCATACTGGGCCACATACCCGCCCACGTTCAGCACCACCGGCACGCGGTCCGGCTGCCGAAGCCGTATGACATCGTAGTAACGTCCGGCTCTGCGGGCATAGGCCGCGGCGGCTTCAGGGCTGGCAAACTTCTTGTTTTCCGTTGACAGCCATGCATCAAACCGGGCCTCCATTTTTTCATCCGGAGACAGCATCTCAAAGTTTTCAGGAAGCATGGTTAATTACCTTTCTCGATAGGGTTCGAGGATTCAAGGGATCAAGGGGTCGAGTGAAAGGCCTGAATCAGCCTTATGATGCAAACAATCGGTCTGATATTATCACCTTTCCAATCCGGGCAACGATGGGAGCAAAGTGGACCGTAGTCCCTTACTCCCCTCGACCCCTTGACTCCTCGAATCCTTGAACCCTTCCGTTGCGTCCTATTGCATCCAAGTCTTGCACAAATTCACCCCCGCCACCGCATCGGTGACAAAGGCATCGGCCCCGGTGTAACCGCGAACCTGCTCGTCGAGCTGGCCACCGCCGATAAGCACCTTGTACTTGTCCCGGAGGCCTCGCTCGCTCAAGGTGTCCACCACCTTTTTCATGGGGTCGAAGGCCAGGGTCAGTAAACCGCTGAGGCCGATAATGTCCGCACCGAAGGCCTCGGCCTCATCCACGATGGTCCCGATGGGCACGTCAACACCGATGTCCTTCACATTGAAGCCGCTGATCTCCATCATCATGGTGACGATGTTCTTGCCGATGTCGTGGATATCGCCTTCCACGGTGGCGATGAGAATTTTGCCCAGTTTCTTGCTGCTGTCTTCGGTTTCGGTAAGATGCGGTTTGATGAGCTCCGACGCACTCTTCATCATCTCGCCGGACATGATCAATTCAGGAATGAAGTAGATCTGCTGCTCGAAACGCTTGCCGATCTCCTCCAGGGCCTCCTGGTAGGCGCCGAACAGGGCCACGGCGTCCACGCCCTCATCGAGGTATTGTTTCGTGAGAGACAGGGCCGTCTCCTCCTGCATCTCCACCACCGCTTCCTTCAAAGCATTTAAATCCGCCATTTTTATTTTTCCTTTCAATAGACGCCGTATTCAAATATGGTCTGCATCATGGCTTCCACGTTTTCCGGCTTCGATTGGACCGGAATTCCTTCCACGGCGCCGTCGATGATAAGGGCGCCCGTATCACTGAACATATCGATGAGTTCCTTGACGTAATCGGCGATCTCATTGGGTTTCCCCGTAATCAGCAGGCTGGGGGGAATGTCACCGTAAAAGCATAGCACATCGCCGCATATTTCCTTGAACTTCTTTTTGTCCACAATATCGAAATGCCCCATCACCTTCCCCGGCGGCAGCTCCGCAAGGTACTTCAGACGGTTCGTGAATCTCCCCTCGAACCAAGGCATGGGGGTCAGGCCCGCATCGATGAGGCCCAGCATGAGGGCCTTGAGGGTGGGCC
>JBECKW010000115.1:0-8286 GCA_040235505.1 Desulfobacterales bacterium
GGATTAAGGCCTGTTGCCAACTGGTAGAGCTGAGTCTCGGCCCCGCCGCTCGATGGAACACCGGGAGCGGAAATGCGTGTGTCAATCAGATACAAAATAACAACCGGCTTATCCATAAACTCCTTACCAGCGTATCCCGTATACCCTTCTGTACAAATAGCGATAGGTTCTGAAGCCGATCGCTTTCTTCAGGCCGTCCTTGAACCATTTAACGGCCGCAATTTTCCGGAGAGCTTGGCTTTCCCCCATGGCCACGCGGCGGAATCTAGTTTCCGAAATCCCGTCTCCGATGCTGATTCTCTTGAGCCATGGACCCCCGGAGCCCGGAATATGAAAACCCACGTCCGAGGTGCAGATGCTGCAATATCCGATCTCTCTGGCGAGGTCCCATATCCTTTCCTCTCTTTGTCCATGGGGGAGGCTGAGGTGACTGACCCGGGCGGATAGTTTGTCTTCAATAATATTTTTTGACTCCCGGAGTTCGAAAAGGAGATCCGCTTTCTTCATCGCCGCCAGCGGGCGATGGGTCAGGGCATGGGATTGGATCGACATGCCGGAGGACTGCATCTGGCCGAGCTGTTCCCAAGTCATATAGTTTTCCCGGCCAATAAGGCCCGCGGCCACAAAAAAGGTAGCCCGGAAGCCCTGCTTCAACAGTACAGGACAGGCATGAAGATAATTCCCCTTCCATCCATCGTCGAACGTCAGACAGACGGCTTGTTTGTCACTTGAGACCTTTCCGGAGACAAGCTCCCCAATGGTCAAGACCTTTATCCTGTTTTGTTCAAGCCAGGCGATTTGCCTTTCAAAGGTATTCAATTGAAGGTTGTATGCCGGTTTCGTCAGTCCCTGCAAACGCCGGAGGTCTTCGGGCTTATAGATCTCATGGTACATGAAGATGGGGAGGTTCATAAGCGAGTTACAAGTTACAGGTTACAAGTTACGCGTTAAGAATTAAGGGTATCGAACCCATTGCACCCTCGTAACTTGCAGCCTGCGGATTATATTGGGTAGGTGGAAAGTAGTGGTCAACCAATGACTCCATAGGAACAAAGTTAAAACCTCTCAGGAGTTTTTCCAGGCGATCTTCTGTTTTTTCAAGATTGAAATAGTGCCTGAAGCGGTAATTGAGACGAATCTTGATGCGGGGCTGTTCCGGATCCAGTTCCCATGGGTGCAAATAAAAGACGATGGGTTTGCCTTGCTTGTTCATCCGCCGGAACATAAGCTGGAAATAAGAGTAGGGAAGGAGACGAAAATAGCCACCCCCTCCCAAGGGAAATTTTGCGCCGGCAAAAGGATAGATGGAGAGAGGAACTTCCACCAGTCCATTAAGAAGTTGAAAAGGGAAACGACTTATGCCGTTAGAACCATACCGGTTATGAAAAGAAGTGGGGAATACACTCGAATCATATCGAAACCCGACACTCCTTAGAACCTCAAGCGCCCATTGCGATTTCGGGTTAATAGAAAAGCTCGGCGCGCGGTAGCCGATTACCGGGCTGCCCGTTATGGATTCCAGGATGTCCTTGGAAAGCAGGATGTCGGCATAGAACTCTTCCGGAGTCATCTTGTAAATAAGCTCATGGCCATAGCCGTGACTGGCAATCTCGTGGCCTGAATCGGCAATTTCCTTTACCAGCGCAGGGCATTTTTCCGCCACCCATCCCAGAACAAAAAACGTGGCAAGTGTTTTGTTCTCAGCCAAAAGTCTTAGTATTTTTCGTGTATTTTGAACGACTCGAAGCTCGCAACTTTCCCACTGGTCGCAGAAGATAACCTCTTTCAGATTTTCAACCTGAAACCAGTCTTCGATGTCAAAGCTGAGGCCGTTCAGAACTACCATTTTAAAAGGATATGGGGTGAAGGGTATAGGTTGTCGGGTTTAAGCATAGCAGTTCAGCGCAACTTTCTTTCTTATAAAAATCTGTGGCCCATCTGGCGGAATTTGTGGACATCTTGCTTTGTTGGAAATGAAAAATAGGAGCCCTGATCTGTGCGGTTCTCAATCGGTTGAATGCCTCCCCTCCGGACCATTTCTATCGCTTCAGCCATGTAGTGAGCGCCCAGACGTTTGGTTCGTTTGATCAACGCATCCAACGATTCTCCGTGGATGACTGCCACTTCCTTTTGAAGAATGATTTCTCCATCATCAATCCTGCGGTTGATCTTGTGAATGGTAATGCCCACTGTCTTCTCGCCATGGTAGAGCTGCCAGAAATTGGGCATCATCCCTTTGTATTTTGGAAGTGGGGCGTGATGGATGTTGATGCACCCAAGCGGCGGGAGATCAATGAGTTCCTGCCGAAATAGCGTTGGAGCAGCGACCGAAATGATGAGGTCAATTCCCATTTCCCGAATTTCATTCAAAAAATCAGGATGGTGGAGGTCATCCTTATAAAGAGCCCGAGTGCCGTGAACCCGGCAAAGTTCGCTCAGGTTCAACCATTCCGTTCGTGAGAATAATTTACCCACAAAATTCAAATTTTTCGCCCGGACATAGCGCAGCCCCATCCTCCCAAAATCCTTCCATCCGTAAAAGCCGACCATTAGTCTAATAAGCTGGGCCATCGACTTTTTCCCCATCGGTCTCTGGATGATCACGGCCTTGATTTCTTTGGGAAAGGGGTAAATCCTGAAAAACTCCTCAAAGAAACAGCGGACATAAAAAGGGTCGTCCTGGGTGATGAAGATCAATTTCATCCTTTGCCCGCGCGGCATCATCTCCTTGTTTCCCAAATAACAGACTTCCTTCCCATGATCGTACGGAAAAATGCGATCATCGATGCCCCGTTAACGAGGCAGTAGTAAAGGGGAAGCGAAAAAAGTTTCCCCTTCCCCCCCATCTTCTCCATAAAATATCCCCAGCCAGCGGCCAGGTAGAACAAAATCTGAATTATCAGGATCAGGTTGTAAATCGGGCGTCCGATCAGGGCAATGTTGGAGGCCAGAAGCAACGGCAGCCCGAAGGGGATCACCCAGCGCATCACTTTATGAGAGAGCAACTGAAAGGACACGAATCCGAATTTAAAAGGGTTGAAAAGTTTTCGCATATACCATAATCCGCACATGCCCCTGGAAATGACCCGGATGCGCATGCCGAATTCCTGTTTCGAGCTTTCCGTTGTCGTCTCGTAGGCGACCGCCTCGGGCTCAAAGGAAATCCGGTATCCCTTTTCCAGGATTTTCAGCGGCTCGACGAGATCACTGATGATATCCTTCGGCAGGTTCTCATAGAGCAGTCTCCGGACAGAATAAATGCACCCACAGCACCCTGTCACCGTCTTAATTTTTGTCTGTCGGCTCTTCAGGAAATTTTCGTATTTCCAGAAGAGGATCGTCCCGTGTCCCACCGGGGCTCCGGAATGGTTGACATACTCATACCTACCGCTCACAGCCCCAACATAAGGCGAGTGATAATTTCGGGCGATCATGCGAATAGCGTCTTTCCCATAAGTCGTCGTAGCATCGGAGAAAATGACAATGTCTCCTGTAGCGATTTTTAAAGCTTGATTCTGCGTTTCCGTTTTTCCAACGCGCCCCTCCACCCGGCATAAAATCACACCCCTCTTCTCGAAAGTTCTTACAATGGCGTCGGTCCGATCTGAAGACCCATCCGAGGCGACAATGATTTCAAGCTTCTCGCCGGGGTAATTCAACCCCAGCGTGTCTTCGAGCTTCTGCTCGATGAATTTTTCCTCGTTGTAGGCGGCAATCAGAAAGGTGACTTTCGGTTCTTGGTCCCCCTTCTCCACTGGGTTGTCAACGAACAGGGACAAGAGGAGGGTAAGAGCCGGATACCCCAAGTAGGTGTAAAGGTTCGCGGCAATAATCGCCCAGAAAATAAATTCGGCCATTATTTAGGTTTCCCGATGCTCACGGTACCGCTGTTCCGCAATGTTGCTGTTAAAGCTTTCAGGCTACATCAGAGCGCTTATTTGCAGGGCGCTGGGTATTGTGGTGAAATAACTTCCGAACGCCCAGTTATGGGTTTTCTCGGTTTCTGTTCACTTTCCTTTTTCAATTGATCAAGTCGGAATATTTTTCGCTTGTCTTCTTTGGCTATCGTCTCCCCGTTACCATTCCCGTAACCGTACTTATAGTAGCCTTCGGTCCCGAAGTAAATCGAACGGAGACCGGAGGTTTTAAACACGAGGTCGTTTAAAACGCACCCGAGGATTTTTTCCTTTCCCAGGGATGCCATGGCCTGCTCCACCGTGTCCCGCGAGGTAACCCCGGCCCTGACCACAATGATGATCCCGTCAACAAGGGCGGCCAGGACTTCCGGCTCTGCCGTCGCAAGGATGGAGGTGGTGTCAATGATAACGAAATCCATTTTGGTATGGGACTTCAAACCGTTCAAAAACGCCTTCATTCTTTTCGAGGCAATTAAATCCCCCGGGGCCACTTCCGACCTTCCCGCCGGTAAAATTCTGAGCCTTTCTATGCCGGTTTTCTTCACAAGTTCCTGGAGCTTATCTTTCCCCTGAATATATTCCGAAAGGCCTCTATCATTCTGAACCCCAAAAAATTTTGCGAGGTTCGGGTCCCTAAGGTCGCAGTCGATCATTAATACACGGTTATGGATTTCACGTGCAAGGCTCACCCCCAGGTTTGCAGCTGTAAAAGTTTTTCCCTCACTATCCAAAGCGCTTGTTATCATAATCGTTTTCAATGATCTTAAGCTCTTTAATCGATTAATTTTGGTCTTCAATTTTCTGAATTGCTCGTCAACAACCGATCCAGGCTCGCAAAGGGTGGCCAAAAATGGATTCGACTTTTTTGGCCCCATCTTTTTAGGCTCAGCCATTTCTCGGATCGTGTTGACAATCATAGATTTCGGGGGCGTTGCAACGGAAAAATGTGTCCGTCTATCTTGTGCTGGGGTTGCCAGCGGAGCCTTACATCGATAACAGGATTTTGCGTGGCTGAAGTTTTCCCTTTTACATTTTGTGCAAATGATCCATGGACCGAGCGAACCTTCCCTGAGCAAATTCAAAGGTTCCGAAGAAGAATGTTTTTCCATTTTTTCTGCCTTTTTTCTCGTACACTTCTAAATACTTCATGTAATCCCATGGGGGTGAATAGCCAACTATTGTTTTCGGTACCGTACATTCAGCTACGGTCTACCTGAAAATATTTTTGACCAGACCTTTCATCAAATCATCTTTGTGAGATTTTTAGCGGGAGATTTTTTTATGTTTCGGTTATGCGGCTTTCGGAACAACTTTTGGAATGTTAGCTAAGACTTTTATGCCTAAAGTGCCCTCCATGTCCCTGGCATCCCTGAAGGAGCGATCCATATATTCCTTCCAGATGGCTAACCCGGCCCCGGAAAAAATTCCCAGGGCAAAACCGGCAAACAATAGCTTTCTAACATTTGGTTTGATCGGCCTTTCAGGGACCCGTGCAGGATCGATGAGCTGAAACTGTTCCCCCTTCTGCCGTTTTTCCAAATTCTCCGCCTGCTGCGCTTGCTCGTTCTTGGTTAAGAGTCTCTCGTAGGCCTCTCTTGTAGTGTTGTAATCCCGAGTGAGCTTCGTCATCATCAGCTCCCGAAGGGGCGTATTCTCCACCCGTTTATGGTAGGTGGCGATATCAGTATTGATTTTGGACTCCTCTTTTTTCAGGTTTTCAATTTCCGTTTTCGTAAAGGATAGCTGCTCCTCCAACTCGTTTGTAAGTGAGGTCATTGGATCAAAATCCTCCGACGAGTCCGACGAGATAGAACTGGCGTTCGCGGCCGACTCTTTTTCGGTATCCGCAGCCACTTCCGCTAAGTTTTTAATCGCATTTTTAGTAATGAGAACATCAGGATGCTTTTCGGTGTATTTCATTTGAAGCTCCATCAGCTGCCCTCTCAATCTCTCCATACGCATTTGAACCACAGCCGGATTCACTTTTTCCGTGGAGCTATCTGCCGAAGGCGTCTGGAGAGAGGGTGTGGTCGGCCCTGTTTCCAGAGGAAGTGCCTCCTCCTTGGTACCCTCTGAGGTCAGATTCTGGATCAACTCGGTCTGCTTCTCAATTTCCGCGATCTGCTTCTGGATCACAAGCTTTCTCTCCAGGGCTGAGTTCAGCGCATCACTGACTCTTTGGTGATCTTGCTGAAGCTGGTCCAACACGCTCAAATTGGTGGCCATACGTTCCGGCAGTTCGTAAAGATTTTTTTGCTTGAAATCCGTGAGAGTGTTTTCTTGTTCCTCCAGTTTCTCCCTTGTCACATTTAGCTCCTGGCTTAAGAATTCAGTGGTCCCTTGGGCCTGCTGTTCTCGCAGATTGAGATTTTCCTCCACGAACAGAGAAGCCAGCCGGTTGGTTACCTTGGCAACGCTAAGCGGGTCTTTTCCCTGATAGGAGATATTGAAATATCCTTCATTTCCCCCTGTAGTCACACTGACATCTTTCCGCATCAGCTCGATGATTTCTTCGCTGGCGAGCTTTTTAGCTTCTTCCGGATAAAGGTTGAACTCGGAAATGATCTTTTCCAGCTGTGTTCGGCTCATAATTGTCTGACGGATGGAACGGATCCGGTCTTCGATCCTCGAAGTGACGGTTGGTCTTACATAGTCCACCGGGACTTCTTGGGGAGTAACTAAAATTGTTGTGCTAGCAAGGTATGTCCGCGTGGAAATTTTCGCATAAACACCAGCGACCCCGAGTGCAAGTATAAGCGGAATGATGATATACCACATCCTCCTGAGTGCAATTTCAAGATATTCATCGATCGTTAACAATTTTCGAGAAATCATTGTTTTTTTCTCCTAGATCTTGATCCAATCGGGGGGCTGAGTTTATTGAGTCACCTGAATTACTTTGGATATTGGGTTGCTTGAGTTCTTTGAGTTATTGAATACTCCTCCGCACGCCTACTCCAGAGGGTCATTCCTTCTACTTGAAATCTCAATTAAGACTCAGATTCCCGGCACGTTAAAACTCGGATGCATCGTCATCCTGTTACGTTATTTTTCAGATTTACTCTAATTAACTCAATGAACATAACAAACTTTTTATCTCGATCCTCTGCCAAAAAGAACGACTTTTATGGTTGCCGAAAGGATCCTGATGTCTAGAAAAGCGGACATGTGCTTTATGTAATAGAGGTCATATTTCAATTTTTCCAAGGCGGCTTCCTTGGATGCTCCATAAGGGTAGCAAATCTGCGCCCATCCTGTAATTCCCGGCTTGACGCTGTGACGGTGGAAATAAAAAGGGATTTCTTTCTGCAAGCTTTGAACAAAGAAGGGCCTTTCGGGGCGAGGCCCGACAAAGCTCATTTCTCCCTTTAATACATTAATCATCTGCGGAATTTCATCAATTCGAAGCTTCCGAATTATCCCCCCCACTTTGGTGATGCGATTATCATTTACGCCCGCCCACACAGGGCCATCCTTTTCCGCATCCTCCCGCATCGACCGGAATTTCAAAATGCTAAATGGCACGCCATCTACTCCGATCCGTTCTTGCCGGTAAAAAACTGGTCCCTCCGATTCGAATTTGATCGCTAAACCAACCGCGAAACACAGGGGAAAAAGTAGAGTTAGGCCCACCAAAGAGCAGAATATATCGATCCCCCTCTTTAATTTTCGAAAAACCAGAGATCTTGTGAACCCGTCAGAAAAAATCAGAGCACTGGGGTGGAGATTCTCCACGGAAAGCTTGCCGCATGTATGTTCATAGAAAGTTTCCTCGTCCTCAACCCGGATACCTCTCAGCCGACAAACTATCAACTGATCGACAGGCAATTTTTGCCGCTTTTCATTCAAAGCGACTACTATTCTATCTACTTTGGTTTTCGAGCAAATAGAGATAATTTGGTTAAAGTCTCCGATGAGCGGCGGATTCTGGAATTCTGCCGATTCCAGCTGTTTCGTCTTTTTGGTCTTCAACAAGTCCAATGATTTCGTAAGTGTCATGGCTGTTTTCGTAAACCTCTCGCGCTATCCTTTGAGACGAGTCTCTTGTCCCAACAATTAAAATTCGCTCTTTAACGATATTTCTGTAAATTTGCCATATGATGAGACGCCAGGAGAAAACCAGCTCAAAAATAGCAATCAGACTTAAACCTAATAGTCCACGGCTGAACGCAAAATTTGGAACAGAGTAGAAAACGATCGCTAATACAAGAAAAGAAATCCCTAAGCTTTTCACCATCAAAAGAGCTATTTTTTTCGGTTCTTGCAAACTGATCACTTTGTAGAGGTCGAGAAAATAAAAGGTAATTTGAACCACGAAAACAAACGTTATAATTTTCCAGACTATGTATCGATTGATGACAATATCACG
>JBECKW010000161.1:0-13988 GCA_040235505.1 Desulfobacterales bacterium
TGTGGCGCCCGCGGCCCGGAATCGTATCTCATACACGTCCCCGGTCCCGGCATTGGGCAGGAGGCCCGTGAATCGGTATGCACCATCGGCATCCGTCAGCTGCGTGGTGACGAGCTTTCCGTTGCGGTAAAGCTCCACCGACCATCCTTCCAGGAGCGTCTCGCTGTCCGTTTCGCAAATCTTATCGAGGTTTGCATCGTGCCAGACACGACCGTTCAGGCTGATACTGCCCGGTGTTCCGCCCACATCCAACGACGCACTGGCCGAATCGGTCTGCGTGGGATCATTCCAAGTCACCACGCCGGTATTGGTGATGGTCGTGCCGATGGGCACCGCGGCGTCGATTTCCACGAGAAAACGGACAATAATGCTTTCTCCCGGCAGCAGCGCCCCGTGTTGGGCGGTATAATTGGCGGTCAGAACCGAGTCGGCGTAACTCACCCCTCCGGCCGAGCCGTTCATCGTGCCGGACCCCTCGACGTAGGTGACCTCATCGGCCAGGGGCGGCCCCAGGTCGTCGGTGATCACCACCTGGGTGGCGGGCACGCTGCCGATATTGGTAACCCGGATCGTATAGACCAACTGGCTGCCTGCTTCCGCAGCGCCTTCGCCTGCCACCGCCACTTCCTTGGTCACCTCCAAAAGCTGTGTGTCCCCGACCACGACGACGGTGGGCTGGGATCCGTTGGAGGGAAGGCCGTCGGCATCGGTCAGCATCGCCGGCAGTTCGGTGGAGGCGACACTGCCCTGGTTGCTGATCCGTGTTCCGGTGGGCACACCGTCATTGACCCGAACCTCGAAGGTGATGACCGCGCTGGCGCCGGCCGAAATGATGCCGTCCCCCGGATTGTCGGCGGATTGCACCTGCAGGCCGGCGGCAAGCGGCAGGACGCCGCCGTCGGCTCCCACCGATGCACCGTTCAGACGCACGGAGTTTTCAACATACGTTGTATCGGCCGGCACACTGTCCGTGAGCACAACCCCCGTGGCCGGAATCGATCCGAAGTTGCTGACCGTGATCGTATATTCCAGCACGTCCCCGGGATCGACGATTCCCGGAGAACCCAAGTCCTCCCGGATCTGGACGGTCTTTTGGGCATACAGAAGCGGCAGGTGGCCGACGATGTCCCGGGTCGGATCGTCCTTGGCCGGCGTGGCCGGATCGTCGGACGGCTGCTGGGGCCGTGCACCGCTTCCGGCGCCGTTGCCGTTCACGAATCCCTGGTTTTCGATGATCAATCCTTCCATGGCATCGGGATCGACGACCACATCGAAAGAGACGGTGGCGATGTTTCCCGAACCCGTGGTGGCATCGGCGTGCAGGTTCCCGGCCGTGGTATCTTCCGGTGCGTTGACCGGGATTCCGACATGCAGCGGGTTTTCCCCGGAGGCCGGGTCCGGCACCGTCGCGCCGTTGAGAGTCGTGCTTCCCGGCACGTAGGTGCAATTTGCCGGCGTGTCGTCCTGCAGACGCACATTGACGGCATCCTCGTCGCCGATGTTTTCGATGGTGATGGTATAGCGCAGGGTGTCGCCCGGCATCAGCTGGGCAGAATCACCGGTCATGTCCCGGGAGGTTTTCAGGACCTGGAAGGCGGGCGCCGAATGGATCAGGGTGGATGTTTCGTTGCTTGTGGCCGAAGCCGGATTGTCCGCGGTCAGCTCCGCGTGGTTCAACACGGTGGTGCCGTTTTGAATCACCGGGGCGAGGGTCGCCTCGAATTCGATGGTCACCGTATCGTTCGGGCCCCCCTGGGCCCCCAGCGTCAGGTTGCGGATATCGATGAGTCCCGTTCCATTGGCGCCGCCCGTGGCACTGCAATTCGCGGTATCGGCGCCGGGATCCGAAACGCTGAGAAGCTTCAGGCTTCCGGGAACGAACTGCGCGGCCAGTTCGTCCACCACCGAGGGATTCACCAGAGGTACAACGCTTTCGTTGGTAATGACGAGGCGATAATGGAGTGTGTCGCCGGGCTGGGCGTTTGCCCCCGGATCCTCACCGGTCGTGGCATTGACCACGGACTTTACGAACGAAATTTCGTACCGGGTCGTCACCGTAAAGGTGACCGGGCCGGTGACGTAGTCGTTCAGCGCGGGCGAGCCGGTGCCGTTTCGCTCGAAGGCGTTGTCGCCGTCCTGGCCGGTCCACTGCGCTGTCACGCTGTTGGTCAGATCCTGACCCGGCAGCACCGAATTCAGCACCTGGACTTCATAGGTCACGGTGACCACGGTTCCCTCTGCCACGTCGATATCGGCGGTGGCATCGGCAGCGCTCCAGGTCAAGGTCTGGGGCGTCGTGCTGCCGTCGCCCGTGACCGCGGGATCGGTGATGGTATTGCCCGTACCGGTCACACCGGCCGTGCCGCTGCGGTAAACCAACCCCAGCCCCATGCTGTCTTCAATCAAAAGATCGAAGGCATCGGAGAATTGGTCTCCTGCCGCCCCGCCGGCAGCGGAAAAGCTCAGGCTGTATCTCAGGATATCCCCGGCGGCGGGGGCTTCACCCGGGTGGCTGACATTGTCGACACTTTTTACGACTTTTACCGCCGGCTCTGCGATGGTTACGGGACCGCTGGTGGAGGCCGTGTCCAGCCCGGCGGTCATGCCGGAATAGGTGTAGGCGGCCGTGTTGGTGAAGCTGACGCCGGCGTTTGCCGCATCGCTGTTGAGCACCCGCGCCCCCAGGGTAATGATCACCTGGCCGCCGGCCGGAATATTTGCCACGCCCAGGTTCACCTGCCCCGGCAGGACACTGCTGTCGGCGAGGGTTACCGCCGCACCATTGCTGTCCACCGCACTGGCGCCTAGATACTCCAGTACGCCGTTCAGCGTATCGGTCACCACCACGTCGTTCAATGCCTTATTCATGGGCGCGGCGGGCACCGTAATCCGGTAGGTGACCTCATCGCCGATGGTCGCGCTTGCCGAAGACACCAGGGTTTTCAGCAGCTGCTCTTCGTTCAGCAGGTTCGTCATCCACACTTCGGCGACGCCGGAGGGAGTGTAAATTCGGCCCGACTCCGAAGACGGCAGAGACCGGTACTGCGCCAACGCGGCCTGGTTGCTCCAGCTCTTCGAGCTCGTCAGATCCGTGTGGAAACCGATGGTGTAATCGACCGTAATGCATTCGCCCGGGTTCACCGGAGCGCCGTCCAGGAGCGAAATCCGCATCTCGCCGCCGCGCGCCGGCAAGCTGACCGTGTAATCGACGCCGGAGGTCAACACCCTGGACCCGATTCTCACACCCGGGGGACTGGCCGCAAGGTCGGTTTCGTCGAGTTCCGGTGCGAGCAGGTCCGTAATCACCACGTTATAGGCCGGCGCCAGACCTTCGTTACAGGAGGACAGCCGGAACTGCATTTTATCGCTTCCAAGATTGACCTGGTACGGGTCCGCCAGGGTGCCGCTTCCGGCGCGGCCGGTGCCCAGATCCACCTTGGTGATGTCCGACATTTTCGGCTGACGCACATCGATGGTCTCCGAAGCCGTCAACCGATCGGTAACGACGGACGGATCTCCCCCCGAATAGGAAAGCGCGGCATGATTGTCCCGGAGAATGGAGGTGTCATAGGCAACTCCCACCGGGGGGGCGTCGGTGACCACCCTCGCCACATACTCGATCACCAGCGGATCGACGGGGGTTCCGTCATGGCTGGGCTGGTTGGTGATGTCGCCCAATTCCCACCGGAGCGTCCCGGTGTCTCCCGCAGTCGGCTGCGCGGCCAGTGTGTAGCTGAAGTTCGAACCGGCGTTGATGGTGAAGCTTTCCAATGCCATGCCGTCCGGAAGGGTATCTTCGACCGCGACGTTCCGGGTGGTGTACTCCTGCAGATTCACCGTCAGATCGTAGGTGACGGTGTCGCCGACACGAACGACCCGATTCGTTGTACTGGCCGGCGACTCGGCGTAGGAATCGTCCACGGCGGCCTTCGTGATGGAGGTGCTGTCGAGGGTACTGACACTTGCGGAAGCCGGGCCGTCGCAATAGTCGTTGGGCTCCACGGTCTCGGGACAGCCGACGCCCGTCCGTTCGGATCCGTCCGTGCCGTTGAGCGAGGTCCAGTTTGTATAAACGCTGTTCTTGAACTCCGTCCCTTCAAGAGATTTCACCGTCACCCGATAGGTCAGCACCAGCGATCCCCCTGCTGGAATGTCGAGGGTGACGTCACCGTTCTGACGCCCCCAAACCAGGCTGCCGTCGGCCTCGGTCGTTGGATCCACGACAAATCCGGTCACCGGTATGCCGCCGATTCGTGCAGTGGCGGAGCCGGCCACCAGGGAAACATTCGCCGGCAGGGTGTCCGCCACGCTGGTATCGAACGCGGTGGAACTGCCATTGTTTGAAACAGTGACGCTGTATTCCAGGACATCGCCCACCATGGCCGGATCGCTCGGCTGTTTACCGGCCGGGGTGACGAACCTGACGGACTTGGCAGTGGTCAGGTCCGGCTCGACGATGGTCATGTTGCCCGAACTGCCCGCACTTCCGGACGTCCGGGTACTTTCGAGGCCGTTGGCCCGGTTGTAGGTGAACGAGGCACTGTTGGCGAAAACCCGCCCGTCGGTATTGGTGGTAGTGTTGAGAAGCTCCACGGTTACATCGATCACCGCCTGGCCATTGGCCGGGATATCGATGCCGGAGATGGTGTCTTCGATCACCGGAGAAGTCTCGGTGCCGGTATTGCTCAAGGTCCAGTCGCCGCCGGATACCACCGATGCCCCCACAAAACGCATATCCGCAGCGGAAAGCCCCAGGTTGTCCAGGATTCGTACATCGTAGAGCGGCACTTCGACCGGCGTGGCGGGAACCGTGATGCGATATTTGAACTGCTCACCGATGGTGGCACTCGACCGGGTGGTGGCCTTGGACAACGCGCCGGGAATCCCGATCGTCACCGTGGTGGGGTCCGCCGGATCGCCGGGGGGAGCGATGCCGTTGACATACGGATCATCGCTGTCTGCGGCAAGGTTGCCGTCGGCGTTAAGTGTCGCCTGGTTCTCCACGTGGGTGCCGTTCGTTAGGCTCGATTTCAGGGTGACGTCGAATTCGATCACAAGTTCACCACCCACCGCAACATTCAGAGGATCGGGATCGCCGCTGACGGTGAGAAGACCCGTCACCGGGTTGAAACTGTAGCCGGCACCCGCGGGGAGCGGGGTCACCATGGTGAAGGTGCCCAGATCGAAGCTCCCCGGATCCAGCGTGTCGTAAATCGTAATCCCATCGATCGTCTGATCCACATTGAAGAGGCGCAATCGATATCGCATCCGATCACCGGGAGCGGCCGTGGTGGCCGGATTCGCCCCGCTGGTCAGGTTCTCGACCGTTTTCTGGAAATAGTAGCCGGCCAGCGCGGTCGTAACGGTCTCGCTGTCCTGGAAATCGCTGACGGTCGGGGTGCCGTCGGTGAGCGTTTTTTTGTAGACGGCGGGTGGATAGGTGCCGTCGGAACTGGACCATTCGGTGGCACCGGCCACATTGGTGAGGGCCAATCCGTCCGTAGTCGTCCCGGCATCGAGCTGGGACTTGTAGGTGATTTTAAGGTGTTCGGAAGGTCCGATCACAGCGGCATCCGATGTCGTGGTCAGCTCAAGCCGGCATGTGGGTGCAGGCTTCCAGGCGACCGTGTAGTCCGATCCCTCCGTCAGTGTCCCCGAGACCGGGGTAACGCCGTCCGCCGCAAATATCTGCGCGCTCACCCCGGACGCCGTGGTGGGATCGTATTCGCACATGCCGTCCGGAATCTCGTCAAGAACCTGGGTGTTCCAGGCATCGCTGCCGCCGACGTTCTGGACGTCGATGGTAAACTTTGCCTGGGTTCCCAGGTTCAGGGCCGTCTCATCGCTTGTCTTCGTGACCACCAGATCGGGCTCCGCGATGGTCATGGGCTCCGAAACCCCCCATTCGCCCGGAAGAGGTTCATAAAACACGTTATCGATGAGCCTTCCGAACGACCATTTGGCGGTGTTGGTGAAGGATGTGCCGGGGACATTCGCCGATGTTTTGTCCAGGACGACCGTGACTTCGATCTCTATCTGGTCACCGGCGTTTATCAGGGGAAAAGAGTATTGCAGATGCTTGCTGTCGCCCTCGTTCTGGTCCGTACCCTGGAGTGTTCGGACGCCTCCGCTCTCCAGGTAGACCTCGTCGCTCAGATAGGTGAGATCCGCACCCGTCTCGGTAAGATCGTCCGTAAGGGTGATCGTGTGCAGATCGTTCGACGAGGGATCGCCGGGCGGCCATTCCATGGACGGAAGCGTGAGGGTATAGGTGAAGGGGACGCCGACGCTTGCCGTGGCCGCGGGGGCCTGTTTCGCGATGGTTTCCACCGGTATGAAAAGATCCTGGCAGTCATTGTTGGAGCCGTAATCCGACCCGTTGGAAAACCAGATCCTGTGATCAATATTGGCGCATGCCATATTGCCGGTGAAGATCACGTTGTTGAAAATAATGAGATAAATTGACGGGTCGTTTGTCTGAAAGTTTACGGTCGCCGTCAGCGGGTTGGACTCGGGGAAATTCTGGAACGTACAGTCCCTGTCGATGGTGATCTGGGTCGGCACGGGATCGACGAAACCGTCAATTACTCCGCCCGGGTAGTCGGAGCAGAATTTTTCCGCCGCATGTGCTGGAAAGGCCGATCCCAGAAACAGGACAAGCATGCTGAAAACCGCGGTGATCCAGTGAGTTGTGCATTGAGGTCTGTTGTTATTCGGCAGCATAACATAGACCTACATCACGGGAGATGTCTGAAATAAAAAGAAATGAATGGGATAAATCCGTTAAAAAAAAGCTCTCCGTCACGGCCAGTCCTCCCCCATAAAATCATTACCGTGCATCAAAGTGCATTACATGCTTTATCCCCTTCGCCCGGCAATTGTGCGGTAACATCTTCTCTATAAAAAACTCAGGTCAATGGCTCTGTATCCCCCTCATTGGGCTGCTTTTCTCTGCTTAAGACTTCTACAATAAATACGACAAGTCTTCTCTCGATAATGACATAGAGCAATTTCGATGCCATTGCCGTGAATTTAAATTTTCTTCTAATTTTCTACCTTATATATAATTCCGGGATATGTGGCTGATACTTTGGAGAGAGTCTAATAGAGTTATCTTTTTCTTCTACACAGGAGTTAAAATGTATACAATAATACTATTATTAAGCGGCGCTCATCCGGAAATTCAGAGGCGTCTGCTTCCGGATAAGCGATATATAGGAAGCTATCCTGTAGCTTCAGACCTGTCCAGCCTGCGGGCACACAATATTAATTTTAGACGGGGGCAATCATTAGGAATCAACATTTCCTGTTGATTTTATCCCCGAAAATTGCAGATAATGACAGCATACGTTTGCCCCCGCTGAGATGACAGCACATCGCTGATCAAGACAGCTTCCCGACCCCTTTCCTGCTCCCGGGGGAAATTACTTTCCGATACACAGCTCTGTGAATATACGGACGATGGGCGGGTGAACGCGCTCTCCGTGTCCCACCGATTTTCAGGAGGACGCCCTTCGTTGGGAAACGCATCGGTTTGGAGTTTCCACAAAGGACACGAAGCCATTGCTTACATCTTTTTCTAACAGGGGAAACCATATGACAAACCTGAATGAAAGAAGGCGCTTTCTGAAGCATCTGCTGTCCCTCTCCGCATTTACCGCAGGGTCCGTATTCTCTTTCAGCGGGTCCGGGGGATTGAAAAACCTGGGGTTTCAAACCGTTGAAACATGCCGGGCGGAAACGTCAAAGACCGGGGTCGACCCTCGGCAAAACGACGCCACATCAGCTAAAATCGACGCCTTCACCCATATCGCGCCGAAGGAATACGTGTCCGCCGTTGGGAAAATGGCCATGATTCCCCCGTCCCTTTCGGACCTGGATGCGCGGTTCAAATCCATGGACGAGCTGGGGAACATTCTGCAGCTGCTTACCCTGGGCGGATCCCCCATCGAGGTGTTTGCAGATCCGGACAAGGCAGTGGATTTATCGAAAGCGTGCAATGACGGCATGGCGGCGCTGGTGGCGAGCTATCCGGACAGGTTCGCGGGGGCGGCGGCCTATCTTCCCATGAATAACATGGATGCCGCCATGAAGGAACTGGAACGGGCCATCGAAACCTTGAAGTTGAGCGGTGTTCTTATCTACTCGTCCATAAACGACATGCCACTAGATTCTCCGGAGTTTGTACCTCTGTTCGAAAAAATGGCCGGCTACAACCTGCCCATATGGATTCATCCCTATACCGGTCCGACAAAGCCGTACTATCCCGCGGAAAAGGAATCGAAATACAATCTCACCGGCATCGTCGGCTGGCCCCACGCCACCACCATGGCCATGGTGCGTCTGGCCGGCAGCGGCCTTCTGGAACGGCTGCAGGGCCTCAAGTTTTTGACACATCATTCGGGGGGAACAGTCCCCTACCTGATTGACAGAATCGAATACTCCCCCTTCGGATACGGTCCGCTTACCGGATCGATCACCGATTCCCTGAAGCGGTTTTACAACGACACGGCGGTCCAGGGAAACACCGCCAACCTCATGTGTGCCCATGCCTTCTGCGGCGCCGACCACATGCTGTTCGGGACGGATTTTCCCATGGCCGATGTCGCCATGGTCAGGCGGGTCATTCGTTCCATCGAGCAGATGGAGGTTCCGGACTCGGATAAACGGAAAATATTCGTGGACAATGCCCGGACACTGTTCCGGCTGGAAATATAACTGAAATTGAACCTGTAACTTGAAACCTTCTACCCGGGTCGTTCGACCCTGGACTTTGGATTTAAAAAGGGGGACATTACATGACTGAAAAAATCAAATTCGTTTTGAACGGCAAACCGGTCAGCCTGGATGTGGACGGCGACCGGGATCTTCTCTGGGTGCTCCGCACCGATCTGGAGATAACGGGCGTCAAGTTCGGCTGCGGCGAAGGCCTCTGCGGCGCCTGTACGGTGCTCGTCAACGGGGAGGCGATGCAGTCCTGCCAGATCACTGTGGGGGATGTGGCAGGCGCTGAGGTCACTACCATCGAGGGGCTTGAAAAGGATGGGAAGCTTCACCCGATTCAGGAGGCCTTTATGAAGCACGATGCCCTACAGTGCGGATTCTGCACATCTGGAATGATTCTGAAGGCCCACAGCTTTCTTTCCCGGAAACCGAATCCTTCCCGGGCGGAAATCGGCGATGCCCTGGAAGACAATCTTTGCCGGTGCGGTACGCACACCAGAATTCTGGATGCCGTTTCAGAGGCCGCCGAAGTGATGAAAGGAGGGGAGAGCTCATGAAAACGACGGAATCGATGCATGACAACAGACCGCCCGGGTTTTCCCTGCCTCTTGATCGGAGAGAATTTCTCAAAACCGTGGGCGTTTTGGGCGGCGGCCTTTTTGTCTATTTCACGGTGGGAAACCGTTTCGCGGCAGCACAGATGCCTTCCATGAATTACCCAACCGATTTCAACGCATACCTGAGAATTGCCGCCGACGGAAGTGTGACCTGCTTCACGGGGAAAATTGACATGGGGCAGGGAACCATCACCTCCCTTCCCCAGATCGCCGCCGAAGAGCTGAAGGTCGCCTATGAATCGGTGAGTATCATCATGGGAGACACGGACCTGTGCCCCTATGATTTCGGCACCGTGGGATCCATGAATATCCGCATGTTCGGGCCGGCCCTTCGAAAGGCCGCCTGCGAAGCCAGGGGGGTTCTGAAGGAACTGGCCGCCGAAAAGCTGGGGTGTTCGGTGGATCAGCTGGTGGCGGAAAACGGCACGGTTTTCGACAAAGACCGGCCCGAGAAAAAAGTCACCTACGGGGAGCTTACCCGGGGGAAAATCATCGAGCGCCATCTAAAAGAAATCCCCCCCGAGACGCCCTCTGAAAAGTTTACCATCATGGGCAAACCCTACCTGCACCAGGATGCCCGGGACAAGGTGACGGGCCGGGCCCAGTATACCGGAGATATCCGGTTTCCCGGCATGCTGTATGCCGCCGTCCTGAGGCCACCGGCCCACGGAGCCGTGCTGAAACGCCTGGACGTTTCCGGCGCAAAAAAGATAGAAGGGGCCACCGTGATTCAGGATGACGACCTGGTTGCCGTACTGCACGCGCTGCCGGATCAGGCGGCAAGAGCACTCAAAAAAATCGAAGCCGAGTATGAGGAACCCCAGACGGGAACCGATAGCGAAACCATCTACGATCACCTGGTAAAAACCGTTCCCGAACCGAACGTGGTGAGCCAGAGCGGAGATATCCAGGAGGGCAGACGGCTTGTTAAGCATATCTTCGAAGAGACCTACCGAAGCGGGTATCTGGCCCACACACCCATTGAAACCCACACGGCCATGGCCAAAGTGGAAAACGGCAAGGTCACCGTCTGGTCCACCACCCAGAACCCCTTCCCCTTGAAGACATCTCTGTCCGAAACTTTGAAGATAGATCCCGAAAACGTCCGGGTCATCACTCCCTTTGTGGGGGGCGGGTTCGGCGGAAAAGGCGCCCCCAATCCCAACCGGGAAGCCCTGGAAGCGGCCCGGTTGGCCCGGATCACCGGCAAACAGATTCAGGTCTGTTTCAGCCGGGCGGATGAGTTCTTTTACGACACTTTCAGCCCGGCCGCCGTGGTGAAGGTCGTATCTGGAATCGACGAAGCAGGCAACGTCGTTCTCTGGGATTATACGGTGTACCATGCTGGAGACAGAAACACCGACGCCATTTACAACATTCCCCATCTTCGCATTGTTTCCCTGGGGGGATGGATGAGGGCCACCCCGGGCGCCCACCCCTTCGGCGTCGGCCCCTGGCGAGCTCCGGGTGCCCACATCAATGGGCTCGCACGGTCCATGCAATTCAATCTCATGGCCGAAAAGGCCGGCATGGATCCTCTGGCGTTCCGTCTGAAGCATCTGAAGGACGAACGGCTGAAAGGCGCGCTCAAGGCGGCGGCTGATAAACTCGGCTGGAAACCCCATGCGGCCCGGAGCGGTCGGGGATGGGGCATCGCCTGCGGCATCGATGCCAACAGCTATGTCGCCCACGTGGGTGAAGTCGAGGTGGATAAAGGAAGCGGGAAGGTACGTCTGAAAAGAATCGTTTGCGCTATAGACATGGGGTTGTCCGTGAATCCCCAGGGTTCCAGGATCCAACTGGAAGGCGCCATGACCATGGGGATGGGGTACGCCCTGACCGAGGAGTTGAAGTTCAAGAACGGAAAAATTTTCGATTTGAATTTCGACAGCTACAGCATCCCCCGCTTCTCCTGGCTTCCGAAGATCGATACGGTGATCGTCCCCAATATGAACCAGCCGGCCCAGGGGGGCGGCGAGCCCGGCATCGTCGGCGTGGGCGCCGTCATCGCCACCGGCATCTACGATGCCACCGGGGCGAAACTATTCCGGATGCCCATGACGCCGGAGAGGGTAAAGGAGGCATTGGCAAAGGTTTAATCCGGCTTTATTCAAAAGATTCTACTCATAAAACCATTGGATGGCACCGCCCGCTTGCCCCGTCGCCGGGGCTTCGCTAGAGACGCAAAGGACGCAGAGTTTATTGTTTCCCGCTGAGAGGGCGGGAAACAATAAATTGAAATCCTCACGGATAGGAAATACATAGAAGCAATTTATCTCGAAGAGATCGATGGTTGTTGTTTTCCGGCCTCTCACCGGAAAACAACAAAAAAACCCCTCTGCGTCCTTTGCGTCTCGAGCGCAGCGGGCGGTGAATAATCGTCCTTATCAGCTTGTTAATGACATTGGATCCCTATCTTTCCGGATCTATTTTCTTTTCAAGAAACATGCGAACCTGTCGGTAGACGGTTTTCACCCGATCGGAGTTTTTAGGAAGAGCGTCACGGAGGGCTTCCAGATATTCTTTTTCAAGAATGATCCGAAACGTCCTGGGAAAGTTGACATCATAAACCCATCCCATTTGAAGCAATTTAAAATCGTTCAATGTCTTCAGATCCGCCATCCGCACGGGGCCCCCGCGCATGAGGGCCCCGCAGATCGGATCCGAGATTTCATCACTGTCCGGAAGATCCAGCTCGACGGCCTGATTTCGATCGTCTGCCGCGCTTTGGTAATATTCCGTTACCACACGCCAGATATCGAGCTTATCGGCATCCCGAAGCATCTTCAGGGTCAGAAGAAATTGTGGGTCGCCGCCATCGGGAACGGCAAGCCTGTTGTGGCAGGCCACCGCCCCCAGAATGATATCGGAGGCCGCCGGTTCGATATCATCGAGGATCCGATGTTCCTTGATGATCTTCACCCCCAGGGCGGCATGATTTTCGGACTTGGCGTCTACAAATGTCCGGTAACGCCGGTATTGTTCGAAACGGCCGATATCGTGGAGAAGTGCCGAGGCTTCGGCGACACAAAGATCCCGGCTGGAAAGGCCATGGCTTTCTCCAATATCCAGGATGTTTTCGCAGACCCGCCGGGTATGGGTCTCCTTGAGATCCATGTTTTTCTGAACTTCCGGATCACGGGTGTCAAACCGGCGGACGTAGTCTGCAAACCACGATTTCAGATTCCGCAACCATTCATATGAATTCATCTGTTCCCTCCGGGACGGTTATAGCCCGAAGGGAAGAACGATTGCAATCATCTATTTTTTCCCACCCTGCATTGACGGGCGTTCTGGAATCTACGCTTGCCTCGGTAAGATATATCCCCGATGCCTCAGACACCGGCTCTATCCCCCTGTATGATATATAACAACCAGCCGTTTTCTTGGTATTGTCGGTATATACTTCCCGAATTGTGCAACTCTTGTTCGAGGGGGGTGGAATTCTTTTTTCTTGAAATGATCACCTGTTTTTTGTCGGAAGGCATCTTATCCAGGTCACGGATGATATCATCAATGGTTTCATCGGCCCAGGATTCTTCTCCCGTAATGGAAATTCTTTTCAACCTTCCATCGAAGTAATATTGAAGCCCGAAAAGGCGGGATTCGTCAAAGACGGCCACCGTATCTTTGCCCGTGCTCTCCTTTTGATATAGACGATAGAGCACCCGCATATCTCTTCCGGATGGATAAACCGCTGAAGCCGCTTCCAGGCAAAGGATAACCGCAGCCGAAACAACACTGGCCAGCAGGATTTTCCCCATGTTCATATGGGGCTCGGATTCCATTTTCAACCCGCGCGCAACCAGAAGGGTAAAGGGGGCATAAAGGGGCAGAATATAAAAAGGCAGCCTGCTTTTTACCAGTACAAATATTATCAATGGCAGAATGATCCAGGTGATCAGAAAGGACTCGTAGCTTTTTTCACGAAGGAATCCCCAGAAAACCTTCGGCTTCAGAAGCTTTTTCTTCAGGAGGAGCCTGTATCCATAAATGGACCATATGCCGCCCCCCAGCAAAATGACCGGCAGGTACACTATGAGGGGACCGTACCATTCGGGATTGCGCAGGGTTTCATGTGCAATGCGGTCGATGACTTCCGTCCCGATAAAATAGGATAAAAGTCCCGGATGCTGCAGGCAGACCACAATGTACCACAACAGGCCCGTCACACCAAAAAGAAGCAGCCCGAGAGGGTTGAGGAGACCGGCGGGCTTTTTGGTTCGAAACCGCCAAATTAAAATAGGAATCAGCGGGAATAAGGAGGGAGGACCCTTGGTGAGAAATCCGAATCCGAGCCCCATGTACATCGCGACAATCCACAGGTCTCGTTTGGTGCGTGATTGTGAATGGCAGGCCTTGATGAAACACAGGACAGCGAAAATTTCCCAGAATGTCAGGAGAGTGTCCGTCGTCAGATTCACCGCACCGGCCACCGGGAAAAGGGAACTCGCGTAAATGAGCCCCGCAATGATCCCGGTCCGGCGGTCCCACATACTTGCCCCCATCCACGCAACCAAAAGGGTGGTGAGAAAAAAGGCCACGGCGTTCATGGACCGAACCCCCCATTCCCCCGGGCCGAACAATTTGATCCCGAACGCGATGGCCCAATAGGTGAACGGAGGCTTTGACCAGTGCGGTTTTTGG
>JBECKW010000195.1:0-22649 GCA_040235505.1 Desulfobacterales bacterium
GCAAAAACAACAAAAAAAGCACGTTCGTGAAAGAATCACGAACCTGGAAACTCCAATATGTTTTATATTATGAAACCAGAAGAATACGTCAGTTCACCCTGCATCGGGATTTTGAAACAGGTGAAGCCTTATTGGCGAAAAACCTTAACACTTTTATGCATATATTTTAACATTTATATACGTATAGGCTATATTGTTTTACACTTCTTAACGTTTGTAAATCCGGATCATACTCCCTGTCAAGCATTTTTTTCTAAATCAATCCCATGGGCCATTTTGAGCAGGGAGATCGAATATAAAAACCTGACCGATAAAAACGAACACCCGACCCCGCCAAGGTGGGGTCGGGTGTCTACCTGACCGAATAGATTTTCAAAAAATCGATGTGTTCTTGGAGGGTTATCCTCACCTTATGTTCTAAATGGGCAGAATACATCAACTTTAGGCACTTTAGCGCACTTTAGGCACCCGGAAAGATTACAAAAAATGATTCTCTTGACAGTATTTTCCCATGCTAGTAATATTCTTGAATTTGTTTCGGTAAGAAACTGAAAAGACTGAAACCCTCTTTCGTTACAATGGAAAGGAGACGGCGTATCGTCAACATGGAAACTGTTCTTATATCACCTGCAAAGGCATCCATTTTATTTATGCCCGGGTTTGTGTTGTACCTTTTGATTCCGATTGCGGGCATTGCCATCCTTGCCCACATCCTGTGGAGGCGCTTCAAGCCCCTTTCCGGCGGTGCGCCGGATTTCAGGCTCGACCGGATTATGGAGCGGCTCTGGAAAACATACAACTCGCCTCACCATCGAATGCCCCGGTATTATTTTTCCGGAGCGATCCATATCACGATCCTGGTCAGCCTGATCGTGCTGAGCATTCGGGTAATCCTCATGGTGCTTTCGGGGGTTTTCGCGGGACTTTCCCATCCGGGTCTGGGGGGAGCCGTGGGAACGGTTTACGGCGCCCTGGCGGACCTTGGTGAAACGGTGGTTCTGGCGGCCTGCGTGGTGGCCATCATCCGGAGGGCCGTTTTCAGGCCCGAACGCTACGGTGTGCCCAAACGCTATGGGAAAGACAAAACCTGGGAAGCGGTTTTATATATGGTCATGCTCGGCGCCATTGCATGCTGCGACATGCTGTACCAGGGAAGCCTGCGGGCAGCCAGCGCCGGCGGCCTGTTCGTCCTGCCGGGCACCGGAGCCTGGGTGGCGGGCAATCTCCTCGCCGCCAAATCATTTCAGGCAATCCAAAGCGTCCATCTGTGGGCTTTCTTCGCCTTTGATTTTCTTGTATTCGCATTCCTCTGCGTGCTTCCTTCCGGACGGCTGTTTCATCTGTTTACCGCCGCCCCCAATGTCTTTTTTTCCAAAATGAACAAGGGGAGCGTCAAACCGGTGAAATGGGGCGTATCGGACGAAAACCTGGAATCGCTCGAATCCTTCGGAGTAAAAAAGCTCGAGGAGTTCACCTGGAAACACCTTCTGGATTTCTATTCATGCGCCGACTGCGGCCGCTGCTCCGACCAATGCCCCGCCAACGCCGTCGGGCGCCCCCTCTCGCCAAGGTTCATTTCCCTGAAAGGCCGGGCGGAACTTTTCAGACGCAGTCCGGTTCTCGGCAAAGGCGATGCCGGGGACACGCCGCTCATTGGCGGTGTGTATGAAGAGGACGAAATCTGGTCCTGTACCACCTGCGGCGCATGTGAGGAAGAATGCCCCGTGTCCATCGAATACATCGATAAAATCATCGACCTCCGACGCGGCATGGTGGACGAAGGGATGGTCCCGCAATCGCTCCAGAAACCTCTCCAGGCGCTGGAGAAACGCGGGAACCCTTACGGCAAAATGGAGAAGAAACGCGCCGAGTGGGTCAAGGAATTAGAAGCGGAACAACCGGTAAAAATGGTGGGCAAAAAGGAAACCGCCGAAACTCTCTACTTTGTCGACAGCGCCACCTCCTATGATGATCAGCTCCAGGGGATCGGCCGGGCCACCGCCCGGATCCTCGACGCGGCGGGCATCGATTTCGGTGTCCTCGGACCGGAAGAAAAGGACAGCGGTCACGAGGTCCGGCGTTTCGGTGAAGAAATGCTCTTTATGGAACTGAGGGACCAGAATACGGAAGCAATCCTTGCCTCCGGCGCCCGGGAAATTGTCACGGCGGACCCTCATGCCTATAATGCCCTGAAAAATGACTACCAGGACCTTCCCCCCGTGCTGCATCTCAGTGAGTTGATTGCGCGGGAGGTGACATCGGGACGCATTCGGCTGCGACCGCTGGAAGAAGAGGGCAAGGTGTTTACCTACCATGACCCCTGCTACCTGGGTCGCCACAACGGTCTCTACGACATCCCGCGCAGCGTGCTCGACGCCATACCGAATCTGAAGCGGGTGGAAATGTCCAAAAACCGGGACCGCTCGTTTTGCTGCGGCGGCGGCGGTCTGATGCTCTTCTACGAACCCATCGAAGAAACCCGTATGGGAAGCCTGCGGGTCAACATGGCCAACAAGGCCGGGGCAAACGTCATCGTGACCGCCTGCCCCTTCTGTATGATCAACATCGCCGACGCCATCAAAACCAGCGGCCTTGAAGGAAAAATGGAAGTCATGGATCTGGCGGAGTTGGTGGCCGGACAGCTTGAAACCAAATAAAGTTCCGGTTTGAGTGCGTAACTTTACTTACTCAAGAGGATTTTCCTTGCTTTTGCTCTTGCTCTTAATTTCGTCTTTTTGATCAAGGTTAAAAGTTAGAGCAAGAGCAAGAGTAAGAGTAAGAAAAAAACAACATCCCAGAATTGGGAATCGGGAGGGTATTTATGGAAATCTTGGTATGTGTGAAGCGGGTACCGGATACGTCGGAAAACGAAATCGAGGTAAACAGCGACGGTTCCGACATCGAACGCGACGATCTGGTGTATTCCGTCAACGAGTGGGACAACTATGCGGTGGAAGAAGCCATCCAGATCCGGGACAAGGTCGGGGGCTGCGTGACCGTGGTGACCATCGGTGACGAAGAGGACGAGGAGGTCCTGAGAAGGCAGATGGCCATGGGGGCCGACCAGGGACTTCTGCTGTCGGACGAGGCCTTCATGGGCTCCGACGGACGGGGAATCGCCTCCATTTTGAAGGCCGCGGTGGAAAAAGGAAAATACGATCTGATCCTCACCGGCGCCCAGGCCGATGACGGTGCCGGGCAGGTGGGCGGCATGCTGGCGGCCATGCTCGATCTTCCCTATGCCTCGCTGGTCAATGCCATCGAGGTCATGGACGGGGGCAGGATCAAGGTGGGACGGGAAATCGCCGGGGGCAACCAGGAGATGAACGAAATGACCCTCCCCTGCGTGCTTTCCATCCAGACCGGCATCAACGAACCCAGGTACGTGGGGATTCGCGGCATCCGGAAAGTCGCCTCGGTGGAAATTCCGGTGATGGGCGCGGCCGATCTCGGCATTTCCGCGGATTCGGTGGGAGAAGCCGGGGCCAAAGTGAAACGGCTGGACTACTTTGTGCCGGTGCTGGGCGAAGGCGCCGAGATGCTGGAAGGAAGCACGGATGAGATTATCGAGAAGCTGGTGGAAATATTAAAATCCAAAGGAGGGATCAAGTAATGGCCCGACAAATCTTTGCCTATATATTGCATAAAAACGGAAAAGCCGACGATACGGCTCTGGAACTTGCCGCAGCGGCCGGGAAAATAGACGCGGACGCCGCGGTAACGGCGATTGTGACCGGCACCGGCGGCGATCTGGAGGCCGTCTGCACTGAAGTGGCCACCGCCTACACGCAGGTCTGGAAACTCGACAGCGCCGAGCTGGCCTACCCCAACGCCGAGGCGGTCCGAAAGGCTCTGGTTGGCGTCATCCCGGCGGGAAGCATCGTTCTGGTTTCCCACGAGCATCTCGGCATGGACCTCGCTCCGGGACTTGCCATCAAGCTCGATACCGCATACCTGCCGGATGCCGTGGACATCGCCGGCCTCGAAGGGGATCTTCTCAAGGCCGTCCGCCAGGAATACACCGGGCAGGTCAGCACCCACGTCACCTGCGACATCTCCTCGGGTGCGGTCATTACGGTGCGGCCCGGCGGTTTCGCGCCGGAGGCCTCCGCCAAAGGCGGACAGGTGGTGGATAAGTCCGGAGAGCTGGGCGATCTTTCCAGCGGGCGCAAATTCATGGAAGTCGTTCAGGCCGAAGCCGGCGATGTGGACATCACGCAATCGGAAATTCTCGTGGCCGTGGGCCGGGGCATTGAAGATCAGGACAATCTGGAGATTATCGATGAACTCGCGGAAACCATGGGTGGGGATGTGGCCTGCTCCCGGCCCATCGTGGACGCCAAGTGGCTGGACAAATCCCGCCAGGTGGGCACCTCCGGCCTGAGCGTCAAACCCAAGGTCTACCTGGCCCTGGGCATCAGCGGTTCCTTTCAGCATGTGGGCGGGATCAAGGGGAATCCCTTTATCGTGGCCGTCAATAAAAACGCCAAGGCCCCCATCTTCCAGATCGCGGACGTGGGTGTGGTGGCGGACATCCTGGAGTTCGTACCGGAACTGACGGAAAAAATCGGCGAGATGAAGGGATAAGGCGAACTGGAAAAAACAGAGGTCAGAAGTCAGAAGCCAGAAGTCAGAAAAAAAGCGGAAGGTGCGCTACCACCCTGTTCTCTGGCCTCTGATCTCTGATCTCTGATCTCTGATCTTAATCAGAACTCCCCGATCGGCCGTTTGAAGGTATACCCGGCCGGGTCCACCACGATTTTTTCCCATACCTTGCCGCTGTTGCCGCCGGGAATCGAGAACGGAAGCGAAATCACATACCCCACAAGACCGAGCGCCGTCGATGCAATCCCCAAAGGCCTGACGGCTACAAGATCCGCCGCTACGGAACCGAGAGACGGGCTGGTGGCTTGCTCCGTGGTGGTCGCCGTGTCGGTGGTTGCGGCGGCGTAAGTTGAGGCAATGGGTAAAATGACAAGAGCGGCAGCTAAACAGAACACGAGTGTTTGCCTGGTAATACGACGCATATCCCCTCCTTTATTGGTAGAGCATCGGGTTCGGCGGCTTTTTATCCCGCCGGGTCATCCGGATCACTTCGAAAAACAGAGTATATTCATCAGGTAACTGTGCAAGCGATCCTGTTCTGGGAAAATATCCGCTTTTTGAAAATCCGTCAAGCTTGACAAGACCGTAAAAACAAATTTTCTCACGCAAAGCCGCAAAGACCGCAAAGTTAACTGCCAAATATTAAAAAGTTTTTCTTTGCGTTCTTTGCGGCTTTGCGTGAGGTATTGACTTTTTACGAGACCGTCAAGCTTGAAACCGGCACTTTTTGGTTCTATAGTATCCACCAAGTGCCATCCGGCGCCTATTTGATTATATTTACTGTAAAAAAGGGTATTGCAGTGTCAAGCAAAAAGAACGTGGACCAGAATTCGCGGCCCTCGGAAGATCCCGGGATGCATATCGATGTGGCTGTGGATCTTCCGGTTTTTCAGCCCTATACTTATCTGGTTCCTTTGGCGCTGCTCCCCTTCGCCACCACCGGCAAACGGGTGCTGGTCCCGTTCAGGAATCGCCGGGTAACCGGATACATCCTTGGACCTGCCGGGCCGCCTGAGAATCAGGAAGCAAAACGGATCCTGGATATACTCGACGAATCGCCGCTGTTTCCGGCCGCCATGATTCCTTTTTTCAAGTGGATTTCGGATTATTACATCTACCCGCTGGGGTTGGTGATGAAAAGCGGGTTGCCGGGCGGCCTCAACCTGCGGGAACGAGAGCTGCTGACCTTGACGGATGCGGGAACGACCGCACTGGAAGACGAGGCGTCCCCTCCCCTGGAAAGGGAACTGCTCCGCCGGCTTTTGGAAAGCCCCTGCCATACCAAAGCGCTCGGGAACGATCTGCAACAAGCCCTTCCTTCGTCCCTGATTCAAAGGTTGATCCGGGAGGGGAAAATCGCCCGGACGAAAAAGCTGGCCGGTGCCACCACCCGGGTCCGGACAGAACACTACGTGTCTCTCCCCGAACCGCCGCTTCCCTGTGATGGACTCAGCGAAAAACGTAAGGCGCTGATGGATCTTCTCTCGGCGGAGGGACCGCTTCCGTCGGCGGAATTGAAAGCACGCATCCCCGGCAGCGCCGGTCTGATCTCCACCATGGGAAAGGCCGGTCTGGTCCGGATGGAACGAAAACCGGTTTACCGCGATCCCCTGGGAGAAACGATTCGAAGGGACCGCCCGCCGGTGGCCACACCGGAGCAGGCCGAGGCCATAAAAACGGTGACGCAATCCCTTGGAAAGGGATTTTCGGCTTATCTTCTGGCTGGCGTGACGGGAAGCGGCAAAACCGAGGTGTACCTCCAGGTGTCGGACGCCGCCATGTCGAGAGGCTGCTCCGTTCTGGTACTGGTGCCGGAGATTGCCCTGATATCCCAGACGGAACGCCGGTTTCGTGCCCGGTTCGGCGATGTGGTGGCGATCCTGCACAGCGGCCTTTCCGCCGGTGAACGTTTTGACCAGTGGCGCCGGATCGCGGCCGGAGAGGTCAAAATCGCCGTGGGCACCCGTTCAGCGGTGTTTGCCCCTTTCGAATCCATCGGTCTCATCATCGTGGATGAGGAGCATGATCCTTCCTATAAGCAGGAGACCGGACTTCGGTACAACGCCCGGGATATGGCCGTCATTCGAGCCCGGAAACAGGGCGCCACGATACTTCTGGGCTCCGCCACCCCCTCGGTTCAGTCCTTTTTCAATGTCCAGCAGAAAAAATTCAAGGCACTCTCGCTCTCAAAACGGGTGGAGGAGCGCCCCATGCCGGACATCTCGGTGGTGGACCTGAAATCGGTCCGGGGGGTCAAGGGCATTCAGCAGTTCATCACCCCCGAACTTCACAAGGCCCTGGCCACCACCCTGTCACGGGGGGAGCAGGCCCTTCTTTTCCTGAATCGAAGGGGGTATGCGAATTTTCCGGTCTGCCGCGAGTGCGGCAGCGCCATCAGCTGCGAGCACTGCGATATTTCCCTGACCCTGCATCGAAAGACCAACGCCTATAAATGCCATTTTTGCGGCTTTTCCAGGGCGTCCAATTCGGCGTGCCCCGCCTGCGGCTCCCGGCACATCCTCCTGATGGGGCTTGGCACCGAAAAGGTGGAGGCCGGTGTGCAGGCCCTTTTCCCCACCGCGCGGATCGCCCGCATGGACCGCGACACCACGGTCCGAAAAGGCACCATGGTATCACTTCTGAAGGGGCTCAAAGAGCGAAAAATCGACATTTTGGTGGGGACCCAGATGGTGGCAAAGGGGCATGATTTCCCCAATATCACCCTGGTGGGAATCATCTGTGCCGATCTTTCCCTGAGTTTTCCCGATTTCAGGGCAGGGGAAAGAACGTTTCAACTCCTGGCCCAGGTGGCCGGCCGGGCCGGAAGGGGAAAGGTTCCCGGCCGGGTAATTCTTCAGACCTACAACCCAGATCATTTCAGCATCTTATCAGCCCAGGCCCAGGATTTCCTTTCGTTTTACGATCGGGAGATCGGGTTTCGAAAAGCCCTACGATACCCGCCTTTTTCCCGCCTGGTCCAGATCCGAGTTTCCGGAAAAGACAAGGGGCAAGCGCAGGCAAAAGCCCAGGAACTGGGAAGCCTTTGCAAAGAGCTTAAAGCCGGTCATGCCTTCGATCGCGCCATCGACGTGCTGGGCCCCATTGAAGCGCCGCTTCTGAAAATCGCCGGACGCTTTCGCTGGCAAATTCTGCTGAAAGGGGCCGGCGTAGAGATACTCCACCGTTTCATCAGAACCCTCCTGGACCAAAATCCCGCTATTTTTAACGGCGCTGAGCCCAATGTCGTTATCGATGTGGATCCATACGATATGCTCTGAAACTTGACATTCCCGGGATTATCGCTAAGATGCCCCTTGGACTTGACAGAAATTGGAGACGTTTTATGAAAGCATCAGTTCGCAGCCTATTGAAAATATGCTTTGTCATCATTGTTCTCCTGGCCGCTGCCGGCCTTCAGGCGGCAGACACCGCACCGCCGTCCAAGCCTGCTGCGGTGATGCCGGAGACTGTCTACGAATTTCCCGATACCGCGGACGGCCAATATGTTATGCACGATTTTGTCATCCGGAACGAAGGGAATTCGGTCTTAAATGTTCTCAAGGTCAAGACCACCTGAGGATGCACGGCGGCCTCGGTTCCGGGGCCCATCCCTCCAGGTAAGGAGGGAATCATAACCATTAAAGTGTCCACCAGCGGCAAGGGCGGCCACGAATTGGATAAAACCGTCTCGGTCGTTACCAATGACTCGGCCAATGCCACTATCCCCCTGACCATCAAAGGCAGGGTGATTGAAATTTACTCTCTATCGCCCAGGACCGTGAAGTTGAAGGGCTATGTGGGAGAAACTGTGAAGGATACCATCCGTCTTGTTCCAAATAAGGCGTATAAATTTAAAGTCCTTGGGATTACCGCCAAACGGGGAGAGAACATTCGCTTCCAGTTTAAGGAGGTAAAAGACGGGGATCAATCCGGATACGACATAACGGTTGAAAACACCGCCAAGACCCCCGGGGTCTATTTCGATACGCTTCTGGTCAAGACCGACAGCGAACAAAAGCCGCAGATAGACATTTCCGTCATTGGAAGTATTCGAAAACCGACGGAACACACAACCGCAACCAACGGAGGATAGCCCGAGAGCGGCGCTTTTTGTCAATGAGCTTTATCAAAGTAGTGGCCTTCGACTGTGATGGTGTCCTGTTTGACTCGGCAGATGCCAACACGGCATATTACAATCAGATTCTTCGGCGCTTCGGGAAACCTGACATGACGCCCGGGCAGGTTTCCTATGCCCACATGCACACCGCCGATGAGGTTATGACCTACCTGTTCGCGGACAGATCGTTGCGGGACCGGGCCAATACCTTCCGGGGTGAAATGGGATATCTGCCCTTTATTGAGCACATGCGCATCGAACCTCATCTCAAGGAGCTTCTGATGCTTCTTCGCCCGAAATTCAAGACCGCCATCGCCACCAACCGGACCAACACCATGCCGTATGTACTCCGGGCCCATGGGCTGGAGGGAATGTTCGACCATGTCGTCACCGCCCAGGACGTAAACCGTCCCAAACCGGATCCGGAAATGCTCACCAATATCCTGGCCTTTTTCAAGGTGGAGCCTCGTGAGACCATTTATGTCGGGGATTCAGAGCTCGATGAACAGGCGGCGAAGGCTGCGGGCATCCCCCTGGTGGCCTACGGGAATCCGGCACTGGCCGCCGCATATCATATTGGTTCTTTTAAAGAACTGGCGGCGATGCTTCTATCCGAAGAAAGCGATTTTCAACCTCGACCCGATATTCGGTGACGATGAAGGCAGACAAAGAAATATTGAGCTATTTTTTTGAGGAATCCGCGGATCTTTTAAAGGACCTCACAGAAATGGGGCAGTCCCTGAAAGGCGTCGGTATTCCCGATGCCTCGGAATCGAAGGTGTTGGCGGAATTCGGCCAGAAACTCAACCGGCTCATCGGCGGTACCGCCTCCGTCGGTTTTGATGAGTTTGCCCCCATGTCCAGAAAAACGGCCCTGCTCGCGGAGCGGTGCGCAGACATTAAAGAGATGACGATCCGGCTGTTGATCGTGAATCTGAACAACGTCGTGGCACTCCTGTCAGAGTGCCTTTTCGATATCGAGTCGATGGGAAAAGGCAGGGACACCGTCCCGGAAATTGAAAAAAGAATCGACATCTGCCTGAATGCCGCCGGGGTCGAAGCCCCGGAGGTGAAACGCCAGGATGAAATCGACTCCCTCCTTGAGGACCTGGGGCTTTAGATCCCTTTCAGAATCATGCACGAAAAATCGTGTGCCATTTAAAAAGGTCTTTGCTTCCCAGCTGCCTGGCATCCGGCTTCGCCGGATTGGTTCACTGATTTCCGAATCCGTTCTGACCGCCGCAATCCGGGCATTGCCAGGTGATGCCGTTACAGCTCATTCCCCACAGGTTCTCTTCCATACAGGCCATGCAAATGGAAAATCCGCACCGGCACCGCCAGCAGAAAGGAAATGTCTTCCCGCAGCAGTGGCACAAACCCGATGCCGCCTTACGGCGACGCTCCCTGTAGGATGTTTTTTTCATTTTCGATTTCACTTCATATCTTGCCGGTTTTCTATTCCACCAAATTTTGTTAAGAAAAAACTCCAGTACCCTGTAACACGGGGATTAATTAATTCACAGGATACCTCATGTCAATCAATACCAACCCGGACAATATCATGAGTGACGAAAACACTATCTACCTGATCGACGGAAGCGCCTACATGTACCGGGCTTTTCATGCGGTTCGCGGACTGGCCAATTCGACGGGAATGCCCACCAATGCGGTCTATGGTTTTACGCGGATGCTGATGAAGCTGATCCAGGAACGATCCCCCGCCTATGCCGCCATGTGCTTCGACGCCAGGGGCCCGACCTTCCGCCATACGCTGTACCCTGAATACAAAGCGAACCGCCCCCCCATGCCCGAGGACATGGCTGTTCAAGTGCCCTATATCAAAGAGGTCACCCGGGGGTTTCAAATCCCCGTATATGAGCGGCAGGGGGTCGAGGCGGACGATATTATCGGCACGCTGGCGAGGCAGGCCGAAGAGGCGGGGTTTCGCGTGGTCATGGTGACGGGGGACAAAGATTTTGTGCAACTGGTCACCGAACATGCCGTCATATGGGATCCCATGAAAGATACGACCCGGGATCTTGCCGCCATCCGGAAGGAATACGGCATGGACCCGGAGCGTGTGATCGATGTCATGGGACTTTCCGGGGACACCTCCGACAATGTGCCGGGGGTGCCGGGCATCGGTCCGAAAACGGCCCTGGAACTGATCCGGACCTTCGGCAGCATGGAGGGGCTCTACGAGAACGTCGAGCGGATCACCCGCAAAAAGCAACAAGAGAAACTGGTCGCTTTCAAGGATCAGGCGTTTTTAAGCAGGAAGCTGGTCACCATCGACCGGGAACTTCCCATGGACTTTGAACCGGAAACGCTGAAAACCCGTCCGCCGGATGAGGCGGCGCTGCAGGAACTGTTTAAAACGCTCGAATTTTCCGGTCTTCAGCAGGCGTTTTCACCGGCCGAGCCAAAATCGGAAAAGCGTTATAAGGCCATCTGCGATGCGGATGCGCTGACACGACTCGCCGGCCGGTTGATGGAAATCGATGAGTTTTCCGTGGATACCGAAACCACGGATATCGATCCCATGCGTGCGAAACTGGTGGGAATTTCCGTGGCCGTCGAACCGGATGAGGCCTTCTACATTCCCTGCGGGCACACCGCCGACGCGGCGCCCCACCAGCTGCCGATGAAAACCGTTCTGGAAAACATCGGCCCGGTTCTCGAAAATTCGGATATCCGGAAAATCGGCCAGAATATCAAATATGACTGGATCGTATTGAGCCGCCACGGTGTCCATCTCAAGGGGGTTTCGGCGGACACGATGCTCGCCTCCTACCTCATCAACCCCGCCAAGCGGGCCCATAATCTGGACCAGATCGCCCTCGATTACCTGAACCACCGCATGATCACCTTCCAGGAAGTCGCCGGCAAAGGGAAAACAGCCGTCACCTTCGACCGGGTACCGCTTGAAAAGGCGACGGACTACGCCGCCGAAGACGCCGACATCACGCTGGCCGCCTGGCGCAAACTCTCGCCGAAGCTGTCGGAGGCGGGACTCACCGACCTGTTTTACCAGGTCGAAATGCCCCTGGTACCGGTCCTGATGCATATGGAGCAGGCGGGTATCACGGTTGACCGAAACCGGCTTCGGGAACTTTCCGGGACCTTCTCGGACCAGATGATATCCATCGAGTCCCAAATTTATGATCTGGCCGGCGAAACCTTCAACATCAACTCCTCCCAGCAGCTGGGGTACATTCTGTTTGAAAAGCTCAAGCTTCCGGCCCAGAAGCGCACCCAGAAAAAAACAGGGTTTTCGACGGATGTGGACGTTCTGACGATCCTGGCGGACCGCCATGAACTTCCGGCCCTGGTGCTTCGCTATCGCAGCCTCTCAAAGCTGAAGTCCACCTATGCCGACGCGCTGCTGGAATTGATCCACCCGGAGACGGGACGCATTCACACCTCTTTCAACCAGACGGTGGCCGCCACCGGCCGGCTCAGCAGTTCGGACCCCAACCTCCAGAACATTCCCATCCGCACCGACGAGGGGCGCCAGATCCGGAGTGCGTTCATCCCGCGGGACGGCTGGGAACTGATGTCCGCCGATTATTCCCAGATCGAGCTCAGACTTCTGGCCCATTACTCCAAAGACCCGATCCTGATGAAGGCATTCCGGGAGGACGAGGATATTCACCTGCGCACGGCCACCGAGGTATTCCAGACCTTTCCGTCCTTCATCACCGACGAACTCCGGCGCCAGGCCAAGGCGATCAATTTCGGGATCATTTACGGCATGAGCGCCTTCGGCCTGTCAAAGCAACTGGGGATCAGTCAGAAGATGGCCCAGCAGTATATCGACAATTATTTCGCCCGATACAAGGGCGTCAAGCAGTTCATGGAAACAGCCATCGAAACCGCCCGGACGACGAAACAAACCAGTACGCTGCTCGGCAGGATCCGCCCGCTTCCCGACATTGCGGCCGCGAACCGCACCATCCGGCAGTTCGCCGAGCGAACCGCCATCAATACGCCGCTCCAGGGGACGGCCGCAGATCTGATCAAGGTGGCCATGATTCGGGTGGATAACGCACTGGCTGAAAAAAGGCACCATGCCGCTATGCTGCTGTCGGTTCATGACGAGTTGGTGTTTGAAGTCCCTCCGGAGGAAAAAGATGCCGTTGCGTCCCTTGTGAGGAATATCATGGAAAACATCTGGCAGCTTGACGTTCCGCTGAAGGTGAACATGGCGTGGGGGAAAACTTGGGAGGAAGCGCATTGAAAAGATGAACTTTCTTTTGTTCATTTTTCAGGATCTTCGTTCTTGCCTTCCCCGCCCCTCACGGCACTCTCAACGCTCTTGTATACGGAATGGAACGTCTCGTGAAATCCGGCGGGGGATATTCTGCCTGCCTCGATAAATTTGACGACAATTTCTTTGGCGGCTCGCAGTATCTGCTCGTCCATGGAAGACATAACGCGTCCTTTCAGATTGAAATTGGCTCTAACGATTTGTTGGCGGAAACAATGCCAGAGCTCCCGGTTGATGTCAATATTGCAAAAACGCATGATTGACAGAAAGCGTCGGATTCTGATATCGGAAAGCACTTTCGGGAAACTATTTTCCCGTCGCCATCATTACGGAGGTTTCTATGCCATCATCATCGGATTTTAAGACGCCGATTGAAAAATTGAGCCCGGACACCATTCGCCCGGATGTCCTGAATGCCATGGAATACAAATACCGGCGCGAACGTGATATTGATATCGTCATCGAACAACCGGAGTTCACATCCGTATGCCCCATGACCGGTTTGCCGGATTTCGGCACGATCGTTATCTCCTATCGCCCGGATCAGAAGATTATCGAATTGAAATCATTGAAATACTACCTGCTTCAATACCGAAATGTCGGCATTTTCTACGAGCATGTCGTCAACCACATCCTGAATGACCTGGTGGCGGCGGTATGCCCCAAACGAATGGAAGTTACCGGCAAATTTTCTGCAAGAGGCGGCATCAACACCCATGTGACGGCAGTATACGAGGATGAAAAATGAAAATGCTCCTGCGTCGGTTGAAGGTTCCCCATGCGCCAATGGCATTCATTGGCCTGCTGTTGGTTGTTTCCATGATAGTTGTATCCGGGTGCGGCGTTTTCTCAAGCGCCAGGAGACAAACAAAACTGCTGTACAAGGGCCTGCCCGGCCCGACGGGCGACTACCGGAAAATTATGGTGGTGGTGCCTTTCGAAAACGACGTAACATGGCTGACATCCAACCCCGAGGCTTCCATCATACAACCACTGAAGGAGGTTATCGAAACAAAAGGTGACCGGATTCGGGTCCTCCTGCCGGACGACGCCGATTTCCCAGCGCGGTTCAACCAATTGGGGCGCCTGGAAAACGGCGAGCTGAACCCCTCGGAGCTTACGGCCGCCGGGCAGGCATCCGGAGTCAACCTGGTACTTTCGGCAAGACTTGCCGGTATTCAGCATTTAACGCAAGACCGGGGAATGTTCTGGTTTGCAAAAGTCGTCAACGTCGCTCGCGTTCAGTTGGAAGTATCCATTTATCATACCGGTACCGGCGTCCTGCTGCTTGACAATACGTTATTCCACGATATCGACATTTCGGAAGACGAAGCGAAGCAGATCGATGCGAAAAAAATGCCGGCTACCGTTGCATTGTCTGACGCCCTGAAGGAGATGGCCGAATCCATGGGCCAGGCGGCATGCAACATTCTAAACCGCGTCCCGTGGGAAGGATATGTGACTCGCGTTGACGGCGATCACATTTTTCTTTCCGCCGGAGAATCCTGCGGCCTTAAAACAGGAAAAGTCCTGAGAGTTTTTGACACCCAACAGGTCACCGACGAACAGGACGGCCAGCACTATTCCGCCATCGGGAATGAAATCGGCCGCATTGCCGTCGCCGCGGTTTATGCCGACCACAGCGAAGCCGTCCTGAAGGACGGTGGCCCGGTTCACCCGGGCGACCTCGTGCGGGCGCGATAGCCTGCCTCCGCGCCGGATTCTCCCCAGCCGAATTTAAATGCCGGGTATTTCCCGAAGCTAACGGGCACTGCCCGGCATTTTTTCGTTTATCGGGCATTGACCGCATCCCCGGGCCCCGGGCAATCGCATATAGGATGTGACGGTGTCATCGGGGTCGGAATCGCTGTCGGTATCGGGATCGAAAAAGGCTCGATAGCGATCCCGATACGGATAGCGACCCCGATCATGACATCATCCGATTCTATATGCGGTCGTCTGGACCACATCCTTTAACGTATTTACTTCTCTTCAAAAAATGATTTTTTCAGGAGACTTCCCCCCTGTTTCCCCCCGTATTTGGCACTCAACTTGCTTAAAATTGTGTGGATTAGGTTTGCACGTCCCTTCTTTGTTCTTTTTTTGAATGGGCGGGAACCTCAACATACGCAAAAGAAATGAAAAAACGGCAAATAGTGCTAACCCCGGTTTCTTCCCGGAAAAAGCAGGCGTGTACAATTAAGGATACAATGAGTATTGTTTTTAATAACGAATCAACTAATTCCCGTTCAGTCATACGGTTTGCTCAACCTGAATTCCAGAACGGGTGCGGACTTTATAAGACTCAATCCGATACACGATCGTTGAAAGGAGGAGACGATGATTCCAAACTATTTAATGATTGTCCCTGAATCTGTCGGGCTGTCCGTCCTGATAATTATTGGTGGGATCATCTGCGTTTTTCTGCTGCTTTATTTCGGGCGCATTCCCGCCCATCGGGCCATTAAAACCATCAGTTATTCGGTTCGCAACGGGATGCGAATGACGGCAAAATCCGTGCTTCTTGCCGAAAAATGGCTGGTGCAGAGGAATCGGGAAGTGCTTCTGGCAGCGGGAAAGGAAGCGGTGGAGCGAACCATCGAGCGTGAATTTCACCGTGTAAATTCGGTGGTCAAACGTGATCTGAGCGGATACCCGGAACTCCAGCGCATGATCGCGGATCAAATCGTCAATATCGAAGAGGATTACAGGGAAAGCTCGGAAGTACTTCCACCGGCGCCCGATTGGGTCAAGGCGGTGGATGCCGTTGCCAAGATTTCCACACGGAGCGATTCGACCATTGTCAGAATCCTGGAAAGTATCCACAAGACCGTCAATGACCAGTTCAAAGCCGCCATGCAGGCCTACCGGCAGAGCATGACGGAACGTCACGGGCTCCTGAGCAAGATGACGCCCTACTGGCGCAAACTCGCCGCCACCCTGGAAAAGGTCGGCAGGACCATAACGGGCCTGCAGGAGCGGGCCACGGTCATCGACAAGAAGATGGAAGAATATGAAGCGATTCGCTCCGGTGCCGACGAGGCGGAACGCGTGCTGACGTCTTCTTCTCTCACCCAGTTCTTCATTTCAGGGTTTGTTCTTCTGATCGCCACGGGCGGCGCCATCATCAATTTCAACCTGATCGCGCTTCCCATGTCGGAGATGGTCGGCGGCGGAAGCTATATCGGTGCTTTCCAGACTTCTCATGTGGCGGCCCTGGTGATTATTCTCGTGGAACTGGCCATGGGACTTTACCTGATGGAATCTCTCCGGATCACGAAGCTTTTTCCGATCATCGGCTCCATGGACGATAAGCTTCGCATCAAAATGCTCTGGATAACGTTCCTGATTCTCCTGATACTCGCCGGCGTGGAATCGGCGCTGGCCTTTATGCGCGATATGATCGCCATGGACATGCAGGCACTGAGACAGACGCTTGCCAATTCGGAAGTCATCCGGCCGGCCAACAGCTGGATCCCCACTGTCGGCCAGATGGTCATGGGATTTATCCTGCCGTTTGCCCTTACTTTTGTGGCCATCCCCCTTGAATCCTTCATCCACTCCTTCAGAACCGTCATGGGGGTCGTCCTGGTCCTGGTGCTGCGATGGCTCGCTTTTATTCTCAGACTGATCGGCAACATCGTTCTCAACCTGGGTAACCTCACCATCAACCTGTATGACTTTCTCATTGTACCGTTTTTGTGGATTGAAAATTTGATGCAAAAAAAACCGAAGGCGGAAAAGCTTCATTCGCAGGAGGAGTCGGCATGAAAAAAAGGCTTTTTATCATACCGCTGTTATTGCTGTTTGCAGTAACATTTTCAAGTTGTTCCGAATCCGGCAGCCACAGCCGGGGGGTTTACATGCTGCTCGACACGTCAGGGACCTACGCGCAGGAACTCGGCAAAGCCCAGTCCATTATCAATTATCTCCTCGGCACGCTGAATCCGGGGGATTCACTGGCGGTTGGAAGAATCGACACCGCCAGTTTCAGCGAAAAGGATATCGTCGCGAAAGTCACATTTGACAACCGCCCATCGGTGGCGAACGGGCAGAAACGAAGTTTCAAGGAAAAGATCGATCAGTTTGTCGCGTCGGTAAAGCCAAGCCAATACACGGACATTGCCGGCGGTGTTCTGCAGGCTGTGGAGTATCTGAACGAAACCGGAGCCGGAAATAAACATATCCTTATTTTTTCTGATCTGGAGCAGGATCTGGTCAAAGGGTACGTTCGTGACTTCACCATCCAGATGGATGGAATCGATGTGGTGGCCTTGAACGTCACGAAGCTTCGCAGCGACAATGTGGACCCGCGGAAATACCTGGAGCGGCTCGATGAATGGAAAGGCCGGGTGGAAAAAGGGGGAGGGTCTTTCCGCGTTATCAACGACCTGGAGCGCCTCGACGCTCTTTTGACAAATTAATTGCTACCCGCTGGATGACCCATGGAAAATCAATTTTTCTTCAGCGACGAAATCCTGGCAGCCCGGTCGAAGATGCTCCTGAACCTGGCAACGGGAAATGATTATCTCAACCTCGTCATCGGCGAAAAGGGAAGCGGGAAGACGACGCTGCTTCATATGCTGCTGGAATCTTCCGAAGCAGACTGGCGGCGCTGCAACCTGCTTTTCAAATCGCAGAAAAACAGCGAAAGGGTCAGCGCCATCGGTAATCTTCAAGGACGCTCCGGGATACTGCTTTACACGGGCAACCCGCCGGTGCTGCTGATTGACGACGCCCACGAGATAACTCTCAACGGGCTGTGCTTTTTGCTTCAACATGCCCTGAAAGCGGGGAAAGCGCGAAAATTCCGCAGCATCATCCTTTTTTGCGATTCCCCCGCCAAAGGATTCATCAAAACTCTTTCGGATTGTATTCCAAACCGCTCGGTCACCAATACGATCCATGTCCATCCGCTGACCTCGGAACAGACCGCTTTGTATCTCCGGCAACTTATCCACTGTTTGGGCCTTCGCGAAAAAGAATGCTTTTCACCCTCACAAATACAAAAAATATTTGACATTTCCAGGGGGTTGCCCGGCAAAATCCGGGAAGAGGCGCAGCGGATACTGGAGGCCGGGTCGTTCCGGGGAAAACCCGGATTACTAAAAATGCTGTTCTCCGCTGTCGTCCCCTGCCCTTAATATCTTGATATCGTAAACCGTCATGTGATAGACAAAAATGGTTCGTTGTCATCATAAAGCCATTAGGCACTCGATGCATGCACATTTCACCCCATGAAAAAGGACTGCGGATATGAGATATGCCCTCGCAGTGGCGATATTGATGCTTTTGGTTTCAAACGCATTCGGCGAAGAAGTTTCCTTTGAAAAACACAACTATTCTGTCACGGCAGGCCTGGGGTTCATGAACGGGCATACGACTTACCAGATCGGAGGACATTTTACGACTCCCGACGGAAGCGGCGATGCAAGATTCCCTGTCAGCGAACTGAAGTTTCCGTTGAATGTTTATTTCGGGAATCTTGGGGGGGATGTCAGCCTGACCCCGCGATTGAAATTAAAGGCGAATCTTAAAAAAAACATATCCAGCGACGCCGGCAAGACGAAAGATTCGGATTGGGGCATTTTTTACTATGAAATCGATGGTTGGACCGACCAGGACTCACTGGATATCTATTCCGAATCCGATACCGAAACGGACGCCGTCATTGCCGATGTCTCACTTCGGTATTCTTTTATGCAACGGGTCTGGCGTAAAGCCGAGTTTTCTTTTTTTATCGGCGGCAAGTCCATCTATCAAAAATTTGATTTCAAGACGAGCGATCTGGATCAATGGTATCCCTCCGCAAACAGCCTTTCCGGCTATGATATCGGACACGACAAGATCTCGGGGAAGGTCCTGATCTATAAGATGACGGAATGGATTCCTGCGGTTATCACCGGCATGGATCTTACCGCCTCGCAGAAATTTTCACTGGATGTCATGTTCGGCTATGCCCCCTACGCAACGGCGAAAGATGAGGACCATCATCTTCTGCGATCATTAACCACAAAATCCGATTGCGATGGCGATGCAATTCTGTTTTCCCTCACCGGTGACTACAGGCTGCTCAACCGCTGGGGGTTGGGTCTGTCATACGATTACACAAAAATGGATACAAAAGGGCATGAAAAGCAGTATCAGGACGGCGAATATTCCGCCACTGTCGATCATAAAAACTTCACCACCCTTCAGACATTCGGAGTAAGGCTTCACTATCTCTTTTAATCACCCGAAGGCCTCCTCCGGAATATCCACCGCCGCGCCGCTCAGCGTTTCGACAGGTAATAAGATATTTTATTATCTCAAACAGCCTTTTGATTTATCAACGGGGAGGCCGACACGGGAAGGCTAAATTACTTTTTCATTGCTTTATTCAGGTGGTTGTGTCTAAATTGAAGCACTCTTTTCGGAATAGCTCGGTACGCCATGATCCCTTGCATTTTTCAAGGAGAACAGCCGTATGCATTCACAAACCGGAAAAACATACCTCTTGAAGGCCCTTGACTCGCTCAGCCGTGAATTCATTGTCGTATCAACCGATTATAAGATTCTCGCCGCCAATCGGTATACCCTTGAGCGTCGCGGGGCCGATATTATCGGAAAAACCTGCCACAAGGTATTTTTCGATCAGGATACGGTGTGCGATCTGTGTCCCGCCGATTCGTCCTGCGAGGCGCCCGATTCCGAAAAAATCCGGTCGGAAGTTTGCGGTGACACAAGAATTTCCTTCTATCCGATCTGCCAGGATGAAAAGGTCGAGGCCTTCGTGCTGACCGATTTCGATCTGCCTGCCTTGGGAAAACTCGAAATCGAGTTGAAACGATCCAACGCCTTTTTTAAAAACCTCATTCTCAGCTCCGTGGACGCCGTCATTTCAGCCGACAAAACCGGAAAAATCCTCGTTTTCAATGAGGCGGCCGCGGAAACAACCGGCTTCGATGTCGATGAGGCTCTGAATAAAATGGACATACGGGATTTCTACCCCGGAGACGGCGCCAGAGATGTCATGCGAAAACTTCGCAGCGAAGAGCTGGGGGGCCGTGGGAAATTGAAATCCTTTAATGCGAATATTCTGAACAAGAACGGAGAGCCGATTCCCATCAGCCTCAATGCCGCCATCGTTTACGAAGGAGACCGGGAGGTGGCCACCATCGGTTTTTTTCACGATCTTCGGGAATCGATTCGGATGGAAAAAGAACTTGAAAAAACCCGGATACAACTTCTCCAGGCGGAAAAAATGGCCTCCCTGGGAAAACTGGCTGCCGGTGTCGCCCATCAGCTCAACAATCCCCTGGGAGGCATCACACTGTTTACCAAACTGGTGCTGGAAGAATACGAACTCGAAAAAGGCGCCCGGGAAGACCTGCAGCGTATCCTTCGGGATGCGGAAAGGTGCCGGGATACGGTAAAGGAGCTTCTGGAATTCACGCGCCAGACGCGGCATTTCATGCGCCCGCACGACATCAACAAGGCCCTGGAACGGACGCTGTTCCTTCTCGAAAACCAAAGCCTGTTCCAGAACATCACCATCGAAAAAAAACTGACGGACGGCCTTCCCATGCTCGTCGGGGACATTCAGCAGATCAACCACATGTTCATGAACATCATTCTCAATGCCGCCCAGGCCATGGAAGGCAGCGGCCGGCTGACATTGAGAACTTTCCAGACGCCGGGATCCGATAAAGTCACCATCGAAATATCCGACAACGGACCGGGCATCTCCGAAGAACATCTGTCGCATATTTTCGACCCGTTCTTCACCACCAAGGAAGAGGGCAAGGGCACGGGACTGGGGCTGAGCCTTGTCTACAATATCGTCGAAAACCACGGCGGCAGAATCACCCCCCAGACCAAGATGGGAGAAGGCACCACCTTCATCATTGAACTCCCACTGTCAGGCCCCCCTGAAAAGGAGCAAAAAACATGACCGACAGCATTGACACCCCCCGCGTTCTGATTGTGGATGATGAGCAGAGCATTCAGATTGGTTCCGAACGCATTCTGTCACGGATGGGCTGCCAGGTGTTAACCGCCGGGCGGGGAGAAGAAGGGCTCGAAATACTCTCCAGGCAGCCGGCGAACATTGTTCTGCTGGACATGAAAATGCCGGGCATGGATGGAATGGAAGTACTTCGGGAAATCAGGAAACGTCATGAAGAGATCCTGGTCATTGTCATCACCGGTTACGCCACGGTGGAAACCGCCATCGAAGCGATGAAAAACGGCGCTTATGACTTCATCCCGAAGCCCTTTGAACCGGATCAATTGAGGATCGTCGTCAACCGGGCCATCGAGAAAATCCGGCTGACCCAGGAGGCCGAAAAATCCGAGCAGGCCCGGAAACGGACCCTTCTGGACCTGGGGACGGAAAAGAGCCGTGTCCGCACCATTATCGAATCCCTCCCGAACGGTGTATTGGTCACCAACACCCTGGGACAGGTGGTGCTCATGAATCCCGCCTGTCGGAATTACCTGGGCATTGCCGCCGATCGTCCCCTCGGAGAGCCAGCCGATGCCTATATCAACAACGAGGAGCTTTGCAATCTGGTGACGGAAATTTCCCAGGGCTGCCACCTGGATTTTGAAGACATCTCCGCGTTGGAATTCGTAGGACCCAATGAAAAATATCTTCTGGCCCGGGCCCGTCCCGTTCTGGGAGAAAAGAGAGAATGCCTCGGCGCCATCGTCAATCTGGCGGATGTCACGGCCATGAGGGTCCTCGACCGATTGAAATCCGAGTTCGTGGCAAAGGTCTCCCATGAGCTTCGATCTCCCCTGTCCACCATCCACGAGCAGTTGGCCCTGGTAATGAACGATATGGTGGGGCAACTCTCCCAGAACGACGCGCATCTTCTGTCAAGGGCAAAGGAGAAAACCCAGGGGCTTATCTCCATGATCGGGGACCTTCTCGACATCTCCCGGATCGAGGCGGGCAATGTCTGCCACGAGATCAAACCGGTCCAGCTGGAGGATCTTCTGGCCAGCATTATCGAATTTCTGGGCGCACGTGCCGAAGTAAAAGACCAGAGTCTGAAGCTTCACAGACCGGAACAGCCTCTGCCGTGCCTGAACGCGGATTCCCTGGCACTTGAAAGTATTTTCGGGAACCTGATCGCAAACGCCATCAATTATACCCAGGAGGGCGGCCAGATCGACGTTTACATCGACATGGCGGGAATCAATATTCGGGTGGTGGTCAGAGACAACGGATTCGGCATGGAAGAAAAACACCTGGATAAAATCTTTGAGAGATTCTACCGAATTAAAAATGATAAAACCCGGTATATTACCGGTACCGGCCTGGGGCTGCCCATTGTCAAAGGCCTGGTGGACTCCATGAACGGGGTGATTCAGGTGGAAAGTGAACCGAACAGGGGATCGGCGTTTACCGTGCTGCTGCCGGTTCAGGGCGTTAAGGGTCGGTGACGAACGGGACAGTAGGTGTCAAACCCTGACCTCACTGACACCTAAACATTAGTACATGAATTCCTGAAAAATATTCGTCACAGTATTTTACGGTGAATCTAACTGGCCATCGACATCCAGCCGGAGTCGTCAAGCACTTGTCTGAATTCTTCGGTTGAGATCTGAATGCCTGTCCACAGAAGAAAACTCCGGCGGGCCTGATGGGCCAGGGTTGAAAGCCCATCC
>JBECKW010000237.1:0-7535 GCA_040235505.1 Desulfobacterales bacterium
TCGGCGCTGTCCATATGAATTCCGCCGTTGGGCTGGAAGAAGGAATAGTTGATGAGGGTCCTTTTTGTGACATCTTTTGTCAGCTTCATCAGTCCGTAGCATCCATGATGATTGGGGGCGTCGTATACGCTTCCCTCATTTTTTTTTACGAAGATCATGAGAAGTTCTCCTTTTGCGTTCGTTTTATATAAATGTTGATCGACCCATTCAGGCAGGTACCGTTTGGCTATACCGTGACAAAACCACCGTCCACATACATGATGTGGCCGGTCATGAAGTCCGAAGCCGGGGAACTCAGGAAGATGATGGAGCCTGCAAAATCGGTCGGTTCACCCAGGCGTCCCGCCGGAAGCCGCTTGAGAACCCCCTGCCGGGCATCGGCACCGGGACCGCTTTCGGCAAACAGCCAGGCGGTAAGTTCGCTGCGAAAAACCGTGGGGGCGATGGCGTTGACCGTGATGCCGCTGGGGGCAAATTCGGCCGAAAAGCACTTGGTCAGCATGTCAGTGGCCGCTTTGGAGGTGCAGTACGCGATGGAGTTGTTGGTGGCCACCAGACCGCGGACCGACGAGGTGATGACCATCTTGCCGCCCCGGCCCGAATCCATCATCACTTTGCCGGCGGCTTTGCATACCAGGAAGGTCTGACGGACGTTGGCGTCCATTACCGAATCGAAGTCGGCCGGTGAGGCCTGCTGTGAATTGCCGGGTTTATTGAATCCAGAGGCCACCACGAGGATATCCAGCCCTCCGCCGTTATCGCAGGCTGCCTGGATCATGGCATCGACGCCGGCTTCCGTGTCGGGCCTCGAATTTACCCCATAGGCCTTACCGCCATTGGCATTGATTTCTTTGACCAGCGTGTCGAGTTTTTCTTTGTTCCCGCCGGCCAGTGTCACCACGGCTCCGGCCCCGGCAAGGGCCTTGGCCGCCATGCTCCCAAGTGCGCCGGTGCCGCCGGTAATTAGAGCCGATTTACCTGTCAAATTAAAGAGTTCGCTTATTGTCGGCAACGAGATTCCCATCCCCATATCCTTTCAGTTGATTTCATTAACTGGATCCAGGTTTTCACGAGGAAGGTCGCTGAATTTATCAAATATATCGCGACCTTCCACAGCGTAAAGCGCAACAAATCAGTCCCGGATAAAGTAGGTGTTTTGATAAATGTTTCTTAAAAATAAACAAAAGTTTAGTAAAGCTAAATTATGCAAAAACATACTCAACTGTCAAGTTCTTTTTTAATGTGGGCGTGTTGAATACGAATGGAGGTTAAAACAACCGCCTGGGATGCACAAAAATGTTGCTCCACCTTATTAGAAAGCCTTGCTCTATACGAACACCCCGAGGGATGAGAATCGGCACGATGCCCTTTTCGCTTGACAAAAGAAGAGTGTGCGGTTAGGTAGTAAATCAGGATTTAGAAATACAAAATACTATTCGCATTCTTGTTGGGTCCCGAAAGAATTTTACGAATGGTCACCGGATGTTATCGTTTGCCTTCTTGAATTCCTGCGAGGAGGGAGGTTTCTAAATAGCAAGCATCATATAATTATATGCCAATATGATCTTATGACTCTTCTGAAGGATTTTAAAATGTTAAATTACATATCGATCGGCTCTGGAGACGAAAAGGTCGTTTTTATCCATGGGTGGATGATGGATCACGCCTGCTTTGACGGATTGCACTCGGCTTTGGATCAACACGCCTTCAACTACGTGTTTGTGGACCAGAGAGGGTATGGTCTTTCCAAAGATCAGGAAGGTCCGTTTACGATCGGACAGGTTGCCGAAGATTTGATACTATTGGCCGATCACCTCAAATGGCAAAAATTTCATATTGTCGGGCATTCAATGGCAGGCAAGGTCATCTCCCGACTGCTTGCTGACGTGCCGGATCGTATTAAAAGTGCGGTCGGTATTACCCCCTGCCCGCCGGTAAAAATACCCGTGGATGAACAGGCCTGGGAACTGTTTTCCAAGGCGGCTGAAAATCCCCGGAACAGGCAGGAGATTTTCCGTGTGGATACCGGCAATCGACTGACGGACAGCTGGTATGAAACAATCGCCGACAAATCCATGCAGGTCAGCACGCCCGGGGCCTTTTCCAGTTATCTGACGTCATGGGTCAATGATGAATTCTACAAGGACGTGATGGGGTGCGGTGTCCCCTTAAAAATCCTGGCCAGCGAAAACGATCCCCACTTGACGTACGAACTGATGCAAAACACATTTGGTGAATGGTTTCAGAATGTTGAAATCAAAAAACTGAGCAATTGCGGGCATTACCCCATGTACGAGATCCCATTGGCGCTCGCTATGGAATGTGAGGGGTTCCTGAGAAGACACCTTTGATAAAAAGTCTTGACAACTCGAAGGGGGGTGTATTATTTGCTTTAGCATTGCTAAATAAAAATTTAGATATGAGCAATCTTGTGGCGATAAAACATTAGCGGAGGATATAATGGCGGAAGAAATATTAACCAGCTGCACATGCGGTGGTGCTACGTTTGTGCACGTAAAGGATGGCAAGATAACCAAGATTCGGCCCATCGTGTTTGACGATACCGATGCGCCGGCATGGAGCATCGAGGCGAGGGGAAAGGTCTTCACACCACCCCGTCAGACCTCCATGGGGTCCTTTATTGTTACACAGAAGGCGCGTATTTATTCTGAGAACCGAATCAAATATCCGATGAAACGCGTCGACTTCGACCCCAACGGCGAGCGCAATCCCCAGAACCGGGGTAAGTCGGGCCATGTGCGCATCAGCTGGGATGAAGCCTTTGACTTGCTCGAGTCGGAGATCAAGCGTATCCACAAGACTTACGGCAAGGCGGCCATCACCGCTTCCACCAGCTCCCACGCCGACTTCGGTCTGCTGCAGTACAAAATGGGCGCTTTCGGCCGTTTCTGGAACATGCTGGGCTATTCCCAGTTGATGGATAACCCGGACAGCTGGGAAGGCTGGCACTGGGGTGCCACCCATGCCTGGGGCTATTACTGGAAACTGGGCATCAGTGACAACTTCGACATGCTCGAAGAGGCTCTCAAACATACCGAACTGCTCGTCTTCTGGGGGGTCGATCCAAACACCAGTGCCGGTGGTTACAACGGCCAGGACGGCACCCGCTGGCGCCTGTGGTGCAAAGAGCTGGGAATGAAGATGGTTTTCATCGACCCGTGGTGCAACTTCACCGCCGGGACCTGGGGCGACAAATGGATTGCGCCGCGCCCCGCCACCGACGCAGCCATGGCCGAGGCCATCGCCTGGGTCTGGATCACCGAAGACACCTACGATCACTGGTTCATCGAGAACAAGACCCAAGGTTTCGAAGAATTTAAAAAACACATCCTCGGCGAGGAAGAGGGTGGTTTTCCCCGAACGCCCGAATGGGCCGCCGGGGTGTGCGAAATTGAAGCACGCGATATCTATGCCCTGGCCCGGCTGTGGGCGAAAAAGAAGACCATGCTTTGTACGGCCTCCATCTACGGTGTGTCCAGTGCCTGTCGCCAGCCTTACGGCACCGAGTGGGCCCGCCTGATGGTCTTTCTGCTCTCCATGCGCGGATTGGGCGCCGACGGCTGCAACACCTGGGGTGGGGCTTCCATGGCGCCTCCCATGGACATGAGTTTCCGCATGTTCGGTTACGGCGACAACGGTTGGGATGCCTTCGGCCTTGTGGCCGATGAGAGCGCTCAAAATACGGTGCGCCAGAAGACCTACCGGTTGCTGCTGCCCGAATGTGTGATGAATGACAAGACCGAGTGGATCGGCGAAGGCTTCTGCGGCCATTCCCTGGATCAGCAGCGTACGCAGCAGGTCTGTCCGCTGCCGAAAGAAGAGGGCGGCGCTCCCATCAAGATGATTTACCGTCAGGGCGGCTCGTATATTTCCACCATGACGGACACCAACCGCTGGACGCGGATGTTCCAGCACCCGAATCTGGAGTTTTTCGTCACGTCGGACATTCACTACCAGTCGGAAACCAAGTTCGCCGACCTCATCCTGCCCGCCTGTTCGGGGTTCGAGAGGGAAGACATCTGCGAGATGGGCGCGCCGGGGGGCTATGGCGCCAATGACATGGGGGCCAACTTCCGGGTCTGCCTCTACATGAAGAAATGCATCGAACCCTTGTGGGAGTCCAAATCCGACTATGACATCTACGTCGAGCTGTCCAAGCGTCTGGGCTTCCATGACCGTTATACCGAAGGCAAAACCATACAGGAGTGGATCCGCAAGATCTTCGATGCATCCTCTCTGCCCGAGCACATCTCCTTCGAGGAGTTCAAAGAGAAGGGATACTATATCGTGCCGCCGCCCAAGCCGGACTTCAAGCGGGCGGTGTCCAACAAATGGTACTATGAGGATCGCGAGTGCGATGTGGCCGATCATAAAAATCCGCTGAAAGGAACCGACCGCGCCAAAATGATGGGCACCCCCAGCGGTAAAATCGAGTTTGTATCCACATTCCTGACCAAGTATTTCCCCGACGATAAGGAACGGCCGCTGCTGGGCCAGTTCATGGAACCCTGGGAGGGGAAATTCTCTCCGGAAGCCGAGAAATATCCGCTGGTAATGGTAACGCCGCACATGCGCTTTTCGTATCATACCCACCACGACAACAAATCTCCCTGGCTCGATGAAATTCCGTGCCACCGCATCAAGAAGGCAGACGGTTACGCCTACTGGCCGGTGCGCATCAGCCATGAAGACGCCCGGGATCGCGGCATCAAGCATGGTGATCTGGTGAAACTCCACAACGATCGGGGCGCGATCCTGGCGGTTGCCTGGCTGACCGAGCGTGTCAAAAAAGGTGTGCTCCTGTGCTACCAGGCCAGTGCCAAATATGATCCGCTGGAGCCCGGCAAAGCGGGCAGTATCGACCGCGGCGGCTGTGTGAACCTGATGACGCCATCCCGAATGGTTTCCAAGAACGCTCCAGGCATGGCCTGTAACTCGGTTTGTGTCGAAATTGAGAAATGGGGGGCTTAATACAATGGCGAAAAGATATGGAATCGTAATAGATGTTGCCAGGTGTACCGGCTGCTATGCCTGCTTCCTTGCCTGCAAGGATGAAAACTGCGGAGAAGAGCATCCGGGGTACACGGTGGCTCAGCCCATGACGGGCCAGCAGTGGATCAACCTGGTGGAGGTTGAGCGGGGCACCTTTCCCAAAGTCAAACTGAGTCATATTCCGGTCACCTGCGGTCAGTGCGAGAATCCGGCCTGCATGAACCAGGCTGAAAACGGCGCGGTTTACCAGAGAGAAGACGGCATCGTGATGATCGATCCTGAAAAGGCCGTCGGCCAGAAGCAGATCGTCAACACCTGCCCGCACCGCATGATCTTTTGGAACGACGAGAAGAATGTTCCCCAGAAGTGCGACATGTGCGCCCACCTGCTTGATAACGGCCTCTCACGACCGCGTTGTGTCGAGATGTGTCCGACCGGATGTTTGACGTTTGGTGATCTGAACGATCCGGACAGTGAGGTTTCCAAGCTCGTTGCGGAGAAGAAGCCGTACGTGGTACATCCCGAGTATGGTCTTGAAGAGAAGGTCCTCTACCTGAACGTTCCGAAAAAGTTTGTTGCCGGAACCGTGGTTTTCAAGGACACCGATCAATGCGCCAAAGGTGCCAGGGTCACCCTGAAGGGGGATGGCTTCTCCGGAGAGATGATTGCGGACGAATTCGGCGATTTCTGGTTCGAAGGTCTGGATGCCAGGATGAATTTGGTTTTGGAAATCGAGGCGGACGGATATCAGAAGATATCGAAAACAGTTCGCACACTTTCGGATGTGAATACCGGCGATCTGTTTCTAGAAAAAAAATAGACAAACAATAGACCGTCGGGATCGGATGAAAAACTCGGCGCCCGGTAACCGGGTGCCGGCAATGATTATACTATAGAAAAAGGTAAACTCCAGATGGTAGGAATTATTTCATACGGCGTTCACATCCCGATGCCCCGGTTGCCCCGGGCCGTGATCGCCAATCACTGGGGAAGCAGGGGGTTGCCTGGCGAAAGGGCCGTCGCCAATTATGACGAAGACAGTGTTACCATGGCTGTTGCGGCTGCGCGGGACTGCCTGAAGAAAGCAGGATCGGTGCCGGTGGATGCCGTTTATTTCGCCACGACGACGGCGCCCTACAAGGAAAAGCAGAGTGCCGCCCTGATTGCCGCGGTGCTGTCCTGTGACCCTGAAACGCAAACACTCGATTTCGGCAACAGCCTGCGCGCAGGAACCAATGCGGTTTCCGCTGCGGTCAACGCCGTTGCCGCCGGCACCCTCGAGACGGTTCTGGTGCTGGCTTCGGATATGCGTCCGGCATATCCGAAGAGCCCGCAGGAAATGTCTTTCGGGGACGGTGCGGTGGCTTTTCTCATCGGCAAAAAGAACCTTATCGCCGAGGTCGAGCACTTTTACACCCATTTCGATGAAATCCAGGATGTCTGGCGAAGCGACAAGGACACCTTTGTCCGGACCGCGGAAGCACGGTTTGCCCAGGAGAACGGATATGCCCGGGTTGTCAAGAACGCGGTTTCCAAAAGCCTGGCCAAATTCGATCTGAAGCCGGAGGCTTTCAGCGGTATCTGCACCAATTTCGCCAACGTCAAACAGGCCATGGGAATCTTCGCAAAACTGGGTTTTGCGTCCGACCCGCAGTTGCAGAATGATTTGCATGGCTGCGTCGGGGATACGGGTGTATCCATGTCGCTTCTCTATCTGGCCGGCATGCTTGAGCAGGCCGGTGCCGACCAGCGGATTCTGGTGGCCAATTACGGCAGCGGGTGCGACGTTCTTTGTGTCAAAACCACCGGCGCCGTAAAGGAAATCGCCGCACATGCCAGCCTTTCAAAGCAGCTGGAAAACAAGATAACACTGGGCAGCTACGGCAAGTACCTCATCTGGCGCGAACTCATCGAGGTTCAGCCCGCTGCGCGGCCGCCTGTTTCCGAGCGTCAGCCGACACCCTCCGCCCAGTTCCGGGAAGTCAAATGGGAGCTGGCCCTCAACGGTACGAAATGCACTCAGTGCCACACTCCGCAATATCCGCCCCAGCGCGTTTGTATGATATGCAAAGCAAAAGATCAGGTTACGCCGTACAATTTCAGCAATCTGAAAGGCAAGGTCACCAGCTTTTCCCATGACCATATGATGGAAACCCTGGATGCACCGGTGACCCTGACCATTGTCGATTTTGAAGGCGGCGGACGGATCATGTGCGACATGACAGACCGGGATCCCGACAAGACGGTGGTGGGTATGGAGGTGGAGATGACCTTCCGGAAGCTCTATTACGTGGGCGGAATCTACAACTACTGGTGGAAATGCAAACCAACGGTTTAGAAGGTATAAAAGATGGAAAGCATCAAAAATAAAGTAGCGATTGTCGGCATGGGGTGCATCAAGTTCGGTGAAAATTTTCACCAGAGCATCGATGATATGCTGATCGACGCAGCCTATGAAGCATATGAAGATGCCGGCATCGATCCCAAGGATATTCAGGCCGCATGGATGGGGCAACTTTGGG
>JBECKW010000247.1:0-10688 GCA_040235505.1 Desulfobacterales bacterium
TACTATAATTAAAACATATTTCTGGAAACCAATCTGAACGGGAATCATAATAATAAACATTTGGTCAACAATTTGACCGCCTTAAAATCTGTAATTTGCCATGACCAACTTTAATAAAGCTTTTAACTATCTATATTTATGGCAAAAAAGTATGATCATAAAATTTTAATACAATGGTGGCAACCATCTTGCTTTATAGAACTGTGAAACCAGATAATTTTTTCATCTGTTCTCCCCCTTAAGTGGCTGAGCGAAATGGTTCGTTGAGTTACTTCTCCTCCTAAAAACGACTGATTGGAGTGGGCCCTATCAGTCGTTTTTCTTTTATGAAATCGTTTTTATAAACCGGTGTGGCGGTCGTTACACATTCTCACTTCGGATAGGGAGGGTGAGTTGGAGCTGCCAAATTGACAAATAGAACGTCGTGAATGAAATCCACATATGCCTGACAGAATCACAACCAAACTCGCAGCACTCAAAAAATCCAGATTCCGATCCCGGTTCAATTTATCGGAAAAAGACCGCCAGTATATCCAAGACAAGGGGATAGACGTCATTCGATCCCACGCCGTCGACTTCGTTACAACCAGATTGTCCCCAGCGTTCCCTAAAAATGATGGCAAACAGACCCCGATGAGAGGGCATCCGGTTTTTATTGCACAGCATGCGACTGCAACATGCTGCCGGGGATGTTTGGAAAAATGGCATCGGATTGAAAAGGGAAGGTTGCTTTCGAATGATGAAATTGAGTTTGTGGTAGAGCTGGTAATGCGGTGGATTGGTGAGCAAGGTTGTTAGGAGTGATTTTTACGCAGGGAAATGTGTTTTTTGTCATTTACCTGGGTTTATCCTGATGTGGATAGATTTCTTTTTGAGTTGTTGGGTATAGTGTTGGGTATGAAATTTAGCCAAATAAAAAAGGGCTGGCCATTTCTGGCTAACCCTTTGATATTATTCGTGGCGTCCCCAAGGGGATTCGAACCCCTGTTGCCGGCGTGAAAGGCCGGTGTCCTGGACCGGGCTAGACGATAGGGACGAATGATACCTATTCGTATGGTGGGCCGTGATGGACTCGAACCATCGACTCTCTGCTTAAAAGGCAGATACTCTACCGACTGAGTTAACGGCCCCGTCAAAGACTCGCTTTTTTAGCGTGATTGAATCACCATGTCAATAAAAAATTGAAACTTCAGTATTTTTTTATAACCCTTCGGATTCAGGGTGTTTTTCCAGGAACCGGTACAGGGTGGCACGGCCTACGCCCAGAAGCCTGGCGGCTTTTGATTTGTTGCCGCCGCTGGTTTCGAGCGCCGCTGCAACGATATGGGGGCTTAGTTTGCGGCCGGGGACGGGGCGGCACTCCATTCCGTCGAATTCTCTGAACTCCCGGGGCAGATGCTGCGGAAGGATGACATCGCCGGCGCACTTGACGATACTGTATTGCAGGGCGTTCTGAAGCTGCCGGATGTTGCCGGGCCAGGGATAATCGATCATGAGCGACAGGGATTCCCTGGATATCCGCAGCGCTGGCCGAGCATGGCGATTCCGGGCTTCCTTGAGAAAATGATCGGCGAGCAGGGGGATGTCGGTTTTTCGATCCCTCAGGGGGGGAATCTCGATGGGGATGACGTTCAGCCGGTAGTACAGGTCTTCGCGGAAGTTGTTTTTCGCGACTTCCTTTTTAAGATCCCGGTTGGTGGCGCTGATGATCCGGACATCCGCCGATTCCGTAGCTTCCCCGCCCACCTTTTCGAAGGTGCCGCCCTGAAGCAGGCGAAGCAGTTTGACCTGCATGTGTTTGGAGAGCTCCGCCACCTCGTCCAGGAAAATAGTGCCGCCGCCGGCAAGTTCGAAGCGTCCCTTCTTATCCCGGATCGCTCCGGAGAAGGCGCCCTTGACATGTCCGAAAAGCTCGCTTTCAATCAGACCTTCGGGAAGCGCCCCGCAGTTGATCGGAACGAACGGGCCGTCTGCCCGGGTGCTGCTGCTGTGGATGGCACCTGCAATGAGTTCCTTGCCGGTGCCCGTTTCGCCGAAGATGTGGACCGGGTAGTCGTAGTCGGAAAGGTCCTCGATCTGCTGAAAAATGTGGAGCATCTTGATATCCCGGCCGATGATGTTGCCGAAGCCGAGGTCGCCGACCGGCCCCAGCTTCATCTGGAACAGTTCCGTGATGTCCCGGAACGAGGCCAGCACACCGAAGGGTTTTCCGGTCTTTTCCTGCATCATGGTGACGGACATTTCAACCAGCCGGTTTTCGCCGCTCCGGGTGGTGATATTGGTTCTGTATTCCCGGTGCGTGTCCAGTTGCGGAAACTTGCCAATAAATGCGCATTTGGCCCCGCACAGGGGGGCCCTGAAAATCTTATGGCAATCCTCGCCGAGCACGTCACGTCGATCATAGCCGGTGATTTTTTCCGCTTCCCGGTTGAAGAAAAATACGTGGCGATTGAGGTCGTGGGCAATCACGCCTTCTTTCAGGTTGTCGAGCACAAGCTCCAGACTGTCGGGGTTTGAGATTAGCTTATTCATATTCTGACGCATGCCGGGCATCCTACTTGATTCGAGTAGCAAAGTCAAAGCGGCGTATGTCATAATTCGACGGCAAGCGGTCTCCTGACTTCAATAGTTTCGAGGGTCAAATTCACATCGTAGGCCAAGACCATGACGCCCGCTTTTGCAGCATTCCCCAGAGCCTCGGCGTAAGCCGGATCCAGTTCCCGGGCCGGTCGGAAAACCTCGGCATCCATTCTCTGGATGAGAAAAAAGACGGCGGCCCGGAATCCCTGACGGGAGAGCTGCTCGAGGGCCGCCATATGTTTTCTCCCCCGCTCGGTAACGGCATCCGGAAATTGGGCGCCCCCTTTTTGGACCCAGGTGCAGTTCTTCACTTCCACATAGCAGGGCGGCAAAGCGCCGCCGCTCAGCTTCAGATCGATCCGGGAGTGATTTCCAATGTTCACCTCCCGTTCGATATTCGAATACCCCCGGAGTGCTTCGATCCGGCCTCCCGAGATGGATTCATGGACGAGTCTGTTTGGAAGCAGCGAATTGACGCCCACCAGCGATCCGGGCATCCGGATCAACTCCCAGGTGTAAGAAAGTTTTCGTTTCGGATTGTCGGACCGCGACAGGTAGACCGGCCTTCCGGGTTCGGCGCATTCCTTCATGCTTCCCGAGTTCGGACAGTGCGCGGTGACGAGGTCACCGGTGTCAAGCCGCACATCCGCCAGAAAACGCTTGTATCGTTTCAAAAGAACACCGGGGGTGAGGGGAGGCAGGGGCAGGGTGCCGGGCTTTTTTTTCGGAGTCAATTTCAAAACGCTCCATTTCGGCCGATATCCGCCTTGACCTTGGCCGAACTGTCGAAGATCCCGCCGTAGTGTGGCGGGGAATCATTTTGAAAATGGCTCATTGGATCGATTTTTTTTGAATTCAAAATTGACATCCCGGATTAAACCTGATAGGTAGCAGCTCAATTTTGGCAGACACCATTGCCCATGGGCCGTTAGCTCAACTAGGCAGAGCACCTGACTCTTAATCAGTAGGTTGAAGGTTCGATTCCTTCACGGCCCACCATCTTTCGCTTTAGAGCCGACATCTGAGAATATTGCGGATAATGACCTGAGGGGACAACAGCTGTGCTGGGCTATTGCTGAAAGTTCGATGCGGCAGTCGGCTTAAAGCGGCCAACAATATGTTGGCCGCTTTTTTTTTGCACTATACCAATCCCTGATCCAGCATTGCATCGGCAACCTTGATAAATCCCGCCACGTTGGCCCCCACCATATAATTGTCCGGAACACCGCAGCGTTCGGCGGCGGCCATGCAACTGTGATGGATGCTTTTCATAATCAGATGAAGCCGGTTGTCGACCTCCTGTCGGGTCCAGTTAAGCCGCTGGCTGTTCTGGGTCATCTCCAGACCGCTGACCGCAACCCCCCCTGCATTGGCCGCTTTGCCGGGTGCATACAAAACGCCCGCATCCATTAGAATATCGATGCCTTCCGGCGTTGTGGGCATGTTGGCCCCTTCGCACACCAGCCGGATACCGCCCTCAACAAGGTGCCGGGCGTCATTTTCATTTATTTCATTCTGGGTGGCGCAGGGGAAGGCGCAGTCGGCCTTGTGAGACCACAGGGGGTTGAAGTCCGCATCCGGGTCCGTCGGTGTATAGACCACGTCCGAATATTTATCGGCATATTCGCTGAGACGGCCCCGCCGGATGTTTTTCAGGTAATTTATTTCTTCGAGTTTTCCGGGGGTGAGGCCCGCTTCATCGAAGATATAACCGGACGAGTCGGAGAGGGTCACCACCCTCGCGCCCAGATCGAGCAGTTTTTCCGCCGTGTGCTGGGCCACATTCCCCGCGCCGGAAACAAGGCAGGTCTTTCCCTCCAGGCTTTCGTTCCGGGTGGCCAGCATTTCCGTTGCGAAGTAGACGGCCCCGTAGCCCGTGGCTTCGGGTCGTATCAGGCTGCCGCCCCAGCCGAGGCTTTTTCCGGTCAACACCCCGGTGAATTCGTTGGCAAGCTTTTTATACATGCCGAACAGGAAGCCGATTTCCCGGGCACCGACGCCGATGTCTCCGGCCGGCACATCCGTGTTGGGTCCGATGTGCCGGTAGAGCTCGCACATGAAACTCTGGCAGAAACGCATCACCTCGTTGTCGGACTTACCCTTGGGATCGAAATCCGCTCCCCCTTTGCCACCTCCCATGGGAAGCGTGGTCAGGGCATTTTTAAAGACCTGCTCGAAGGCCAGGAACTTCAGAATGCTCAGGGTGACGGAGGGATGGAAGCGAAGTCCCCCTTTATAAGGCCCGATGGCGCTGTTCATCTCCACCCGGAATCCCCGGTTGACCCGGACCTCTCCCCGGTCATCCATCCAGGGAACCCGGAAGATGATGGTTCGTTCCGGCTCCACAAGCCGCTCCATGATGCCGGCACTTCGGTATTCCGGATGCCGGTCGAGCAAGGGCTTCACCGACGCGAAGACTTCGCTTACCGCCTGGTGAAATTCCCGCTCCTGCGGATCCCTCTCTTTGACGTGTGCGACGATGTCCATGGCGTCCGCCTATATCAGATCGGTTCGGTCCAGCCCATGGTGTCCGGTGCCGTGCCGTATTGGATCGCCATGAGGGTATCGAAAAATTTCTGGGCCAGGGGGCCGACGCCGCCGTCGCCCAGGGTAATCACCCGGTCCCCGTATTTGAGAACGCCCACCGGGGAGATAACCGCCGCTGTTCCGGAGCCGAACACTTCCTGGAGTTTCCCGGCGTCATGGGCTTCCATGACTTCGTCGATGCTGATGCGCCGCTCCGTTGTCTTGATCCCCCAGGATTTCGAGAGGGCGAGCACCGAGTCCCGGGTAATTCCCGAAAGAATACTGCCGTTGAGTTTCGGGGTGATGAGTTCTCCGTCGATGATAAAAAAGATATTCATGGTGCCGACTTCTTCCACATACTTTCGTTCGACACCATCGAGCCAGAGTACCTGGGTGTAGCCCTCTTCGTGGGCCTTTTCACTGCCGATAAGGCTGGCCGCGTAATTCCCGGCGGTTTTGGCCTCTCCCACGCCTCCCGGCACTGCCCGGACATAATCCCGGGTTACGAGGATCTTCACCGGATTGAAACCTTCCGGGTAGTAGGCGCCCACCGGGGAAAGGATGATATAGAACCGGTAGGTCTGGCCGACCCGGATGCCGATATACGGGTCCATGGCGATGACATTGGGACGAATGTAGAGGGAAGTGCCCGGCGTGCCGGGGACCCAGTCCTTCTCCAGATTCAAAAGCTCTTTCATGGCGCCCAGGACGAAATCCACATCGATCTGGGGAATGCACATCCGCTTGCAGGAGCGGTTCATGCGCTCGAGATTGGCCCTCGGCCGGAACAGCTGAACATCTCCGGATGGCGTCCGATATGCCTTGAGCCCCTCGAACACCTCCTGGGAATAATGAAGCACCATGGTGGCCGGATCCATGACGATGGGCTGATAAGGCTCGATCCGGGGGCTGTACCACCCCTTTCCGGCCTGATAGTCCATGTTGAACATGTGATCCGTGAAAATGGTTCCGAATCCGAGCTTGTTGTCATCGGCAGGTTTCGGTTTGAGAACGTCCGCCCGGGTAGTTGTCAACTGCATGCCTGTTTCTCCTGTAAGATGAAATCGGTTATATTTTGCGGGTATGCCTTCGGCCCTTTTTAACACATAGAATATACAATCTCACAAATTTTCCGTGACAAATCAAGTCATAATATGAGTGCTGAGTGCTGGGTGCCGGGTGCTGAGGATTGAATTTGACTTTTGTGCCATCATCAGGCACTTATCTTCAGCACTCAGCACAGAGCACTCAGCACTTGGCACTCAGCACTCAAAAAACCGGAGGCTTTGAATTATGGATATGGAAATCCGCTATGGAGGCGGGAAAAAAGTGACAGCCGATTTTCGGGGATTTACGGTTTGCACCGACCAGAACGCAGATGACGGCGGCGAGGACAGTGCACCGGGTCCTTTCGAATTCTTTCTTGCATCCATTGGCACCTGTGCCGGATTCTATGTGTTTTCTTTCTGTGAAAGTCGAAAAATCGATAGCCGGGGAATTTCCCTGCGTCTTCGGGACAAGCGTTCCGTGGACGACACGCGTCTGGAAGGGGTTCTCATTGAAATCCAACTGCCGCCGGACTTCCCTGAAAAATACAGAAAGGCGGTGGTTCGAAGCGCTGATCAGTGCTCGGTGAAAAAGGCGATTAAAAATCCGCCCGATTTTGAAATTCGCTGTGTATGATTCAGTTCAGGTCCTCTTGCCGGCGGTCTTTTCCTTTTGTCCTTCCGGGGCCGCCGGGTATTTATCCTGTTTGAAATCCTTCCGGTCCATTGCCTCATCGGGATTATCGAACCCGAAATCATCCGGGTGCGGGTTTTCGCGGGTGATCATCTGTCGATAGGTTTCCATTTGTTCGGGTGTCAGCAGATCCTGGAGTTCTTTTTCAGTGGCAAGTTGCGCATCCGTCGTTTCTTTTTGAAATCTTTCCTCTGCCGCCGTTTGGGATGCCTGAAAATCACCCCTCATTTTTTTTTGTTTCTCCAAGCCTGCGCTGATGATCGATTGCACCTTCACCGATTTGTCTTTATCAAGTTTGAGCGCTTCGATAATTCTGCCGACTCTGTTCGTGGACGACTTCGGGCCGGGAGGCTGCGACATGGCGCGCGGTGAAGTGGCTTCCGGAGGCTCGGAAGATCGCAGATCAGACGACCCCTCGGGTGGAGCGGGAGCGGATGTGCGCGGCTGAGACGATGAACGTGGCGGCAGCCTCCGCTGGACATTTGCGGACATCTGTTCGACTTCCTTCCGCTGTTCGGGGGTGAGCACCTTTTTCGTCTCTTCGATTACATTTTCAAAAAGCTCTTTTATTTTCGGCTCATACTCTTGTCGGAGGGCTTCCCACTTCTTGTTGTTTTCATCCAAAATGGCCTTGATCGACGTTCTCTGGGAGTCGGACAGGTCCAGCCGGCCAACCATACTCTGGATAAACCGGATGCCGGGGGTGCCGGTAGTATGAAGCGCTCTGTTGACGCGTATTTTAAAGATGGCTCGAGATCCATATGCGCCGACTGCCGTTCCCAGGGCAAATACCAGCAGGATGCTCACAGCAATTTGCCATTTTTTCATTGGTCCATCCATTTCTTAAAATGTGAACAAATTCGTCTCATTGAATCCGATGGGATCCGTCAACGAAATCGCGGCCATATCATATTCAAATGTGGGATCATACTGCATAATGAATATGGTCAGGGCAAAGATAATGCAGCAGGCCACCGGTGCCAGCCGCCAGGCGGTTTTCGGGATCCACCCAAATCGATTTTTCCGGGTGGAGGTGTCGGAAAGCTGCCGAATTTCCCTCATAACGGCGTAATTGAATTCCGTTCCCGGATTGTTTTCAGTTGCGGCCTGTCGGGCGTTTTCCTGAAAGGCTTCACTGAAAACCCTTCTCAGCCGAGGATCTTCGATGGATAATCGTTTCATATGTCCTCCGAATTCGATTCCATGGCGTCGTTTAATATTTTCTGAAGCTTCCGGCGGGAGCGAAACGCCTGGACTTTAACGGTCGTCTGGCTCCATCCCAGCAGCTTCGCTGCTTCTTTCATCGAATATTCCTGAAAATATATCAGTTCCAAAACGGTCTTGTCTTTTTCCGGCAGTTGGCAAAGCGCCCATCTTAAAATTTCCCCGGCCTCTTTCCGGCTCGCTTCTTCGGCAAAAAAAGAATCGGATTCTTCAGCGGCGGCATGCTCCAGCCATTTCTGGTGCGCAAGAGACAGCCCGCTGATGGCAACCTCCCGGGAGCGATACCGGCTGCGCCAAAAGTCATGGCAGGTTCTTACGGCAATGGAACTCAGCCAATGCTGGAAATTGCTTTCGTGCCGATAGCCCGAAAGGGACTTGAAAACACGGATAAACACATCGTGAGCGACTTCTTCGATTTCTTCCGGTGGCACATGGCGACTTACGATTCCGAACACGCGGCTGCGATGGCGGTTGAGCAGATGTTCAAAAAAATCCACATCACCATCCAGTACGCGGCGGATAATCTCTGCGTCGCTCATCTGATCCGTTTGTGCCCTATGTCGGCTGTCAGCCGGTGATAATCCAATCAAACCGAGCGATGGTATCCTTTTCTGCGCAAGGTGTTCAAAAGTCAGTTTGCCTGTCCGCAACACAGCGGCGCATCGCCCAACCGTCCCGGATTCATTTACCGGGGCTTCTGCACTGTTTGGAAAAACCTGCAGTCGGAACGTGTTGGTATTGTATGAATACCATTTTTCGGGTGCTATTGAAATCGATTTTCTCTGCCTTTCCGACAACCTCGTGTATCGCATCGAACGTTTTTCCGCCGGAGCCCCCCGGTTGCCGTCCGAGTGGCTGCCCCCTTTGTTTTCTTAGTCGCTGTTGAAAGGCAATAGGTTACAGGGTTTTATTGCTTTTTCTCTTGCCGGGCAGATAAGTTTTAATTGTAGAGCGAAAAATTGTAACCATTTGGACCGCTTCACGTTGAAAATACCAAGGGCCGTCCGGGTCATTAATGGTTTCGGCCTCCGAATCGATATTTCCTCATTGCCGTCCGAAAGGAAACGTGTCCAGGTTGCCGGAGGATGAGATGGACCTTTCATGCAGGGGGCCGGCCTGCACGGCAGCCAAGAAATATTTGCCGATAGGGTGGGCAAGAATTTCCCGATTTTTTGTTTTTCGAACATTCAATCAACACAGGCGGAATAAGATGAAAAAACGAAATGTTTACAGCGGTGATTTCAAGGCCAAGGTTGTACTTGAGGCGATCAAAGGAAGCAGGAGCTTGGAAGAATTGGCTGACAGCTATAGTCTGCATCCGAATTTAATCAAGAACTGGAAATCCATGTTCATGAAAAGGGCGAAGTATGTCCTGGCCGACAGACGCCGTAAAGTCCCGGGTGGAAGCGGTTTTGTGGACAACCTGTGAGCATCGGTAATCCTCGTTGACATCCCTCCAGGAATAATTGGCATACCCTTTGCTTTAGCTGTGGTGCAAGCAGATATTTTGCTGCTGCCGACAGCACCGGATTTTTCGGAAAGGAAAAGGGTTTGCCATGACAACAGATTCCATATCTTCAGATCTTTTAAGTTCGCTCCAGAGCAGCTATACCCCATCGACCACCGACGCCTCCGACTCGTCGGGAGAAACCAAGGAAATGTTTCTCAAACTGCTGGTGGCTCAGATGAAAAATCAGGACCCGCTCAATCCGACGGACCCGACGCAGTTTACCGGTCAGTTGACCCAGTATTCAATTCTGGAACAGGCGTTTAATACCAACGATATCCTCGGGACCATGTCGAAGCAGTCAACGGCCCAGACAGCTTTCAGCCTGTCGGATTATATCGGGAAGGTGATTAAGACCGATGACCTCACCGGAACGGTGGATGCCGTGAATTTCGATTCGGACGGCGCCTCTCTGGTGGTGGATGGTCAGACGGTGGACCCGTCCGATGTAACGGCGGTTTACGATGCCGATCCATCGGCGTCCTCATAGGATGATTCGTGATTTGTTTTCAAGGGATTACGCCGATGCGCAATCCCCGAACAATATGGGCGAAATCAAGTTTTAACGAAATTATTCGATAAGGAGAAATATCATGTCACTTACCAGCTCACTATATTCAGGTATCAGCGGCCTGAGCGCCACCGGTGATTCCATGCAGATCATCGGTGACAACCTGTCCAACACCAACACCACGGGGTTCAAAAGCGCCGGTTACAGCTTTGAAGATCTCCTGAGCCAGAGTATCTCCACCCAGTCCGGGACTTCCCAGATCGGCCGTGGGACCGCGTTGAGCGATATCAGCACCGACTGGAGCCAGGGATCTTTCTCGACCACCGGGAATTCCACGGATCTGGCGATTTCCGGGGACGGATTTTTTATCGTTCGCGATGGCAGCAATGAATCGACCTTTTATACCCGGGCCGGTGAGTTCAGCTTTGACGACGACGGCAATCTGGTCAACTCTACCGGGTACGTGGTTCAGGGATGGGAAGTGAACCAGGACAGCGAAGCCGTGGGAGCCGTGGGGGATATCACCCTTGATTCCTTTACCTCTCCTCCCCAGGAAAGCACCGAGGCGACGCTGATCGTCAACCTCAATTCCGATGCAAA
>JBECKW010000251.1:0-12803 GCA_040235505.1 Desulfobacterales bacterium
TCCCCGAAGCCCCCCTGTTTTTTGCTTTCGTTGCGCTTGCCGGCCAAAAGGGAAGCGAACAACTCCGGATGCAGATCCCGGGTGGCCGTTCCTTCGGGTGTCATGGCAAAAGTCACCTTCACCGGGATCTTTTCCGGTGCGATGCACAGGGTGCCTGAGCATGCCTGGTAGGACAGTGTTCCATTGAGGACCCTCGGCACCAGGGAGTCGTCCCCGCTGAAAACGATGCTGGCTTCCACCAGAATGTCCCCGGAAAAAAGATCCACCGGTTCATCGAGATAGTCCACCTTCTTTTTCACTGCGGCGGGAAAACGGATATGGGTAACTTTCAATTCCGGCGCGTTATCAAAAACCAGGGAAGTCGGGATCAACCCTTCGGATATGTGTCCGTTTCCATGGATATACCATCCGTCTTTGATATGGATCTTAAAAGCGATGGGATAGGTCCGGCCCGGATGGTAGGTGTCCGAGGACTGAATCGCCTCGATGCCGGCGGTCTGCGCCCACAGTCCGCACGGCATAAAAAGTGCGAAAAATAAAACCGGAAGCCAGAAAGAAATTGTCTTTTTCATATGATATCGATAGAAACTTTACTGTGAATATATGAAGAAAGACACTATTAACAAATCCTGCCCCATTTATCAATTTGTCAATTTTTCCCCTTGACAGGGGGCCGGTTTTCCATTAATAGTGCCAAATTCTTATACAAAGGGGACCGAGACGTGAAAAAGTATACATACAGCGCAAAAATAAGCGACAGAGGAAACAACTGGTGGGTCGTGGATGCCCAGGATGCCGTTCTCGGCAGACTGGCCTCCGCAGTCGCATCCCGTCTGAGGGGAAAACACAATCCCATGTACACTCCCCATGTGGACTGCGGCGACAGCGTGATCGTGATCAATGCCGAAAAGGTGCTCCTGACCGGGCGTAAGCTCGATCAGAAAAACTATTACCGGCACAGCGGATATATGGGCGGGCTCAAAACCATTACAGCAAGAAAACTTCTCGAAAAGCGACCCGAGGATCTGGTACGCTCCGCAGTGAGAGGCATGCTTCCCAAAAACAGACTGGGCCGAAAGATTTTCAAAAACCTGAAAGTCTATGCCGGCGGCGAACATCCGCATGATGCCCAACAGCCTCAAGTTCTTGACATTAAATAAAAAGGATATTTCTGATTTTTAGCCATCGGGGTTACTTATGACAAAAGAGAACATCTATTACGCAACTGGAAGACGAAAAAGCGCCATCGCCAAGACATGGCTTCAAGCCGGCACCGGAGAGATCACCGTGAACGGTCGGCCCATGAACGACTATTTTTCCACGGAAACGGCCAAGATCATTCTGACCCAGCCGCTGGATCTCACCAACCTTCGCGAGAGCTACGACATCCGTGTGGCCGTCAGCGGCGGCGGGCCTTCGGGACAGGCCGGCGCCATCCGTCACGGCATCACTCGTGCGCTGATTCTGATCGATCCGGATCTGAGAAAATCCCTCAAGCGGGCCGGCTTCGTCAAACGCGATCCCCGTGCCAAAGAGCGGAAGAAATACGGCCAGAAAGCGGCCCGGGCACGGTTCCAGTTCTCAAAACGATAAACCCCTTGTGGTTTCACATATCAAAGGGAACGGGAGCAATCCCACCCCACCAAAAAAGAGCCTACTGTTCACGCAGTAGGCTCTTGTTATTTCTGAATATCCACTCATTTCAGGCACAGTAGCCGACCTACACACCCAGCTTACACACTTTGGGCAATGGAGTCGGCAAGCTATGAGCTTTTATCCCTGGTTCCTTTGTGAGTAATAACACCCTCACTTAATCACCAGCCAGGTTTATATTGATATTCTAGAAAATGGTGAAATTGAGGTCGATTGTTTAACATGACCTGATAACAACAAAAAGATGAAGTATCATGAGCAAGAACGGTCCGGCTTGTATGATTAGTCAGATATACATCTGAACGTAAAAAAAGTTTTTAATATGTAGCCAAATCGTAAATAAATATTTATTATTTGTAAATTTATGTTAACTTTTCCTTGACAACTTTCCTTCCTCCATGCCATATTCCACACCAAAACAATTATCTTAAAACATTTTTCTCATCTGTAAAAAATAACGCTTGGTTAGGCGATTTTCAAAAATACAGGGTTGGCGAACGGATCGTCCACAATACATGACAACCTACGAATGTTGTCATGGCTCCAACCCATGTAAATTCAAACCGGGTCTAACACCGGACAGGCCGGTGATACCAAAAACAATTCATAATTTCTGAACGAGGGGAGCGCGATGAAAAAAAAATGTGTTTTGTTATTGGCAGTACTATGTGCAATCGCCGTCGGCCCTGCGCCAACGGTGTTTGCCCAGGATGAGGCTTCGGGTGAGTTCACATTGGGGGAGATCACCGTAACGGCCCAGAAACGAGCGAAAAACCAGCAGAAGGTACCCATCGCCATGGAGGTCATCTCCGCTGAAGACCTCAAGATGTCCGGAAAAAACGATCTTAACGAGATTCTTTCCGACGTGGGAAGCGCTATCATCCAGAAAGCGCCAGACGGCATCCGGGTTTCCCTGCGCGGTGTTAGCGACGACACCTACCCCTTCCATGGGGCCTCCGTCTCCATGCCCACCGTGGCCATTAACCTGGACGGTATCTATTCCAATCGGAAGGATATGAGTACCGGGCTCTTCGACCTGGAACGTGTGGAGGTACTCTACGGACCCCAGTCCACCCTCTACAGCTCCAACTCCCCCGGCGGTATCGTGAACATTGAATCCGCCAAACCAAAACTCGACAAGTACGAGGCTTCCGGCACCCTGGAGTACGGCAACTACGAGATGCTTCACACCGAAGGCATGGTAAACGTTCCAGTCAGCGATACCCTGGCCATGCGGGCCGCCTTCACCACTTCGGTCCATGACGGCTACATATCCAACGGTGGTGACAGTGAGGATGCCAGAAACGCACGCCTCCGGTTCCTTTATCAGCCTTCGAATGCTCTCTCTTTCCTCCTCACGGGCGAAATCTCCAAAGTGGCCAGCGCCTTCGGCAACGGTGTCGATGCCTTTGTGGATGAGAGCGACGTGGCCGACCCTTGGTATTCTGACTTCCTGATCGGCCCGCCCATCATGGCCACCTCCAAACGGATTTACGCGCGGATGGACTGGGACACGAAACTGGGTTCCCTCTCCGTGCTGCCGAGCTACAGCACCCGGAAAGCTACGGGCGTTCGGATACAGGACATGGGCTTTGATGTGAATACCCTGGATATTTTCCAGGATTCCGAGGAAAAGAGTTTCGAGGTCCGCATGTCGTCTTCGGAGGATTTCTTTTTCCAGTGGATCATCGGCGCCAACTATTACCAGCAGGATGACGTCTCCAATGACGACGATCAGAACGGCGTCAACTATACCCACCTCGACCAGACGGAGGAGGCATATTCGGTCTACGCCAATGTCACCTATCCGATTACGGATGCCCTTCGCATCACCGGCGGCCTTCGATATAGCAATGATGATCTCAAGCTGATCAACGAGGAGGTTCGAGGCCCCGTGGTCGCCCCGGAATATGCCTATGAAATACACCAGGACAAATACGACAGTCCGGACTACAAGATCGGCTTCGAATTTGACGTGGCCGAAAACTCCATGCTCTATGCCGATTTCTCCACGAGCTACCGGGTCCAGTCCATGGCTGGCGGCGGCGTAGGTGCAGATAGAGATCCTGAAAAACTCAATGCCTATACGGCGGGCTTGAAGAACCGGTTTCTGAACAACAAGCTTCAGCTCAACCTCGCAGCCTACTATTACGATTATCAGAATTACAAGTACGGCGACATGAAGATGGCATGGGCCATAAACGGCGTCGCTCCCGTCGGATACGGCGGCACCTACCAGCCCATGAGCAACGAGGTGACCGGCGATCCCAATTCAAGCGGTTTCGGCGATGGCCGGATGATGGGTCTCGATATCAAATCGACCTTCGTGATTTCTTCAAAGGACATCTTCAACCTGACTGCCAACTACCTGAAATCTGAATGGACGGACCTCGTCATAGATTACTACTACGATTATGAAGCCCAGATGGGCTGGCCGCCGCCGCCGCCGGACGTGGTGGTACCCGTCGGCGTCGCCCCCCTTGAAACGGTCGACTATAACGGAAAACCGATGACCGCAGCCCCGGAGTGGACCTTCAACGCCTCCTACAGTCACCGGTTCAGCTTCGCCAATGGCAGCAACCTGGAAGCCAAACTCGAAGCGCAGTACAAAACGGACTACGAGTTGACCTGGCGGCACTACAAGGACTATCCCATGAACTATCAGGAGGCGTTTGCCATCTACAACGCAAACCTCACCTACAACAGCCCGGACGGAAAGTGGACCTTCTCAGTGTACGGCCGGAACCTGAGCAACTATGCGGAAAAGCGTAGCTACTTCGGCGAACCTGTCTACCAGATGGGTGTTGGAAACCCGAGAACCTACGGCGCAGTCCTCTCCGCCCACTTCTAATCTACGTCAACCAACCACCGGCCCCGGCATAGCCATCGGCATCCGGGGCCGGTATCCTCACCTCACTCATTAAAATCTGAGACAAGAAAGCCGGATCATCGGGAAACAGGACGTGCCTGGACAAGGCCCCAGTTGGGTATGCCTCGTACGTACGTAAAAGGATGCGCACCCACTGCGGAATCTTCGTAGCCACTCTTAATCAAAGCGAAAACTTACACATATGATCCTGGGGCCGAGTGAGTGCGTTTTGAACTTGAGAAATCGAATTGAGCATGATAACGATGGGTTGAGCTGTTTTGGTCGAGAAGGACTTACATACTTCTCTTACACACTTTGGGGTGTGTGGCCGCACACAGTAGGCTTGTAACTTGCTCAAAATACATATATTTTTGTGTTTCGTTCGGGGAATGGGAGCAATCCCGTTCCCTTTCTTTTTTGGCGGATGGCGTCATGATCCTTCTGGGAATCGACACCGGGGGAACCTTTACCGATTTTATCTACAAAGATCGCGGTTCCTGGGAAATTTACAAGATTCTCTCCACTCCTGACAATCCGGCCCTGGCCGTTCTGGAGGGAATCGCCCATATCGCGGGCGGAGAAAGGGCCCGGGTGGTCCACGGATCCACCGTAGCCACCAACGCGCTGCTGGAGCGAAAAGGCGCATCCACGGCGCTCGTCACCAACGAGGGATTTGAAGACGTCCTTGAGATCGGCCGTCAAAACCGCAATACGCTGTACCGGTTTTCAAATCAAAAATCCCTCCCCCTGGTTCCCCGCAGCCACCGTTTCGGCATCGATTGCCGGGTCAGCGCCACCGGAGATATCACCCGGAGCCTGGGCGGCACCGATCTTGAAGCCCTTATCGAATCCATAGCCGGAAGCGGCGCCTCGTCCGTGGCGGTCTGTCTTTTATTCGCATTCAAGAATCCCCGGCATGAGGCCCGGATCAAAAAAGCCCTCGCGCCCCTGGGGCTTCCGGTTTCCCTGTCCCACGAAATTCTGTCCGAGTTCCGTGAATTCGAACGAACCTCCACCACCGTCTGCAACGCCTACGTATTGCCGAAAATGAAAACCTACCTGGACGGTCTCAGCAGTTCCCAGGCAATTCATAGCCTCCGCATCATGCAGTCCAACGGGGGCGGCATCTCCTCCCGGACCGCCGGCCGGGAACCGGTCCGAACCATCCTTTCCGGTCCTGCGGGGGGCGTGGTGGGCGCATTTGAGCTGGGAAAGCGGGCGGGGTTCGACAAATTGATCACCTTCGACATGGGCGGCACTTCCACGGATGTGGCCCTCATTGACGGAAAGCTTCCGCTGACCACCGAAGCGCTCGTGGCGGGCATCCCCCTTAAAGTTCCCACCATCGACATTCACACGGTGGGGGCTGGCGGCGGATCCATCGCCCAACTCGATGCCGGCGGCAGCCTCCGGGTCGGCCCGGAAAGCGCCGGCGCGGACCCCGGTCCCATCTGCTACGGCAAGGGAGAAAAAATTACCGTAACGGACGCAAATCTTTTTCTCGGCAGGCTTCTTCCGGATCACTTCCTCGGCGGCCGGATGCGCCTCGACCGGGAGCGCATCCGCGAGGCATTCCAATCACTTTCAAACCAATTGGGACTCACTGAAATTGCGACCGCCGAAGGGATCGTAACTGTCGCCAACGCCGGCATGGAACGGGCGATCCGGGTCATTTCGGTTCAACGCGGATTCGATCCGGGGGAATTCACCCTGTTTTCCTTCGGCGGGGCGGGCGGCCTGCACGCCGCGGATCTGGCCCGCCTCCTGGGCATTCCCCGGGTTCTGGTCCCGAGACATCCGGGGATTCTCTCCGCCATGGGAATGCTCCTTTCGGATATCATCAAGGACTATTCGCTCACCGTCATGCTCCGGGAGGACGCATCGGCCGAAGAGATCCGAAGCCTGTTTCGTCCCCTGGAGGACCGGGGCCGGGCCTCCCTCCGTCCGGAAGGCATCCGCTCCCGGGACATCACCCTGGAGCGCTTCCTCGACATGCGCTACCGGGGCCAGTCCTTCGAATTGATGGTGCCGTTTGAAAACGACCACCTGGCCCGGTTCCATGCGCTCCATGAAAAGACCTATGGTTTTTCCAACCCGGACCGGTCAGTGGAAATCGTCAACATTCGGCTTCGGGCCAGAGGCCGGGGAGAGGCGCCGACCTTTCCGAAGCTGCCCCCGGGCGACTCCCATCCGCCGGAGGCCACTGTTATCGGACGGGGACCGGTCTGCTTTAACGAGAAATGGCATTCCGCCATGATCCTGAACCGCGAAAAGCTGCTGGCGGGTAACGAATTCCGCGGACCGGCCATACTGACGGAATATTCTTCCACCATTATCGTTCCGCCTTTTGCCTCGGGCCGGGTGGATGAGATGGGGAATGTGATTCTAGATATCGAAGGATAGAAAAATAATGATCCGCAGATTACGCAGATTTTCGCAGATTAAAAAACTAAAAAGGGGGTTAAAAAAAAGAACAACCACAGAGCATGTGGAAACAAAATACGATTTTCTATGGAAACTATTTTTTTAAATAATCTGCGTGAATCTGCGTAATCTGCGGATCCTTAAACCTTAATCTGCGGACCAGCGACTGAAATGAACTCGAACCCCATACTCCTTGAAGTCTTCAAACACCGCTTCGCCTCCATCGCCGAAGAGATGGGCATGACGTTGCAGCGCACCGCCTTCTCGCCGAACATCAAGGAACGACGGGACTTTTCCTGCGCGCTTTTTGGCCGCCAGGGGGAGATGATCGCCCAGGCCGCCCATATCCCCGTGCACCTGGGCTCCATGCCGCTCTCGGTGAAAGCCGCCATCGCACATCAGGATCTTCGCGAAGGGGATATGGTGATCCTGAACGATCCATTCCAGGGCGGCACCCACTTGCCGGACATCACCCTGGTGGCGCCGGTTTTCGTGGACGGGAAAGGCCCCCTGTTCTTCGTGGCCAACCGCGCCCACCATGCCGATGTGGGCGGCATGAGCGCGGGTTCCATGCCGCTATCCACATCGATTTTTCAGGAAGGCATCATCATCCCGCCCCTGAAAATCGTTGAAGGCGGAACACTCAATCGCAGTTTGCTCTCGCTGCTGCTTCGAAACGTACGCACCCCTGCGGAACGGGAAGGGGACTTTTCCGCCCAGTTCATGGCAAACCGCACCGGCATCGCCCGCCTGACGGAGCTGGCAAACAAATACAATCTTCATACCGTTTCCTCCTATGCGGAAAATCTTCTGGACTACTCGGAGCGCATGGCCCGGCAGGCCGTCGCCGCCCTGCCGGACGGCACCTACACTTTTGAGGACGTTCTGGAAGATGACGGCCAGGGAAACGAAGACATCCGCATCCGGGTGGCGGTTCAAATTCACGGCAGCGACATGGTGGTGGATCTCACCGGCAGCGACGATCAGACCCCGGGGTGCGTCAATGCGGTATATGCCATCACCCTGTCGTGCGCCATGTACGTCCTGCGCACGCTGCTCCCCGATGAGATCCCCACCAATGCCGGGTGCTTTCGGCCGCTTTCCGTCCAGACCCGATCCGGTTCGGTGGTGGACGCCCGGTTTCCAGCCGCGGTGGCCGGCGGTAACGTGGAGACCTCCCAGCGGATCGTCGATGTGATTCTCGGCGCCCTGGCCCGGGTGATTCCGGAAGCCGTTCCGGCCGCATCCCAGGGAACCATGAATAACCTCACCATCGGCGGCACGCATCCCGCCACCGGAGAGCCCTTTGCCTATTACGAGACCATCGGCGGCGGCGGAGGTGCCACGGCCGATTCGGACGGAGATTCCGCCCTGCAGTCCCATATGACCAACACTCTCAACACCCCCGTGGAGGCCCTGGAATACACCTATCCCCTCACGGTCACCCGGTATGCGATCCGCCGCGGCTCCGGCGGAAAAGGCCGCCATCGGGGGGGCGACGGGATTATCCGGGAAATGCGCCTGGAAGGTGACGCCGAAGTCACTCTGCTCTCGGAACGAAGACACACCGCCCCCTATGGCCTGAATGGCGGCGGCCCGGGACAGCCGGGCCGAAATACAATCCTTCAGAAAACCCGCGCTACCCGACTCCCTGGGAAATTCAACCTCCGGCTCAAATCCGGTGACCTCATCCGCATCGAAACCCCCGGGGGTGGCGGATACGGATCTATAAAGACCGGTCCTTCAAAGAAATAATTTCCCCTTCACCTGATTTTATTATTTCCGAAAAATTCCTCCCCTGTATTTTCGAAACCATCATCCGATCGCTGTGAAAAGGCTCTTTCCACAATAATATGCATTAGCATTCCCTTACAATTCAGATAATTATCGCTTGACAGCGATGCCATATCAATACTATGTCACCGTGGGATTCGGTGTTTCGACCGGTCCATAATAATTTTACATCATTTATTTTATCACCCGGGTGGGTTGAACAGTGGAGGACAGCATGACGGAAAATAGAATCTACAACTTTAACGCAGGCCCCGCAGCCCTTCCGCTGCCGGTACTTGAAGAAATTCAACGCTCGTTTCTGAACTTCAGCGGTTCGGGCATGTCCATCACCGAAGTGAGCCACCGGTCCAAATGGTTCGACAATGTCATCAACGACGCAGTGACCCGGGTGAAGCGGCTGCTTGTGCTGGGCGAGGATTATGAGGTCCTCTTTCTCCAGGGGGGCGCCAGCATGCAGTTTTGCATGGTTCCCATGAACCTTCTGCCCGAAGGTAAGTCCGCGGATTACGTCAACACCGGCACCTGGTCCACCAAGGCCATCAAGGAAGTCAAGATACAGGGGAAAAAGGCGAACGTGGTGGCCTCTTCCGAGGACCGGAATTTCTGCTATATTCCCAAGGGCATTCCCTTCCACCCGGATGCCGCCTACGTGCACATCACCACCAACAACACCATCAAGGGCACCCAGTGGGCGCAGATGCCCGATACCGGGGGCGTTCCCCTGGTGGCGGACATGTCCTCGGACATCTTCAGCCGGCCCTTCGACAGCAAGCCCTTCGGCCTGATCTATGCCGGCGCCCAGAAGAACATGGGACCCGCCGGGGTCTGCCTGGTGGCCATCCGGAAAGACATGCTGGAGCGGGTGCCGGAAAATCTTCCGACCATGCTGAAGTACACGACGTTTGCCGAAAAGAACTCCATGTTCAACACGCCGCCATGCTTTTCCATTTATACGGTTCAGCTGGTGCTGAAATGGCTGGAGGAAGAAATCGGCGGGCTCGAGAAGATGGAGGCGATCAACCGGAAAAAGGCGGGACTTCTCTACGACATGTTCGACGCCAGCGATTTCTACCGGGCCACCGCCGATGCCGACAGCCGGTCGCTGATGAATGTCACGTTCCGACTGCCCAGCGAAGATCTTGAGAAACAATTCATCGCCGAGGCCACCGAAGCCGGATTCGGCGGTCTCAAAGGCCACCGCTCCGTGGGCGGATGCCGGGCATCCATTTATAATGCCACCACCGTCGAGGCGGTGGCGGGATTGTTGGAATTTATGAAGGAGTTTGAAAAGAAAGCGTAACGACCCAAAAGGACAGAGATCAGAGGTCGGAAGTCAGAGGTCAGAATGGAAAAGCCCGCCCGGTAGGTTGACCGGGCGGGCTTTTCAGCAGTTATCTATTCGATCCTATTTCGGGTCGATCCTATTTCGGGTCGATCCTATTTTGGGTCAATCCTATTTCGGGCACGCCCCGAAACGATTTTCGCCGGGATTGCTGTCCAGGAGCATCAGGATTAAGAGCCAGATGCCTCCGATAATCGGAATCAGACCCACCAGAATCATCCATCCGCTTCTCCCGGTATCATGCAGTCTCCGGACCGAGACTCCCAGTGATGGAAGCAGCATCGCCAACACAAACAGACAATAAATCAGGCCATAGCCGATACCCTTGATGGCGGTTCCCAGAATATTGTCCAGGATCGCCGCGATAATGCAAAATATAACGTAGAACAGAATATACATCCAATACTCTTTTCTTCTTGCACGACCGGAAAAAACAGCATAATTCTTCACCACTTTTAAGAACCAGTTCATACGCCTTTCCTCCTTTTCATTTTGTTTATTGATACGGATTCAAAGCAATGCTGCCAATTCTACATGCTGCGTAAAGGCCGCCCGGATAACCATCCGGGATGTTTCCGGTATCACCATTCAATCAGAGAAAAAGGACGAAAGCATGCCTTCAAGTCATCATCCCCCCCGGACCAATGATCTATTCCCCCACAACTTTTAACCTATTGCCTATGGCCTAAAGCCCTTCGCCTATTTTTTATATATCCATCACCGCCCCGCGATCCGCAGAGGTCACATGCATGGCATACCTTGCCAGCCACCCATGCTTGACCTTGGGCTCGAAGGCGGGCATTTCGCTTTTCCGCCGGGCCAGTTCGTTTTCATCCACCAGAAGATTCAGGGTTCGGGCCTGGGCATCGATGCGGATCCGGTCACCGGGCTGAACCAGGCCGATGGGGCCGCCGCTGGCCGCCTCGGGGGAAATATGGCCGATGCAAAGCCCCCGGGTTCCGCCCGAGAACCTGCCGTCGGTGATCAGGGCCGTTTTAAGCCCCGCACCGGAGATGGCGGCCGTGGGGGCCAGCATCTCCTGCATGCCCGGCCCTCCTTTGGGGCCTTCGTAACGAATCACCACCACATCTCCGTTCTTCACCTGGCCTTCGAGAATCCCCGAAAGCGCCTCCTCCTGGGACTCGTAAACCACCGCCGGGCCCTCGAACTGCATCATGTCTTCGGACACCCCGGCCACCTTCACCACGGCCCCGTTGGGCGCGATATTGCCGAACAGAATCGCCAGCCCGCCGTCTTTGGTGAAGGCCTTTTCCACGGGACGGATCACATCGCCGTCCGGGGCGGGATGCTTCTTCAGGGCGTCCCCGATGGTCCCGTACACGGTGGCGGCATCGAGGTTCACCCGTCCGGAACCGCTGTGGGAAATCTCCTTTAAAATGCTGGGGATGCCGCCGCACCGGTGAACATCCTCCAGATGAACATCCGGCCGGGAGGGCGAAACCTTGCAGATGCAGGGGGTTTCCGAAGAAAGGGTGTTGATACGGTTCAGATCGTAGTCCACGCCGGCGGCATTGGCCAGCGCCAGGGTATGGAGCACCGTATTGGTGCTGCCGCCCATGGCCATGTCCGCAATGAAGGCATTGTCAAAGGCCGCCTGGGTTAAAATATCCGAGGGACGGATGTTCTCGTCCATACAGTATTTAAGCGCACGGCCGGCGGCCCTGGTCAGCTCGATCCGTTCAGGGTTGAGCTTGGTGAGGGTCTTGGTTCCGTCCGCCCATACCTCGGCGGTGGTGGTGCCGTTTCCGGGCAGCGCCAGGCCCACCACCTCCGCCAGGCAGTTCATGGAATTGGCCGTGAACATGCCCGCGCACGACCCGCAGCCGGGGCATGCCGATTCCGCCAGGGCATCGAGCTCTTCTTCGGTCATCTTATTGGCCGCTCTTTTCCCGAGCCCCTCATACACGGTAATGAAGTCGTTACCGTCTTTGCTGGCCAGCATCGGTCCCCCCGACAGATAGACGGCCGGAAGATTGAGCCGCGCCATGGCGTTCATCATCCCCGGACCGATCTTGTCGCAATTGGTCAGGCCGATCCAGCCGTCGCAGGGGTGCGCCGCAATGATCGACTCGATCTGATCGGAGATCAGTTCCCGGGACGCCAGAGAATACTTCATGCCGAAATGACCCATGGCAATTCCGTCGCAGATGGCGGCGCCGACATTGGCATACCATACGGTAAACCCCAGTGATTCGAGTTCCTGGCGCAGGATATCGCCGATGATGTTCAGATGCGCGTGGCCCGGGATGTGGGTGGTGTATGAATTGATCAGCGTCACCACCGGCCGGTTGAGATCTTTCAGGGATCCGATCACCCCCGCCCCCTTCATCAGGGATGCCACCGGGTGTTTGATTTTTCCTTCCGTGAGGATTCGGCTTCCCTTTTTTCGGAGAATGTCGATACCGTCATTGATATAGAGGGGGCCCTTCGATTTTTTTTCTCCCATATCCGTCTCTCCTGGTCCTCCGATATTGGAGGCATCTTTCCGCTATTGGCGGGTTATCTGTTTTTATTGATAAATCATCGTTTCTCTCTATCAAAACAAGGACTCAGGGTCAATGCTGCATCTTTATTCAAAGCTTTTGCAATTATTTTTTTTATGAGATAATGGAGAAAATTTTAATGGTGAAAAGGCACCCGCTAATGGCAACTGAAAACGATATCGTACTGATATATTTTGAAGACCGTCCTCTTTCCTTT
>JBECKW010000322.1:0-15487 GCA_040235505.1 Desulfobacterales bacterium
ATCTTATCAATGCCCAGGCAATCCATGCCGCCCTGGAGCGCAACCGTTTCAACCGGTCCGCCGCAGCCAGGGAACTCGGCATCCATAAGACCACCCTTTTCCGCCGGGTGAAAAAGCTGGGGATCGATCTCCCCGAAAAGGACGGCCGGTCCGGCGGAAAAAAGTAGCCGGAATCCGTTCGGACTGCTCCGGCTGAATAACGGTGTAGCAATTCCGCAACCATTATTCCATTATTTAGTTGCTTTTGCGCCACTCTTCCATGACTTTCCCCCATACCTAACCTGGAATATATGCTATATTATCAGTATGATATATTTTTAAATTCCGGCGATACCCCCCTGGCACGAAATGTGCCATTTAAAAGAGCGGAACGGCCGGACAAATACCCCGGCCCAGGCACCGGGAGCATCTATGAAAAAAGCGGCCTTTGCCGTATGGAACAATCGAATCGCCCCCGTCTTTGACGTGGCCCGGCATCTGCATCTGGTGGAGGCCGAATCCGGACGGATAATCCGGGAGACGGAGACATCCCTCGCGGACGAGCTACCCGCCCAAAGAGCGCTTCGACTGGTGGAATGGAAAATCAACGTGCTGGTTTGCGGCGCCATTTCCCGGCCGTTCCAGGAAATGCTGGCGACCTTCGGTATCCGGGTGATTTCATTTATCGCCGGGGATTTAAGTGATGTGGTGCAGATGTGGGTGTCGGGCGCATCCAAGTGGAGTGAATTTTCCATGCCGGGTTGCGGAAGGCGCGGACACCGGCGAGGCACCGCGATGCCGGATTATTTTCAGGAGGGAAACATTATGCCAGGAAGAAACCGAAACGGAATGAAAGGCGGCGGCAGACGTATGGGCAACTCGGCCGGCCAAGGATCGGGACGAAGGGGCCCGGACACGGGCGCAGGCCCGGCGGCCCGTTGCATTTGCCCCCAATGCGGAGAAACCCGGCCGCATCAGCGGGGCGCCCCCTGCTACGAACAGACCTGTCCGAAGTGTGGGAGCCAAATGATTCGGGGGTAAAAAGAAAGGAGACACTACCATGCCAAGAGGAAACCATACAGGACCTATGGGAATGGGATCGATGACTGGCCGCGGTGCGGGGTATTGCGCCGGCTACGGAATGCCGGGATATGCAAATGATACGACAGGACGCGGCTTTGGCGGCGGCTTCGGGAGAGGCCGAGGTCCCGGCTTTTTCGGCCGCGGATGGCGAAGTGGGCCTTATTACGCCGACCGCCTGCAGGGAATGCACCTTGGCGGCTACGGTGCACCTTACGCCTACCCGCCGCCCTATCAGGCCACCGACCCGGAAATGGAAAGACAGGCGCTCAACAACCAGGCCAAAGCCCTGCAATCGGAACTGGACGCCATCAAAAAGCGTTTGAGCGAAATGGAAACCAAAACCACAGAAGAGTAATCACTGGAGACCGACCATGAAGGATTTTTTTTAATGCCCCCTTGAGGGGTAAACGAAGAGCACAAAGAAATGATTTTTTATAGCTATCTCTTTGTGCTCTTCGTGTCCTTCGCGGTGATAATAATGTCTTGTCAGTAAAGTAAAAAGATAGGTGAACAACGATGGGATCAACAAAACAGTCTACCTGTGATACCTGCGGGGATAAAACCTGCTCCGCATCGAAACGTAAAACGGATGAAAGTGAGCAGGATTTCAGGGATCGGCAGCAGCTTCAGTCTCGACTCTGCCGCATCCGGCACAAAATCGTCGTCTTGTCCGGCAAGGGGGGCGTGGGCAAAAGCACGGTAGCGGTCAATCTCGCCACAGCCCTGATGCTCTCTGGAAAACGGGTGGGGCTTTTGGATATCGATATCCATGGTCCGAGCATTCCCACCATGCTGGGACTCGATCATGAAATGACCCAGGGAAGCCACGAAGGCTTGCTTCCCCTCGAACTTGATCGTATGAAGGTCATGTCCATCGGGTTTCTGCTTCAAAACCCAGACGATGCCGTCATCTGGCGCGGGCCCATGAAATATAACGTGATCCGGCAGTTTCTCAAGGACGTGGTATGGGGGGACCTGGACTATCTTGTGGTCGATTCCCCGCCGGGAACCGGGGACGAACCGCTCTCGGTCATTCAACTGATGGGCAATGTGGACGGCGCCGTGATCGTGACAACGCCTCAGAAGGTGGCCGAAGTGGACGTTCGAAAGTCCGTCACCTTCTGCCGGACCCTCCATGTTCCGGTGCTCGGCGTGATTGAGAATATGAGCGGATTTATCTGCCCGAAATGCGGCGAGCTGACGCAAATTCTTCGTTCCGGCGGCGGCAGACGGCTTTCGGAACACATGGGCGTTCCCTTTCTGGGGTCGATTCCCATCGACCCACAGATTGCGGAGGCCTGCGATAACGGCCGGGCGTTCATCCATCAGTATAAGACAAGTGCAACGGCGGAGATCATCCGGGATCTTATCAGACCGCTGCTGTCACTGGATGAGGGAAAGGGTATAGGCATAGGGCAGATAGCATAGGAAAGGAACAACTCTCGTGACAAACAAAACGAATTATCCCAAGCTGATGGAGGCGGGCCGTATCGGTTCCGTTCGAATCAAAAACCGATTGATCCGGGCCGGATCGAACCAGGGCTTTCCGCCCGAGTATGATGACGGATATCTGCAGTCGTATTATACGGATTTCTATGAAGGCATGGCCAAGGGCGGCGTGGGGATGGTAACCATCGGGGCTTCCCCCCTTGGGGTGCCTCCCGGAAGAGGTTACCGGCTCGATGACGATAAATACATCCAAGGCCTCAAAACCTTTACCGACCGGATGCATTCCCACGAATGCGCGGTGTTCCTGCAAACATTTCATCTCGGTCCCTGGCTCCCGGGCGAACTATCCGGAGCCGCCTCCACCATTCCGGAAGCGGAGATGCCCACCACCATGCAAACCCTTCCCAATGCCCATTCCCTTACGGTGGAAGAGATTAAAGGCATCGTAAGGGAGACTGGGAACCGGATCGAGCGGGCCTACAAGGCGGGCTTCGACGGGGTGGAGATAAATGCCGGCTGCACCCACCTGTACACGCACTTTCTGTCCCGCCTGTGGAACCGGCGGGAAGATGAATACGGCTATGCCACCATGGAAAACAGGTCCCGGATCGTTGTCGAAATCATCCAGGAAATCCGAAAACGTACGAGCAAGGATTTTGCCATTGTGGTGCTGTTTAACGCGATCGAACCAGGGTTGAAAGACGGCATCACCCCAGAGGAAGGAATCGGCTTTGCGAAAATCTTCGAGGCGGCCGGTGCCGATGCCCTGATCCCCCGGGTAGAATTCTACAATCATCATGACTACGATAATAAAAACGAGCCCACCCACTTTCCGGATGTGGTGCTGTATCCCGAGACTTCGGACGCAGCTAAGGAAAGCGGCATCGATACCAGCCGGTATGGCGCTTGCGGGTGGGTTCCGCTCCAGAAAGCGGTCAGGAAAGCAGTGAACATCCCTGTAATTGCTGTAGGCCGGATGGATGCGGACTGCGCGGAAGAACTCCTTGAAAACGGGGAAATCGATTTCATCAGCATGACCCGGAACCTCATTGCGGATCACGGTTATCCCAAAAAGGTCTTCGAAGGAAGATTGGACGATATCGCTCCGTGCACCGGCTGCATGACCTGTTTCGACCTCGGAGAACAGGGGCTTCCGGTCACTTGCCGCATCAACCCCGCTGCGTTCAAGGAGGCGGCCTACGAGATCAAGGCGACAAAGCATCCGAAAAGGGTCGTGGTGGTTGGAGGCGGGGCCGCCGGGATGGAGGCCGCCCGGGTCGCCGCCCTGCGGGGGCATCATGTGACGCTGATGGAAAAGGAAAAAATCCTCGGCGGCGCCATGAATCCCTATTCGGTCATCATGGGAGAGTGCAAGGAAGATATCCAGAGCATGGTTTCCTATTTTCGAACCCAGATCACCAAACTCGGCGTGGACATCCGGCTCGGCACCGAAGCCACCCGGGGAAACGTCGCAGCCCGCACCCCCGATGTGGTCATCACGGCAGTGGGCGGCCGACAGAGCATTCCGGATATCCCGGGTGTCCGGAACGGCAACGTGCTCACCGGCAGCAAATTCTATGGCCGCCTCAAGGACTACCTGGTGGACAATGGCGGCCGGCTGATGGCGGATCTGGATCCGGCCTATGTTCCCGTGGGCAAGTCGGTGGCGGTTATCGGTGGTGATTTCCAGGGCACCCAGACGGCCGAATTTCTGGTAAAACGAGGTGTCAAGGTCACCATCGTGGAACCCGGGCCCGATATCGCCGCGAATGTTCCCAAGAATCTGGTGCGGCCCCAGGTGCTGGACTGGCTATATCGGCATAACGTCGCCCAGTTCACCGATGCGACCATCGAAGAGATCACCGATTCGGGCGTCGTCATCACCGGGAGAGATGGCAAAAGACAGGCCATTGCGGCGGACACCGTCATCATTACCCTCCCCTTTGAACCGGACGAAACGCTTTTCAACACGTTGAAGGATGTTGCGCCGGAAGTCTACAATATCGGCGACAGTGCCGCCCCCGGCAAGGTAGAAAACGCGGTGGCGGACGGGGCGCGCATCGGACGGGAGATATAAAAAGAATGAGGCTGGAGGCCGGAGGTCAGAGGTCAGAGGTCAGGAGTCAGAGGTCGACTGGGAAAATCACGATTCTGGTGGACAATAGCGCCGGGGAGGGGCTTTCGGCGGAACACGGCCTGGCAATGTGGATCGAAGCGGACGGAAAGCAAATCCTGTTCGACACGGGTCAGGGAAAAAGTCTGGAGCCAAATGCACGGGCGTTGGGCGTTGACCTGGGCGGGACCGACCTGCTGGTCCTGAGCCACGGCCATTTCGATCACACCGGCGCCATCGCCCAAGTCCTCCGCCGGGCGCCCAAAGCGGATATCTACTGCCATTCCGGGGTGGTGCGCCCCCGCTACGCCATTCGAAACGGGGCATCGACACCGATCCATATGCCGCGGGAATCCATGACGGCTATCGACAGGTTGCCTTTAAAGCAGCTTCACTGGGTCCATGAACCGGTGCCGTTATCCGCAGACATCGGTATCACCGGACCCGTTCCGCGCAAAACCACATACGAGGATACGGGCGGGCCGTTCTACCTCGATTTCGATGGAAAGCGTCCCGACCCGATCGCGGATGACCTGGCCGTTTGGATCCGGACGGATCAGGGGCTGGTGGTTTGTGCCGGTTGCTCCCATTCAGGCGTGGTGAATACCCTGGACTATGCCCTTTCCCTGAGCGGAGAATCGAAAATCCGGGCCGTTATCGGTGGATTTCATCTGATCGATGCAAGCCGAGATCGCATGGACCGGACCATTGCAGCACTGCGGCGACTGGAGCCGGCGCTTGTGGTCCCCTGCCACTGCACGGGCGGATCCGCCCTCGAAATGCTCCACCAGGCTCTCGGAGAAATCGTGGTGGCCGGAGCTTCCGGCATGACATTTCAGTTTCAAAGAACGAACCATGAAAATACTTGACGAAATCATTTCAACGCTCGACCTGGACGCCACGGTAAAAGACATCCGGCAGGGAGTATTTCACACCGGCGTGCTAACTCGCCACTGCGGTCTTTCCGCCACCCTGACGAAGGATGCGTTGAAGCAGGAAGGCCCGCTGGTAAAACAACCGGGGGCCCTCATGGACCAAACCCCGGAAGAACTCGTTCGAATGGCCTACTCGGGAAGCATTCTCGAAGCCGCCATCGGGATGGCGGTAATCAATTCTCTTCTCGACGTTGACCTGGATCGTTGTGTCGAGCTCAACGCTGCGGAGATCATACTTGAAAAAGGGAGAGGGAAAAACGTCGCCATCGTCGGCCATTTCCCCTTTCTGGCCAGAGTCCGGGAACACGCTAAAAACCTTTGGGTGATCGAGAAAAATCCCCGGAACGGAGATTTCGCAGAGGCGGATGCGGATCAATGGATCCCCCAAGCCGACGTGGTAGCCATCACCGGGACCTCCCTCACCAATCATACCCTGGAGCATCTCCTCACTCTCTGCGGTCCCATGGCCTATGTCATCATGCTGGGAGACTCCGTCCCCCTCTCCCCGGTCCTGTTCGACTACCATGTCGATGCCCTGTCAGGAACCCGTGTGGCAGACCCGGAAACCGCCCTTCGATGTGTCAGCCAGGGGGCCAACTTCAGACAAATCAAAGGCGTAAAGCGCCTGACGATGTTCAAAGATTAGGTTTATCCGCCCGCTTCTCCATGCCTTTGCTGTTTCCGCTCTTCCGCTCTTCCCATCCTCCGCTCTTCCTGCTTTCCCCCCTCTGCCCTATGCCCTCTGCGCCCTTCCCAACCTTCCCCGGGCCAGCGAAGCAAAAATTCCCCCAAAGCACAGCGCGGCAAGAACGAAGTAAATCATTTTCATGCTCGAGATATACCGCCCCACCGTGGTGGCATCGATGGCCGCATTGCCCAGATAAAGCGCCAGCATCATCATCACGATGCCCATTGAAAACACCATGCCGGTCTGCCGGACCGTGCTGACCAACGCCCCGGCCATGCCGTAAAAGCGCTTATCGACGGAACTCATGATGGCATTCGTATTGGGGGACGAAAAGATCGCGAAACCGAAACCCAGGAGGATCATGCAACCGATGATATAAGAAAGCGAGGTTTTCTCGCCGAGAAAAGCCAGAAGGATCAGTCCCACAAAGGTCAGAGCCATGCCGACGGACGCCACGATCCGCGGTTCGATCCGGTCGGAGAGCCGGCCCGCATAGGGAGAAAAGATCGCCTGAACCGCAGGTTGGCAGACCATGATAATGCCGGCGAACTGCGGCGAGTAGCCCTGGACTTTCTGAAGATAGATACTCATCAGAAAGCCCACCGCAAAGGTGGCGGCGTAATTGATCATCGACGCCAGACTGGAAAGGGTAAAGACGGCATTTCTTCGGAAGAGATTGATATCCATCACGGGGGCTTCGATGCTGAGTTCGTACCGGGCAAATGCGGCAATTCCGATAATCCCCACAGCAATGAGCCCTCCGGCATATAGTTTCGGCAGCTCCGAGAAGCCGTACATGGTTGCCAGAAGTGAAAACCCGAGAATGACCGATCCAGTAAGGTCGAATTTCAAGCCCTTCTCCTCGGCCCAATCACCTTTGAGCAGTCGGAAGATCAAGGAAAGTATAAATGCCCCAATGGGTACATTGATCCAGAAGATAAATCGCCATCCCAGGTATTGGGTGATCAATCCGCCGAGAAACGGGCCGAGGGAGAGTCCAAGATACACCGCCCCGACATTGATACCGATCACCCGCCCCCGTTCGTTTACCGGAAACACCGAAATCAGGATGGCCAGCCGGGTCGCAAACGCCATCGACGCACCCAGTCCCTGAAATACACGGAAAGTAATAAGCATCATGGGAGAAACCGACAGGGCACAAAATATCGAAGCCACGGAAAAAATACAGACACCGATCACGTATATCCTCTTCCGCCCGAAAATATCCCCCAACCGGCCGAATGGGACAGAAAAAATCGTCGCCGAGAGCAGAAAGGCCGTATTCACCCACCCCAGGAGCACGGCACTCATAACAAGTTCATGTCCCAGGGTCGGCAGCGCCACGGTAACGGAGGCGCCCATAAACGGATCCAGAAATGACGCAAGGGTCGTCACCACAAGGGTCGCTCTCTTCAGGGAGCGAGTATCGATATCAACTTGAGCATTCATATAATCCCAACGGCCCTTCCCGCCATCAGAGTCGAATTATAATTTTCGATAAAAGAACAGCTTATACATGATATGGTGACAATTATGAAAGGATTTTTAATTGAAAGATTATGCCGCCATTGCAAGTCCGCCATTTCAAGTCCGGTTGCTCAATTTTAAAAACTTTATTACAATGCAACTAAAAAAAGCTAAAAATGAAATCGGTCCCCAATAATCGCAGGAATGAGGCCACGGAATGAAAATCAAAAAATATCTGGCCATCATTATTTTAGGCAGTTGCCTCTCTATGATGGTTTTCGGATGCGACTCCATGCACAATATTTTCAGCCGCGATTTGAACGTGAAAATGATGGTTGAAAATGCGAGCGGCCTGCATGAAGGCAGTATTGTGTACCTCGTTCAGCCCGATAGCCTGACGCAAATCGGTACGGTAGGAAAAATAAAAGCAACCGACAGAAGGGATTCGGTTCTCTATCTCAAGATAAAAAGAGATTTCCGGGAAAAGATCCGGGATGGTGCCCTTTTTATGGTGAATCGTCCGTTATTGTCGGTGGATCCGCCTTCCATTGTCATCGATGTGCTTCCCAAAAGCTCCCAAAATCCGCCAATGGATTCCGGAACCATCGTAAATGAAACATCCTATGCCAAGTATGGCCTGCAGTTGGCAAGAAACGCAATGGAAGATACTTATGATACGGTAATGAAAAAAACGGAACAGTTTTTTGACGATATGGAAGATTATTTCAACGTGGATGTTCTAAATGAATTGCTGGAAGAGTTGAAACAGCTTTCGGAAAAGATCAATACATTCACCGTTCAGCAAAAAGAGCACTTCGAAAAAGAAGTATTGCCAAAAATTCGGGAGAAGGTCGATGAAGCCATGAGGCAATTCAACGATGATTCCCGATATCGCGAAAAACGCAACCAATTGAAAGAAGAAATGGATCACCTGGAAAATACGCTCCAAACCTGATGGCGGCGGCACGAGACCCCGCCATATGATATGGGGCGATTTCCGCTTTATTCCTGTTCACGTTGCTTAATTATTTTAACGTATCCTGCAGAGACGGGGCACACCGATATGGGACACCGGCTAACCAGCAAAATAATTGTTATACTACTAACTGTAATGGGAGTATTGTTGCCGGTATCGCAATTCAAATGATTATTTCTTCATCTCCCCTGAAGAAACCGATGGGATTATCGCCGCTTCGGACTTTTCAAGGGAAGAATTTCAATATATCACCTTTTCCGATATACCTCATGGCGAATACCGGCATATTATGTGCAGCATGCAAGTCGACGATTCGATCATCTCGCGCCTGAATGAGACCATTCGGGCAATGAAACTGCTGCCCACGCCGCCGGAACCGATGCACGATGACTAGATGCGGTTCATTTAACCACTCTACGCTTAGTTCACCGCGAAAAAGCGTACTCGGATGATCATCAATAAAGAACGCTTTATCGTGATGAACCGTCATTTTTTCCCACGAGGGGAATAAAGTTTTTAATACAACGGTCCTCGGCCGGCAGTTTCTTCAGGGACTGCCCCGCCGCGGTCAGTTTCTTTACGTAGCTGACAAAGGCAAGGGCGTAATCGATGTAGGTATCGACAGCTTCCGCCCCCTGTTTTCGGGCTTCGGCAAATGCGGCGTATCCGTCGCGGCCTTCGGCAAGATAATTGCTGGTGGCCACTACATACCGGGCGCTTTCCGAAAGGGGCGCGTACAGGCCGGTGGTTCGGTCCTTGACCTCCAGGCCGCTGACGCGTCTTCCGTAGGCCTGTGTGGCGTCCACATCGTATTTCAAGCCGTAGGCATAGGGAAAGGCGCCGGTGGCACCGGTTTCATGGATGTACTCCAGAGCATCTTCCAGGACCTGGTGGATTTGGGCGCCGGTCATTTCAATTTCAAACAACGTATTCGAAAAAGGAAGCATCTCGTATACGGTGCTGTAAGAAATATCGCCCGCCTTGATGCCGATTCGAACACCGCCCGCATTCTGAATGCAAAGGTCGGCATGGGAGTCCCGCTCGAAAAAGGCCCGGGCCACAAGGGGTGCGATGTCGCTGCCCTGTGGCAGGGGCACACCGCCGTGGGTGATGCCGGGGACCCGGATATGCGGAAGGTCCTCGCCGGCTGTGCCAATGACGGTTTTCCCGATGGCATTCACCTTTCCCGAATATCCTGCGATGACGGCAGCCACTGAAGCGTCCTCGGCTGGAATATCCACTTTCGGGTCGGCGTTAACGGCAGCAATGACCCGCTTCAGGGCATCTCCTTCCAGTTCATGGGCCTTTCCACCGCCATCCTCCCGGCTAAAGCGATTCCCCAGGATCAGGTGCGGGGTTCCGTTCCAGGAAGAAAGCACGTCCCCCTGAAAGGTCACGTCCAGCTCCCCCAGGATGCGGCCGTGTTCCCATGCCTGGACCACGCAGACCGGGTCTCCGTCGGCATTCCGGGTGACGGTGGGATAAGGCCCGTCGCTCACGAGTCCGTAGCTTCGGTAATCTCCCAGGAGGGTGTGGGAGTGACCATCCACGATCACATCCACGTCCGTCACCTTTCCGGCCAGGGACAGGTCGTTTCGATATCCGTAATGGCTGAGCAGGATGATTCTGCGGACGCCCCGGGCAGCGAGTTCATCCACGGCAGCCTGGACGGCGCCCACTTCATCGGTAAAACTCACGTCCTCCCCGGGGCGAGAAGAGTTTCGGGTGACTCTTCCCGGAGTCAGGCCGATGATGCCGATCCGGCCCCCGGCGATTTTCCGGATGATGTACGGCAAAATATGGTGCTCCAGGACACTTCCCGGCGCCACTTTTATGTTGGCACTCACCACCGGGGCATCCAACCGGTCGATGAAAGCTGCCAGACTCGTGTCCCCGTTGTCGAACTCATGGTTTCCGAGGGCCATGGCATCGAAACCGACGGCGTTCATGACGTCGGCATCTGCCCTGCCTCCGAAAAGGGTGTAGTAAAGGGTCCCCTGGACCTCGTCGCCCGCATGGAGCACCAGGCAGTTTTCGGAATTCCGGGCCAGCCGGCGGATCAATCCCGCTACCCGGGCCATGCCGCCGACCTCGACGGTGGTTTTTTCATGGTCCAGAACCAGATCGATCGCTTCCGGCTCCAGGAACGAATGGATATCGTTGACATGCAGGATTTTGACGGTGCTGAGGCGTTGTTCGCCGACGTTGCGGTATCCTGCACAGGAAAAAAGCATCAGTGTGCACAGGATCACCGAGAATCGTAATGCCCGTGTTGCGGTTAGAAGCCGTGCCATTTTGATATTATCCGATTCATTTTTTATGAATTTCCGGTTCGATGGTAAAAATATTTCGAGTAACCTGCAAGCAGTTTGAACGTTACTATAAAAAAATTCACATTTCAGAGTTCCCAACGGCGATTTCCAGAAAAAGATCAGCTTGCCGTATTTATCGGCGAAACAACCAAACCAGCGAGGGGGTCTAAACAGTCTGACGCTTGCGGCGGGCGCCAAGCTGGAAGCCCCTTCCGGTTATACGCTCACGGTAACCGACGGCGGCACGGACGTCACGAGTACCGTTGGCGGCACCAGTTCTTTTTCAAGCACCGGCGAGGTCATTATTTCAGTTGCTGCCAACTGAAATGAAATAGACAGGGAGTCCGGACCGTGGATATTTCTTCGTGTCCGCTCATCGGCCGCATACAAAAAGCTTGCTCTTCCCGCTGGGGGAATGGCGGAGGGTGACGGCGGAAAAAATCCGTTGAAAGGGCGCCGCGCCGTCTTTGACAAATTCCCGCGCGTCGGCGGATCCCCTGTCCTGCAACACCGGAAATACGATTCGGTGCAACGGCTTCGAGAATTCGCAACGATAGGTACCCTCGGTATTGTTAAAAATGTTGGCGAAAAAATTGAGGCATATTCTGCTGCGAATATTGCTTGAATGTAGACTGTTTTCCAATTATGCTCTTTATTTCATATTTCTCCGCTTTCGTGCCGTTTTTCATGTGCGGTAATTGATTGAAAACAACAAAATATTCGGGAAACCCTGTTTTTTCAGGGCTAAAACGGAGACGAGCATGGATTTTCTATCACTGATACCTTCGCCGGACACCATTCCCGCTCCGGCGTGGCTGCTCCTGGTGCTGGACCTTCTCACCTTCACCCTCCATATTCTTGTCATCAATGTCCTTCTGGGGTGCAGCCTGATCAGTCTTTTCGCCGGCATCAGAAGGGGGGAGGATGATCCATGGAAGAGACTTCAGGCCCCTGCCGCAACGAAAATCCCCACCCTTTTTGCCATCGGCATCAATCTCGGGGTTGCCCCCCTGCTCTTTCTGCAGGTTATCTACGGGCATCTGTTTTATACCAGCTCGGTCCTGATGGCCGTCTACTGGATTCTGATCATCCCCTTCCTGCTTCTGGCGTATTACGGGGCCTATATTTACAGCCGCAAGTACGGCGTTTCCGAAGTACTTTCCAAAACAGCCCTGTGGGCCGTGGTCCTTCTGATTCTGTATATCGGGTGGATGCTGGTAAACAATAATACGCTCATGCTGCGGCCGGAAAAGTGGGCCGCCTATTTTGACCACCGGGGCGGGACGATCCTGAATCTGGACGACCCGACGCTGCTGCCCCGCTATCTTCACTTTGTGGCGGCATCGGTGGCCGTGGGCGCCTTGTTTTTGGCGGTAATCTGGTCCCGGAGGAAGAAAAACTCCGTGGAAGGCGCCGGAGAGCGCGTCACGTCGTCACTGAAAATATTTGCCTGGGCCACGGTGGTTCAAATGCTCATCGGGATCTGGTTTATCCTGGCGCTTCCCAAGGCGTTCCGGATGAACTTCATGGGCGGGCATGTCGTTGCGACCGTTTTACTGGCCATCGGCCTGGTGGGGGCCCTGGGTGCCGTCGTCGGAGCCTTCAGGGGAAACCTGCGCGGGTCCATTTCCATGATACTGATCACCCTCCTGACCATGATCCTCAATCGCCAGAACCTGCGGGTCATGTATCTGGAAGATGTTTTCCACCTCGATTCCCTGAAGATGGCCCCGCAATACGGGGTGCTGGCACTGTTTTTGTTCATCCTGCTCATCGGCCTGGTTGCGGTGGGGTACATGCTCAAGATTTCCATGAAAAAAACTGAAGGGGGCGCCGTCTGATGAATTACCCGATCTGGGATCTGACCAAGCTGGGGGGCGGTTCGCTGATTGCTCTGATTGCCGTGCTCCATGTGTATATCTCCCACCTGGCGGTGGGCGGCGGGCTTTTCCTGTGGCTGACCGACTGGAAAGGATTCAGGGAAAACAGTCCCGCGATTCACGGGTATGTTCAAAAACACACCTGGTTTTTTCTGCTCCTCACCATGGTCTTTGGCGGTGTGTCCGGCGTCGGCATATGGTTCATCATCGCACTGGTAAGCCCGGCGGCCACCTCATCGCTGATCCATAACTTCGTTTTCGGCTGGGCCATCGAATGGGTGTTTTTTGTGGGCGAAATCGCAGCGCTTCTGATCTATCATTATAAATTTTCCGAGCTCGGCCGAAAACACCGCCTGCAGATCGCTTTTTTCTACTTCCTGTTTGCCTGGCTCAGTCTGGCAGTCATCGACGGCATTCTGAGCTTTATGCTGACGCCCGGCACCTGGCTGAGCACCCATGACTTCTGGCAGGGGATTTTAAATCCGACCTATTTCTCATCGCTTTTTTTCCGTACGTTCATGTGCATGATGATCGCCGGCCTCTTCGGTTATGTCACCACGGTCTTTCTGAAGGAAAGCCGCTTCCGCCATACCATGATGAAATACAATTCCAAATGGCTGCTGTATCCGCTTCCGGGACTCGTGCTGTCGGGAGTCTGGTATTATCGCACGGTTCCAGATACCGTCCGGACCACCGCCTTCAGCCTGAATCCCCAGTCCGGTTCCGTCGTCATTCTTTTTCTGGCGGCGACACTGATGCTGTTCGTTCTGGGCATTATCGCCACCCTCAAAGCCCCCCGGAGTCTTCAGAGGGTCCTGACCTTTCTTCTGGTCTTCATCGGGCTTCTCTGGATGGGGGGATTTGAATACACCCGCGAAATTGCACGCAAACCATGGCTGATTCCCGGTTACCTGTATGCCAACTCGATCCCTGCGGATAAAATCGCCGACATCGATCAAACCGGCATGCTCCAGGAAGCCAAATGGACCGAAGTAAAGACGGTGACCGAAGAAAACAAACTGCAGGCGGGAAAAGAACTGTTCGATCTCGAGTGCCTGAGCTGCCACACGGTGGGCGGATTTCGCAACAACCTGGCCTCCCGGCTGGAACCCTACACGTATCTGGGGACGCTTTCGCAGCTGACCGGCCAGGGGAAGATTTTAAACTACATGCCGCCCTTTGCGGGAACCCAACCGGAACAGGAAGCGCTGGCCGCCTACCTGACGTCTGCGGTGGCGCAGAAAAAGATCGCCACCGAACCTTCCCATGCCGACATATCCTCCTTGAGCAGCAACGTCCCGTCATTTGACCATGAAAAAGACGATTACGTGCTGTTGGTCTGGAATGACCTGGGAATGCACTGCATATCCGACAGCGACCAGTGGTTCGTGATCCTTCCGCCCGCAAATACGTTGGAAGCCCAGCTCATCAAACGGGGGAACCTGCCGGAGGTGGTTTCCGAAAATGTCACCCTCACCTATGAGGTGGAGTCGGGATTCGAACACCCGGCCAACCACCTGGACTTCTGGAAATATGCAAAATCCAATTTCAACGCCCAGCCGGAAAAGAATGTCGGTTTGTTCGGAAACGGTCTGAAGGGCCGGTTCAAATATGATGCCGACAGCGACTCCTTCGTGGCCGAAGGAATTCCGGCGGCGCCCTATAAGGACGATGGAAGCTATAATCCCTATCCGCTGTTTACCGTCACGGCAACGGATGAGGCCGGGAAGGTACTGATGAAAACCTCCGTCGTGGCGCCGGTTTCCACCGAAATGGGGTGCCGCAACTGCCACGAAGGCGGCTGGCGCGTTGGCAACGTCTCCGGGATTGGCACCACCACCGCCCAAAATCTGCTGAAAGTCCATGACCACCTGAACCACACCGAACTATTTACCCAGGCACTGGCGGGGAACCCCCGGCTGTGCCAGAGCTGTCATGCCGATCCGGCCCTGAGCGCGACGGGAAAGGAAGAGGTCCTCAACTTCTCCGCCGCCATGCACGGCTGGCACGCCAATTATATGCCCTATAACGACGCCCGGGCGTGCGTCCTGTGCCACCCGGCCTCTAAAACGGGAAATACCCGCTGCAGTCGGGGGCTCCATAATACGGCGGGCGTCACCTGTACCGATTGCCACGGGACCATGCAGGAGCACGCCCTTTCCCTCCTCCGCCATGAAGAAACCAAGCCGGCGGCAAAGCGGCTCATGGCCAATCTGTCAACATCTTCCGGCCTTTCCGTTTCGGACGTGAATCCGAGAATGCCCTGGGTGAACGAACCGGACTGCCTGACCTGTCACACCGATTTTGAAAAACCGAAATCCGGCTATTCGGGGTTCAATGTCTGGAACAGTAAATTCAGCGAGCTGTTTCGAAAGCGTACCGGCATGGCCGGCATCCGTTGCGAAGCATGCCACGGTTCCACCCATGCCCTCTATCCGGCAAAAAATCCATACGGCTCGACCCGGGATATTCTCCAGCCGTTGCAGTATACCGGCCTGCCCTATCCCATCGGTTCCAATTTCACCTGTGAAGCCTGCCACCGGGAAAAAATGGAGGATGCCATTCATCATAATAATATGGAACATCTATTCGGCAAGTCATCGTA
>JBECKW010000353.1:0-5734 GCA_040235505.1 Desulfobacterales bacterium
CTGGCATCCGAATTCATTCATCTCGATTTCAAAATTCATCATCAGCTCTATGCCGCCATTTGCGGGGGCATCATCTGCGGTGCCGGAAACGGCATCATCTTCAGGTCCCTCGGCTCCGGGGGCGGCCTGGATATCGTCGCATTGATCCTGAACCAGAAATTCAATATCGGCATCGGGAAGACCTACATCCTGTACAATGTTCTGCTTTTCTCTTTTTTGATTTCCTATTCCGGGATGGACCTTTTCATCGCATCGCTCATCCTGGTCTTTATCTCCTCGGTTTCCCTGGAATATGTCCTGGCCTTGTTCAACCAGAGAAAAATCGTCTACGTGGTCAGCGAAAAAACAAGGGAAATCTCCAAGGCACTGATCACGGAACTCGGACAGGGCGCCACTTTCATCCAGGCCCAGGGAGCCTATTCCGGTCGGGACAAGCTGATCCTGATGGCCATTACCAACAACATCCAGCTGAAGCGAATTGAAGAAATGGTTTTCAAACTGGACCCGGAAGCGCTTTTCATTGTAGAAAATACTTTCAACGTTATCGGCGCCAATTTCGGAAGACGAAAGATATATTGATCGACAGGAGTGCAGCATAACAAAATAAGCTTCAGCATTCTCACTTTGGCAAAAGAAACCACGTTGATAATCCGGACGAATATGGTAGATTGAATCATGATTCCACGGCCTGCAAAGCTAGTATCAGCCTACCGGAAAAATACCGCATTTAAAGTCGCCCTCCTCTATGCACTCTTTTCCGTTCTCTGGATACTGTTTTCAGATGAGATCCTGTTATGGTTTGTCAAAGATTCCGGGAGGCTGACCACCATCCAGATGCTCAAGGGATGGTTTTTTGTCATTTCAACCGCCGTCATTATTTTCTTCCTCCTGAAAAAAGAAATCTCCAGATTGAGGCGGACCGAAAAAATCCTCTGGAGCACGCTGCACGCCACCGCCGACGGCATCCTCGTTGTCTCCAAAGAGGGCGAAATTCTGGCGGCAAACAGCCCCTTCGCCGAAATGTGGGGGATTCCGCCCAATTTTTTCGAAAATACCAGGGATGATAAAAAACTTCTGGATTACGTGTTGAAGATGGTCGAAAATCCGGTTGAAGTCCTTGAACGGATAAAAGAGCTGTATAAGAGTTCAGGGGATGCACTGGAAGAAATTCGCCTCAAGGACGGCCGGGTCTTTGAACGCTACTCCACCCCGCTCATACATGATAACCGGGAAATCGGCCGGGTCTGGAGCTTCCACAATCTCACGAACCGGAAACGGGCGGAAGAAGAAAAAGTCAAACTTGAAAAGCGGCTCCTGCAGGCCCAGAAGTTGGAGGCCATCGGCACCCTTGCCGGCGGTATCGCACATGATTTCAACAACATTCTCGCCGCCATCTCCGGATACACGGAGCTGGCCAATAGCTTGACTGAAGATGGCAGCCGACTCAGGAGCTATCTGAACGAGGCATTGAAGGGAGCCCTGCGGGCCAAGGAACTGGTGAAACAGATCCTCCGGGCCGGCAGGATCGATACCCGGGAACTCAGGGCGTTAAGGGCCCATGAGATAATTAAAGAGACGCTGGCGCTTCTGCGCCCATCCATTCCGGCAACCATCGATATTGTTACGGAAATCGATCCAAACTGCCCGGCGATACTGGCCGATGCCACCCAGTTGCACCAGGTGGTGATGAATATCTGTACAAACGCCTATCATGCCATGCGGGAAAAAGGCGGGATACTGAAGATTTCCTTGAAACCGGCCGTTCTGACCTCCGGTGATGTCGCCGGCAAGCCGAATCTTTCGCCCGGCCCGCATATCAAACTCTCCATCAGCGATACCGGTACCGGAATGACAGATGATATGATGAGCAGAGTTTTCGAGCCTTACTATACCACGAAGGCAAAGGGAGACGGCACCGGACTGGGGCTTGCCGTGGTCCACGGAATCGTCACCAGCTTCCACGGAGATATTTACGTCTCCAGCACCCCCGGGAAAGGAACGACTTTCGACATTTTTCTGCCCGAAACACCCAAGCCGGCCGAAACGTATTCGGAACTCAAAGTCCCGGACATGCCGCCCACAGGCGACGAGAGGATTCTTCTGGTCGAGGACGACGAAGCCGTCGCCGGGATAAACTGCAACGCCCTTGAAAAGCTGGGGTATCGTATCACGGTAAAAACGAACAGCCTGAACGCACTGTCGACATTCGAAAAAGACCCGGATGCCTTCGATCTTTTAATAACGGACATGACAATGCCGCAGATGACGGGCGAACGGCTCGCGAAAAAAGTACTAATCATTCGTCCAGACATGCCGATTATACTATGTAACGGTTACAGCGATCTGATAAATGAAGAGATAGCCCGGAACATCGGAATTCGTAAATTTTTCATGAAACCCGTACCCCTGAACCAACTGGCCGGATCGGTCCGCAGGCTCCTGGACGAACGTGGCCGGGACTGAAACAGGAGACCCTCACGTGAAAAAATTCTTAAAAATCGCCCTGATCGTCCTCGGTGCCGTGATCGTCCTGATCACGGCGGCGGCGCTCATTGTTCCCCGGATGGTGAACCCCAACCAATACAAAGGCCGGATTTCAAAGCTGGTGAAGGAAAAAACCGGCCGGGACCTGACCATTGAAGGTGATATATCCATATCGGTTTTTCCGTGGCTCGGCGCGAAAATCGGAGCCGTCAAGTTGGGAAACGCACCCGGGTTTGAAGGCGACACTTTTGCCGGCGTTCGGGAGGTGCAGGTAAAGGTGAAGCTCCTGCCGCTTCTGTCCAAAAAAGTGGAAGCGGACGTGGTCCAGGTGCAGGGTCTTGTCCTGAACCTGGAGCGCAGCGCGGACGGCAAAACCAACTGGGATGATTTGATCGTCCCCTCCGCTGCGCCATCGGAAGAACAGCCGGTGAAACCCGAAGAAACTCAAACCAACCCTTCACCCCTGGCAGCCCTGGCCGTCGGCGGACTCGACATCCAGGATGCCCGGATCACTTGGACCGACCAGCGTTCCGGAACCCATATTACCCTGAAAAATCTCAACATAAAAACTTCGAAGGTTACCCTGAAGGAACCGGTTTCGGTAAACCTCGGGTTTGATCTGGATACCGGGGAAATGGGCCTGGCCGCCACGGCGAAGGCCGATACCCGGATCGAATTTGACCTGGACGCCGGTCGCTACGCGGCAAAGGATCTTAACTTCCGGGCGGATCTCAGCGGCAAGGCGATTCCCGGCGGCAGCGCGACGGTATCCGCCGGCGGAAATGCCGCCTTTGATACCGCTTCGCAAAAATTCGATTTCAGCGGTATCGAGCTCAAAGCCTCCGGCCTGAACATCGCCCCGTACGTTGCCGAGGCGGGCATCAAAACCAGCGGCGCCGGGGATCTTGCCGCCGGAAGCATCCATCTCAAGGATCTTTCGGCAAGCGCCACCCTCACCGAGGGCAAAGACCGGATCACAGCCGCACTGTCCGCGACCGCCGATGCGGATCTGAACGCTCAACGGTTCGAAATCTCCAACATCGCCCTCAACATTCCGGAACTTTCCATGAAGGGGCTTCAAGGCACCCTCAAGACGGATAAAGCCGGATCCGCCGTGGCGGACCTTTCCAAAGGCGCATTTAACCTGGACAACCTCGCCCTTTCCGGCACACTCTCGGGAGAGGCCGTCCCCGGCGGCCCCATGCCGGTATCCCTGAACCTTGCAATCAAGGGCGATCTGAACCGGAAGAATTTCAAGATCACGCCCCTGAAACTTTCCGCAGGGGACATCCACACCACGGCGGACCTCGATCTCACGCAGCAGGAATCGGGACCGGAGATCAAGGGAACCCTGGCCGTGGCCGCCTTCAACCCCCGGGAGCTTCTCACCCGGCTGGGCATCACGCTGCCGAAGACCGCAGACGGCAAGGCAATTTCGAGCGCTGCATTCAGCACCGATATTATCGCCGGCACCGATGCCGCACGCCTCGAAAATCTCCAGGTCAGCCTGGACGATTCCAAACTGACCGGCACGCTCGGGGTCAAAAATTTCAAGGCCCCCGACGCGACCTTCGACCTCGCCCTGGACCAATTCCAGTTGAAGAGATATCTTCCGCCGGGAAGCGGGGAAGGTGCTTCGAAGCTTCTTTCGGACATCACTCTGAAGGGCGCCCTCACGGCCGATGCCGGGTTCAAGGTCTTTCAGGTGACCCGGCTGACCCTTTCCGGCAAAATGGACAAAAAAATCCCCTTTGGCCTCTCCGCCGCCGACACCCGGCTGGATCTCGATAAACAGACACTTTCCGCCGCCGCCCTGACCCTCACTGCCGACAAGATGACGCTGAAGGCCAAGGCCGATGTCACCGGGCTTTCCTCGGCACCCGCCTATACGGCGCAGCTCCAGACGGACACCTTCAACCTTCGCCAGATTCTTTCGAATTTTAACCTTCTCCCCGAAACCGCCGATGCCAAGGCCATGAGCGCCGTGGCGCTCGCCGCCGCCGTCAAAGGCTCCACCCAGGCTGTTTCGGTCTCGTCCCTCAAGCTTCGCCTGGATAACACCAACATCACCGGGAAGGCCGATGTCACCCTTGCCCCGGCCCCGGCGTATGCCTTTGACATCGCAGTCGACGACATCGACGCCGACAGGTACCTGCCGCCTCCGGCCCCTGAAACCACCGGAAAAAATAAAGCCCCGCAGGCCGCGACGACGCCGCCGGCTTCCGCCACGCCCCTGCCCGTCGACCTTATCCGGGGCCTTAACCTGGATGGAAAGATTGCGATCGGAAAGCTCAAAATCAAAAAGATTCGATTGTCCGGGATAAAAATTCAGGCCGCCGCCAAGGAAGGCCTCGTCACCCTTAATCCCCTCAACGCCGATTTGTATGACGGAAGCAGCAGCGGCAGCATTCGGCTCGACGCCCGGGGGAAGACACCGGCACTTTCGCTGGATGAAACGCTGGCCGGGGTCCAATCCGGAAATCTTCTAAAGGATCTTCAGGGCGATGCGATCATGACGGGTCTTGCCGGTGCCGACATAAAACTCACCTCTGCCGGCGCCGATACGAACGCGCTCCTTTCTTCCCTGGGCGGCACGGTTTCGTTCACTTTCAGCGACGGCAGCATCAAGGGAGTGGATATTGTCGGCGAGCTTTGCCAGGCCCTGACGGCCGTCAGTGCCGGTTCGCTGAAAACCGAAGATCTCGTGGGCACTGCCCTGCAGATGCTTGCCAAGAAAACCTCGAAAACAAAGACGACCACAACGCAATTGGCCGACAGCACCAGCTTCTCCGAACTGGGCGGTTCCATGACCTTTGCAAATGGGGTGGGCACCAGCAAAGATCTATCCCTCAAGTCCCCGCTCCTGCGGGTCAGCGGCGCCGGGACCGTGAATCTTCCCAAACAGCGCCTCGACTACGACGCCACGGCGTCCCTGGTCAAAAGCTGCCAGGGCCAGGGCGGGAAAAGCACCGACGATCTTAAAAACGTTCCGATCCCCGTGACCATCTCCGGACCCTTTACGAATCTCAAGGTCAAACCGAACCTGACCGCGGGCATCCTGGAAATCCTGAACCGGAAACAGAACAAACAGACCTCGAAGACATCGACCACCGAATCGAATGCAACGTCTTCTTCAAACCAGACCCAGGAAAAACCGGAAAAGGTGGAAGATGCCGTAAAGGGACTGCTTCAGGATCTGCTGAAAAAGTAGTGAAGGACGGAGGCACAAAGGCACAGAGGCACAAAGGAA
>JBECKW010000086.1:0-9276 GCA_040235505.1 Desulfobacterales bacterium
GTTGCAGGCGCCGCTACCGATACCACCGGCACGAGAAACAATATTGCCATCACTAGTGCCGCACGTAAAAAATGCGGGCATCGGCGATCGAACAACCGGATCGGATAAAAGCCCTTCATTTCCCAAATTTTCACGGTATCCTCCTTGGAAAAAAAACCGACACGAAAAGGACGATTTTAGGCGGCAAACATGTATGGAGCCCGAAAATCGGTCTGTTATCATTAAATTGGCTCACCATTAAGCGGCGGGCCGGATATTTTCAGAGCATGGAATTGGCTGTATTGAATTTGAAACTTTCAAAATTCGTTTGGAAGTATAACGTGACGGGTCATTAATGGTTACAAAAAATAAGAACAAGTGATGACGAACGAATCACATCAAATTGAGCGACTGAACGCTGATAATTGATTGTATCCGTCTCGGCCGTTCACCCCGTTCGGATATCAATTGGCACAATTGGCACATGCTTCGGATGCATGCCGGCCCGATTGTTTCAGCCGGACCCCGATGGGGCTCGGCCCCAGTTTTTGAATGCGGTCGGTCATTTCCCTGGCGATTTCGGCAAACCGGGGGCCCATGGCGGAAGACAGATTGAACATCTCCACACGCTCCGGTTCGAGGCCGATGGAGGCCAGGAGCTTTTTGACATAGTTGACCCGTTTTCTGGCCTTCAGGTTTCCGCTGATGAAGTGGCATTCGCCCTCCATGCAGCCGGCCACATAGATGCCGTCGGCCCCTTCTTCCATGGCCTTCATGAGGTGAAGGATGTCCACCCGGCCGGTGCAGGGGACCTGGATGATTTTAATGTTGCCGGGGTAGGAGAGACGCATGGAACCGGCAAGGTCTGCGGCGGCATATGCGCAGTATTTGCAGCAGTAGGCGAGGATTCGGGGTTCGAAATCGGGTGTCGTCACGTTCGTGTCTCCTTCATCAAAAGTATTTCTTTGATCCGCAGATTACGCAGATTGACGCAGATTAAACAAATAATAAGGCAATACAAAACGATCCTTCTCGGGGTCGCTATCGGTATCGGTATCGGTATCGAATCAAGAACGATAGCGATACCGATACCGATCCCGAGAAAATGTTGCGCATTACCTGTGTCCCCTGTACTGCAAACCTGACTATCTTCTCTCAGCATTCAACCTGTTCAAGCACTTCACATAGATACGCGTCCGATTTCGAAAGGAGCTGCTCATCGGTGAAATGCTGCAGGGTGATGACCTTTGCCGGACATTCCGCCGCGCAGATGCCGCAGCCATGGCACTGGGCCGGTTCGATGAAGGCGTGACCGTCCCTGACCGCTGGTACCCCATACGGACACGAGCGGACGCAGACCAGACAGCAGGCGCAGTGTTCCGGGTCCCGCACATGGGCCACGGCGCCGCCCACCTGGATGCTTTCCCTGGAGAGGATCGTCAGAGCCCTTGAGGCGGCCGCGGTGGCCTGGGCGATGGTTTCGTCTATGGACTTCGGTGCGTGGGCTAGACCGGCCATGAAAATGCCGTCGGATGCAAAATCCACTGGCCGGAGCTTGGCATGGGCCTCCACAAGGAACCCGTCGCTGTTGACCGGCACCTTGAACAGCTCGAAAAGCTCCCGGTTCTCGTGGGGCAGGATGGCGGTGGCCAGCACCAGCAGATCCGGACGGATTCGAACGGGCCGTCCCAGGATCGGGTCCATGGTCTGGAGCGTCAGGGCATTATCCGCCAGCGTCACTTCCGGCGGGTTTTCAAGATCGTACCGGATAAAAAGCACGCCTTTACTTCTGGCTTTCGTATAGAGGTCTTCGCGGAAACCGTACGAGCGGATATCCCGGTAGAGAACGACGACATTCACGTCCGGATTCATCTCCTTGAAGGAGATGGCGCGTTTCAGGCTGTGGGTGCAGCAGACCCGGCTGCAATAGGGCCGCTCCGTTGTTCTGGAACCGACGCACTGGATGAAGGCCACGGTTCGAACCTGGCGGAAGCGATCCGGGTCACTTTGCAGCGTATCGTCCAGTTCGAGGTGCGTCAGGACATCGGGATGCTGTCCATGAAGATATTCTTCGGGGGTACTCTCTTTCCCGCCCACCGCAAGAACGGTGGCGCCATGGGAGACGGTGACGGAGGTCAGGGTGCCGGTTCCGGTCATCAGGTCGCTTTTAAAATTCCCCAGTACTCCCGTGGTTTCCACCGGTTCGGTGTGCAGAAAAAGACGGATACGTTCGTGGTCGTAGACTTTCCGGATCAGATCCTTGACAAAATCCTGGATCGATTCCCCCTGCCAGGTGGACTTGAGGCGGGTGGCGACACCACCCAGATGGTCGTCGCGCTCGACGAGATATACCTGATATCCCTGCTCCGCAATGGCCAGGGCCGAGACCATGCCGGCCACACCGCCGCCGATCACCAGGGCCGACTGGGTGATGCCGAGGCTCACCTGGTGGAGGGGTTCGATCCGGCCGGCCTTTGCCACGGCCATCCGGACCAGGTCCTTGGCCTTGGATGTGGCCATTTCCGGTTTGCTCATGTGGACCCAGGTGTTCTGGTCGCGGATATTGGCCATTTCAAACAGATAGGGATTCAGGCCTGCCTCCCGAAGGGTCTCCTGGAAAAGCGGCTCGTGGGTCCGGGGAGAGCAGGAGGCCACCACCACCCGGTTGATATTGTGTTCCTGCAGGATCTGTTTCATGCGGTCCTGACTGTCCTGGGAACAGGTGAAGAGGTTGTCCTCCACATGCACGACATTGGGAAGGGTGGCGGCGTAATCCCGGACGGAAGGTACATCGGCAATGCCACCGATGTTGATGCCGCAATGGCAGACAAAGACACCGATCCGGGGCGGCTCCATGGACACATCTTTTTCCGGCGGAAGTTCCCGGGTTCGGGTTTGGGTACCGCGGGCGGCGGCAAGGTAACGCGAGGCTTCAGCCGCCGCGGCCGAGGCCTCGGTGACCGACTGGGGAATGTCCTTGGGTCCCTGGAATGCGCCGCAGACAAAAATTCCCGGGCGGTTCGTGGCCACGGGCGCGAGATCCGTGGTTTCCGCAAACCCGTGTGAATTGAGCGTGATGCCGAGTTTTTCCGCCAGCTGCGCGGCCTCCTTCAGGGGCGAAAGCCCCACGGACAGGACCACCATGTCGAAGGCCTCCTCCATGAGCGTCCCGGATTCGCTCAGGTAACGCAGCCGGAGGGAATCGTCCTGCATGGGTTCGATGGTGTGGATTCTGGATCGGATAAACCGGACGCCGTTTTCCGCCTCGGCCCGCATTTGATATTTGTCGAAATCCTTTCCGTAGGTCCGCATGTCCATATAGAACACGGCGGTGTCCAGCGGTTCGGAGCTGTGCTCCTTGGCGATGACGGTCTGTTTGACGGCATACATGCAGCACACCGATGAGCAGTAGCCGTTGCCGCAGAGGTTCCGGTCCCGTGAGCCGATACACTGGAGCCAGGCGATTTTGGTCGGTTCCCGGTGATCCGAGGGACGCACCAGGTGACCCTGGAAGGGACCGGAGGCCGACAGGAGCCGCTCGAATTCCAGGCTGGTGACCACATTGGGATGGCCTGCGACATACGGCGTGTAGGGGGTTGGATCAAAGGGCGTAAATCCGGGGGACAGAATGATCGAACCCACCCGGACGGTTTCCGTTACCGGGGACATGTCATGGTCGATGGCATGGGCCAGACATGCGTCCTCGCACTGGCGGCATTCGCAGCAGTAGCCGCAGTTGAGACATCGTTCCGCTTCGGCAGCGGCGGCTTCCTCGGAATAGCCAAGCTCCACTTCCTTGAAATTGCCCTGGCGCTCCTCTGCGGACAGCTCCGGCATGTGAGCCCTGGGAACTTTCGCTGCATTTTCGGGGATGGGGCGGTATTCCGGATTTTCGATCTTGATCGCCTCCCGGCCTTCCGCCATATCCTGTCCGTCGAAATAGCGCAGGATGGACTCGGCGGCTTCCTTTCCCACGGCAACGGCGCCGATGGCCACCCAAGGGCCGGACTGCACGTCTCCGCCGGCAAACACGCCGGGACGGTCAGTGGCATAGGTGACCGGGTCCACCTCGATGGTGCCCCAGCGGGTGGTTTTGATGTCCGCCGCATCCTCGATGGCCGACAGAAGCGGCGTCTGCCCGATGGCCGGGATCACCTGGTCCACGTCCATATCGAATTCACTGTCCGGAATCGGCACGGGACGCCGCCGGCCCGATGAGTCCGGTTCGGTGAGTTCCATGCGGATGCAGCGGATTCCCGAAACCTTGCCGTCCCGGGTGAGGACTTCCTGGGGCGCGGAAAGATAATTGATCTTGGCGCCCTCGGTCTCCGCCGCCTGGATCTCTTCTTCCCAGGCCGGCATTTCCGTCCGGGTACGCCGGTAGATGATCGTAACTTCTTCAGCCCCGAGGCGCACCGCGCAACGGGCCACATCGATGGCCACATTCCCGCCGCCGATCACCGCCACCTTTTTGCCCACAGCCGCCTTGCCGTTGAGGTTGACTTCCCGGAGAAACTCAACGCCCTGGCGAACCCCGGAAGACTTTTCCCCGGGAATGCCCAGCTCGATCCCCCGATGGGCGCCCATGGCAAGATAGACCGACTTGAATCCCTGGGCAAAAAGATCATCCACCGTGAGATCCGGCCCCATGGGGGTGTTGCAGCGGATTTCCACTCCCAGCCGGGTGATGACCTCGATTTCCCGGTCCAGCACATCCTTCGGCAGCCGGTGATCGGGGATGCCGACCCGGAGCATGCCGCCGGGCTTGGGAAGGGCTTCGAAGATGGTGGAGCCGACCCCTTTCCGGGCCAGATGATACGCAGCGGAAAGTCCCGACGGACCGGAGCCGATGATGGCCACCTTTTCTTCCCTCGGGGGATCGCAGGAAATTTCGATCTCCCGGGGATCGAATTTATCCGCCGCCACTCGCTTGAGGTTCCGGATGGCCACCGGTGCATCCACCTCGCACCTGCGGCAGGCGTCTTCGCAGCCGTGGGGGCAGATTCTTCCCAGAACGCCGGGAAGCGGCAGATCCCGCATGATGATCTGGAGGGCTTCCTTGTACTTCCCCTGCCTCACCATCTGCACATACCCCTGAACGTTGATGCCGGCAGGGCACGCCAGCCGGCACGGGGCCTTGTCCTTCTTTTCAACGGCATAGGCGCCGGGCATGCCCTGGGGGTAAAGCTTGTAGGCAGCCTTTCGGGTTCCGAGGCCCTGGTCGAAGGTATTGGGTAGCTCCACCGGGCACACCTTGGCGCATTCCCCGCAGGCGGTGCATTTGTCGATGTCCACAAACCGGGGGCTGCGGGTGACCGTAACCTCGAAATTTCCCGGTTCACCGGTAACATTCTCGACTTTGGTCATGGTCATGAGATCGATGTTCAGATGCCGTCCTGCTTCCACCAGCTTCGGCGAGATGATGCACATGGAGCAGTCGTTGGTGGGAAAGGTCTTGTCGAGCTGGGCCATCACGCCCCCGATGGCGGATTTTTCTTCCGCCAGGTGGACCAGAAAGCCTGAATTCGCAAGATCCAGGGACGCCTGAATCCCGGCAATCCCCGCCCCCACCACCATCACGGAGCCCATAATCTCATTTTTACCGTCGGCCATGTCTACTCCTCTCTCGATCCGTGGCTATAAAAAATTTAAACCACAAAGACACAAAGGACACAAAGAAGACAAAAGATTTAAAAAAATCAGTTATTAAAACGGTTGGTGGCCTCCCAGCCTCCCAGCCTCCCAGCCTCCCAGCCGCCCAGCAGCCCGGCTCCGCCGGGCTAATACCCCGGAAGGTTGACCTCCGCCAGGTCATCCCCCAGATATATCCGTTCAGCTTCGGCCAGGATTCCCATGGATAGTGCGATCAGGGTCCAAAGGTGCAGGGTCCGGTACCCGGCGCCGTAGTGCTCGCCAAGCTCATGGATCTGGGCATGGCAGTTGTGGCAGGGGGTGATGACATAGGCGGCACCGGTGCGGACAATCTGTTCGTTTTTAAGTCGTCCGTAATAGAGCCTTTCATCCCGGTAGCCGTTCTGGAGAAATCCACCGCCGCCGCCGCAACAATAGTTGTTGGACTTGGCGGGGTAGGTATCGATAAAATTTTCCGCCCCCACGCAGGCGGCGGTGACGAACCGAAGGTCATCGGCAAACGGGTCTCCGAATCCTTTCCGGACCAGATTGCACGGATCCTGGACGGTGAATTTGATGCCGAGGTCCTTGTTCCAGTCGGAGGAAACCTCCAGCTTTCCTTCCCGGATCCATTTCGCGTAGTATTGCACCATGGGGGCGATTTCCAGGCCGGTCTTGATTTTATGCCGTTTCTGCCCCATCCAGACCGAAAAGGTGGAATGGCCGCATTCCGTGTTCAGGTACACTTTGCAGCCCAGCGCCTCCGCCTGATGGAGGGTCTTATTGGTAATGGTCTGCCATCCCTCGTCGTCGGCCAGGAACATGCAGTAGTTTTCGCCGCCCCAGCCTTTGCAGCTGTATGTCCAGTCGGCTCCGACCCGATGAAGGATTTTCCAGAGCGGCACCATCTCCTCGGGCTCGGTGACCGGCTCCCGGGAGTTCTGGCTCAAGAAGAAATACGCCCCCTCTTTATCGATGGGCGCCTGGAGATCTTCCCAGCCGGGCTGGCTCTCCCGGACCTCTTCCAGTACATCCTCCACCACGAATCGGAAATCTTCCTCCGGGGTGCCCATGGCGCTGCAACTGTCGTTCTTAAGGGCCATGTCGCAGGAGCGGAGAATCCCCCTGGGTCGCTCATCCCGGGGCCAGAGTTTTCGCCCCTCGAAAACCATGGCCGCAATGTCGATACCCATGGGGCAGACATAGGTGCAGCGCTTGCACATGCTGCAGTGCCAGACCCAGGGGTGCCGGGTCAGCTCCTCGTCCATGCCGAGCATGATCATGCGAACGAATTTGCGGGGATCCATGTTTTCAAGCCCCGCAGCCGGACATCCCGATGAGCAGCAGCCGCAGGTGAGGCAGAGGTCCAGGTTGGCGCCGTCGGGCAGAAGCTGCATCAGTTTGTCCCTGAAAGCGTGCCGCCAGTCATTTTCAATGGTGATTACGTCCTGCATTCGTGTGTCCCTCCTTTGCGTTGAAAAAGGGCTCAATGTGAAGCGAAAGGTCGTCGGAATTTAGTGCTGTTGCCGGGCCGGGAAAAAGATGGATTCGGGATCTAAAATCCTGTCCCGTTCAGGAACCGGCCGGATAATTTCTGAAAAAAATGGCTGAAAAACAATTAATACGATCCAATTAATAAACTGAATAGTATTTATATAAAAAATATCAGTTCGTCAAATTAAAAAAAATGGCAAAGGGTAGTGGGCAGAGAGCAAAGGGCATAGAGCATAGGGTGAACGTCAAATGCATTTTTAAAAGCAAAAAGCTCGGTGGACAGGATTTACAGGATAAACAGGATAGAATAATAACGACAAAAAGCCGCCGGAAAAAATCCGGCGGCCTTTTTTGTAAGGTCGGCAGCGGGTTTTCTTTGCCCTCTGCCCTATGCTCTTTGCCCTATGCGTCCCCTGCTGCGTCCATGCTTTACCATGCAGGCTACTTGGCTCTCAGTGTGATGAGACCGACGTTCTTGCTGGCATTGGTCCGGACGGTCATTTCTTCGGTGTAGCAGCCATCATAGGCCGCTTTCAGGGTGTAGTCGATCCCCTTGGCAAGACCCTTGAACTGGAAGTCGCCCATGAAATCCGTTTCCGTTTCCGCCACAACCTTGCCGTCGGCGTCCGTCAGGGTCACCTTGGCGCCCTTCAGGCACTCGTCCTGCTTGTCACCCAGGATCACTTCGCCTGCGATGAAGGGCTTGGGCAGGCTGAGGTATTTGACCACCGGCTTGGTTTCAAACTCCGGTTTGAAGTCCTCCACCCGGTCGGCCTTTTCGGCCAGCAGCTTGGAGATTTTGCTCTCCGGATCGTCCAGATCGCCGAAAACCATTGCCTGGGCGGGACAGACCTCGGCACAGCGGACATTTTTTTCGCCGGCATCGAGCATGTGGGCGCACATGGTGCACTTCTGGGCCACGTTCGTCTCCTCGTTCCAGAAGACGGCCCGGTAGGGGCAGGCGTCGACAATCTCCTTACACCCCTTGGCCTTTTCGGGATCGATGATGACGATGCCGTCATCCCGGCGGTAGACCGCTCCGGGAGGTGCCACCAACATGCAGGGGGCATCCTGGCAGTGCTGGCAGAGCACCGGGATGTAGTCCACCTTGACCTTGGTGCCGGTCCCGTACTCGATCTCCTTGGGGTTTACCCATTTCTGCCCCTTTTTCGGCTGTGCGAGGGACAGCGGCAGGTGATCGTTGCCGACGTATTCATCCTTGCAGGCAAGAAAACATGAATAGCATCCGGTACATCTTTCAATATCGATAGCAATTGCATATTTTGGCATGGTTCATCCCTCCCACTTTCTGATTTCGCAAACACAAGAATTCGGCGTCATTCCCGGCGCGTGCTTCGACAGAAGCTTCGACGAGGTCAGCATGTTGCCGCATCCCGCCTTGTCGGTGGTGCCCGCCTTGCCGGGAACCAACGGATCGTATTTCGCCGAGCAGCCGTAGCTGTGAATGATGCCTGCGGGCACGCGATGCGTCACGTCGGCAATACCGAGCACCGAGGCCCGGTCGTTGTAAAGTTCGACGATATCGCCGCCCTTGATATTCCTGGCCTTTGCATCCTCGGGATTGAGGCGTACCGGCCACCAGGCGTATCCGTCCTTCTCCACCCGGTGCCCGGGGATTTCGTTCAGCCACTGGGTATGGTTGTCGTAGTGGGTGTGGAACGTAAATCTCGGATGCGGAAGGATAATCTGCATCGGGTATTTCTTGTGCGGCTCGCTCTTGTAGCCTTCCCAGGAGGGGATGAAATGCGGCACAATGGGCCGCTCCTTGTCATCCGGCATGTTCTGGCGCAGGCTCTCGGAGGCGAACTCGATCTTCCCGGTATACGTCCCCAGTTCCCTGGCCTTGTCGGTGCCGCGTTTCGGGTTGCTGGTGTCGGGGGTATCGCAATCCCTGCCTTCCGCAAACCAGCGCATGCTGGGGGTCGGTTTGTAGTCGTCCGGCACGGGTGTAAAGTAGTAACCCTTTTCGTTGAGCTCTTCCCAGGTGATCCTCTTGGAAAGATCCGATGAGTCGAAGAAGAGTTTCGCCCAGTCATCTTCTGTGTTTCCTTCGGTGAAAAGGTCTTTCATTCCCAGGCGTTCGGAGAGATCCGTAAGAATCTGGTAATCGGATTTCGACTCGCCCATGGGTTCGATGCATTTTTTCTGCCG
>JBECKW010000165.1:0-12915 GCA_040235505.1 Desulfobacterales bacterium
GCTGCTTGTTCTCAATTATCTTCTCCTGTACTTCAAAGAGGTCCGCTTCGGGTCGGACCGAGGCAAGCTCGGAAGTCATGTACTCTTTGACCGGCACTTTTCCCAGCTTGTGGAAGATGACCTTTTCAATCACCTGTCGGGAAATGTAGCCCTCCAGCCGGATTTTGGTTTTGTTGGCCTGGGTCACCAGCAACGCGTTGATATTGTACCGGGTCAGAAGCTCCTTTGCCTCTTCGCACGGGCGGTCGGCATCGACCACGATGGCCGGATAGGACATCAGGTCCTTTGCCAACCGGTGGGAGGGAATTTTATCATGGAGAATTCGTACCAGAAGATGTTCCGTCTGGGGAAGCGTCTTGTCCCGGATGGTCGCGGAGGCGGCAAACCGATGCCCGCCGCCGCCCATGGCCCGCATAATCTCCGCGGCGTCGACTTCCGGAATTCTGCTTCGGCCCACCACATAGATTTTGCTTCCCATGCAGGCGATGGCAAAAATGGCGTTGATATTTTCCATTTTGATCATCTTGTGTACGAGAAAAGCAAAGTCCGGAACATATTCATCCTTGGTGATACTGGTGACCATCACATCGATACCGTGAATATTATACTCAGTGGTGGATTGAACCATTTCATTCAGAAGGATCAGTTGCCCTGGGCTTATTTCCCGGGAGATCAGATCGGAGACGATGTTCAGGTTCGCACCTCTGGCCAGGAGGCCCGCGGCCGCCCTTAAATCGTTTTCCGTGGTGGAGTTGAAGGTAAAAGATCCGGTGTCCTCATAAATACCGAGGCACATCACGGTCGCTTCCTCGGCCGATACGGCAATTCCCTTCTCTTCCAGAAGTTCCATGAGAATCGTGGTGGTGGCGCCGATATGCCGAATCACTTCAACCTGTCCGCGAATATCATCTTCCATGGAAGGGTGGTGGTCGTAAATATGGATTTCCACGTCCGGTTTTCCCACCAGCTGGGAAAAGATGCCGATTCGATTGGCCTGGCGGGTATCCACCAGGACCAGCCGTTTGATCTTTGAAAGGTCAATGTCCTTGATTTCCGCCATATTGTACAAGTAGACCATGGAATTGATATAGAAAATTCTAAGGCTTTTTTCCTGGGTACCGGGAAACACCACCCGTGCTTGCGGATAGAGTTTCTGGGCGGCAAGCATGGAGGCCATGGCATCAAAGTCCGCGTTCGCATGGGATGTGATGATGGTATCGAATGGTTTTCGGGAGCCAGATTTTTTTTTCATATTCGGCGTGTCGGGATCCGGTTTGGGTTATAACTTCGCTTTTAAAACATGGTCCCCAAGGCCAGGTCAGGGGCAAGCGGTCTCTACTGTGTCAATATGTTAAAAGGGAAGGTTTTTCAAGCGCAACCGTATGGCTGACTTGTTCGCCGGTTTGGTATTTTGGGTTGTTATTGACGGCAGACTGTGCTACAAAGCCCTAAAAATTCGATGCATTATCCTTTGAACATCGGTGATGGATCCATATGTCTCTCGCAATGCAGAACACAGTTCCTGATTTCAAAGATTCCGGGAAGGGCAAGCCCCCCACGATTTATCGGCATATATTTGGCCCGGTACCTTCCAGGCGGTTAGGGCTTTCTCTGGGGGTGGACCTGATGCCGCACAAGACCTGTTCGCTGGACTGTGTCTATTGCGAGTGTGGCAGGACGACGCATCTGACGATTACACCTGAAGAATATGTGCCTGTGGCGTCAGTTAAAGAGGAACTGGTGTCGTTTCTTTCTTCCGCTCCGCGTCTGGATTTTATTACGTTTTCCGGCTCCGGGGAACCGACCTTGCACAGCGGTATCGGTGAGGTAGCCGATTTTATCAAATCGAATTTTCCCCAATACAAACTGGCTCTTCTGACAAACGGCACCCTTTTAAGCCGGGAGGATGTGCGGCGCAGACTGCTTGCCATCGATGTGGTGATCGTATCCGTGGACGGCGGCGGCAGCGAAGCGTTTCGGAAAGTGAATCGCCCGCATCCCGGGCTTTCGCTCAGCGAAATGGAGGCGGGGCTGATTTCCTTTCGAAAGATATATAAAAACAGCCTCTGGGCGGAAGTATTTTTGGTGCCCGGATGCAATACTTCCCATGAGGAACTTGCCCGGATCCGGGAGATGCTGAAAAGAATTCAGCCCGATAAAGTTCAGGTTAATACCTTGGACCGGCCGGGCGCCGAAAGCTGGGTGATGCCGCTAGAAAAAGATGAACTTGAGCGGGCGGCATCTTTTTTGCAGGCTGCAGAGATGATATCTTCATCCAGGGGAAGTCAGGTTCGGGAGGAAAGCGACGATCTGGCGGATCGCATCCTGGCGGCAATTCGAAGAAGACCGCTTACCATCGACGATATCTGCCGCATGATGGGTGTCGCTGCCTCCGAAGCTCTTGAACAATTGGAGAAGATGGAGCAGGAGAAAATCGTAACGCGTAATACAATGCCAAGGGGTATTTTTTTTATGGCGGGCCAGAGATGATTTTCTGATCCCGCCTGGATGTGTTTTTTTGTATAATAACGCTTAACCAAAAAGATAGGTGCAACACCACTGACAAGACCGGAAAACAACTCAGACTGTTGACAGCTGAAGGAGGATACATGCCGATTTATCTATGGTCAGGCAAGAATAAAAAAGGGGTTCTTCAAAAAGGTGAAATGGAAGCTCCCAGTGTGGAGGCGGTCAAGGCGAACCTGACTCGGCTGAATATCACAAATCCGAAAATCAAGCCCAAGCCGAAGGATATTTTTGAAAATGTGGCGTTTATGCAGCCGAAGGTTACGGAAACGGACGTCATCATTTTTGCCAGGCAGTTTTCGACCATGATCGATGCCGGTCTTCCTATTATTCAATGCCTTGATATCCTTTACTCCCAGCAGGAGAACAAGACGTTTAAAAATGTCCTGAAGACTGTCAAAGAGTCGGTGGAGTCCGGTTCCACCCTGGCGGATTCCCTGAAAAAATTTCCCAAGCATTTCGATGACCTTTTTGTCAACATGATTGCAGCCGGGGAGGCGGGGGGTATTCTGGATACGATCCTTCGCAGACTGGCCGCCTACATGGAGAAAATGTCCAAGCTCAAACGGAAGGTGAAGGGGGCCATGACCTATCCGGCCGTTACCATGATTATCGCGGTGATCGTTACGGCGGTAATTCTCGTGTTCGTAATCCCGGTGTTTCAGAATATGTTTGCGGATTTCGGGGCTGAACTCCCAGCACCGACCCGGTTCGTTATCGGCCTCAGCGAGTTTGTCAAGGGGTACATTCTTTATCTCATCATCGCCATTGTTCTTTTTATTTTTGCCTTTAAGCGGTTTTACAAAACCAAAAAAGGGAATGAAGTGGTCGATGAGATGGTGCTTAAACTGCCCGTCTTCGGCCTGTTGATTCGGAAGGTCGCCGTGTCCAAATTTACCCGAACCATGGGCACCATGCTCAACAGCGGAGTCGCGATTTTGGAGGCCCTCGACATCGTGGCGAAAACGGCGGGGAACAAATCAGTGGAAAAGGCCATTTACTCGGTTCGCTCCGCCATTTCCGAAGGCCGGACCATGGCGGAACCCCTCACTGAAAGCGGGGTATTTCCTTCCATGGTCTGCCAGATGATTGCCGTCGGGGAATCCACCGGCGCCCTGGATGCCATGCTGTCTAAAATTGCGGATTTCTATGATGAGGAGGTGGATCAGGCCGTGGACAACCTCACGTCTCTCATCGAGCCGTTTATGCTGGTTTTTCTGGGCGTGACCATCGGTGGCCTGGTGATCTCCATGTATCTGCCCATATTCAAGATGGCCTCCGTTGTCGGCTGATTGCATTGCGAAAGAACGCGGCGAACAATATTCCCAAGCCTGAAGTATACAACCGGCTCAAGTGGCTGACATTTTTCCGCCTCGTGGTGACAACGCTCCTTCTGGGCTCGGCCGGCGCCTTGCAGATGGGGAAAGAGGCGTCCTACCTGACCCAAACCCTCGTTGTGGTGTATAGCTTTACCGCCGGCATTTTTTTCCTGTCGGCCGTTTATGCGTGGCTCTTAAAGCACTCAAGACATTATTTTTTCCAGGCGCACCTTCAAATCACGCTGGATACCTTTATCGTCTCCCTGATCATTTTCATCACCGGCGGCTTTTCCAGCATCTTTTCATTCCTTTATCTGGTGGTGGTGATTTATGCGGGAGTGTTCCTGCTTCGCACCTGGAGTTTTTTAACGGCTATTCTATGCAGCATTCAATACGGTTTGCTCATTGCCTTGGAATATACGGGCACCATTCAACCGATCATTTCCGACAATATCCCCCTGGCCTCCAATGTCGGAGAACTACAGGTTCTTTACAAGATATTGATGATTCTCCTGGCCTGCCTCATGGTGGCCTTTTTAGGCAACCTGCTGGCGGAACAGGCCCGAAAAAGCCGGCGGGAACTGGCGGCCATGGAAGCCCACGTGAAGCGGGTGGAAAAATTGGCCGCCGTGGGGGAAATGGCTGCCGGGCTGGCACATGAAATCAAAAATCCACTGGCCTCTCTTTCGGGCTCCATTCAGCTGCTCCAGGAGGATACGGAGCCGGATGCGGCGCACAGCAAGCTCATGAAAATCGTCCTGAGGGAAACCGATCGACTGAGTTCCCTGCTCAGCAATTTTTTAATGTTTGCAAGACCGCCTGCCGGCGAACCACAGACCATTGCACTTGAGAAGGCCCTCTCGGATACAATTGCACTTTTTGAGAAAAATTCAAAATACCGCGATACGATCATCATCCGGAAAAACTTCGAAGACGGTATATGGATTGAAATGGATCCCGCCCACCTCCGTCAAGTACTCTGGAATCTTCTGTCCAATGCTTCCGAAGCCATCGACGGGGATGGCGTGATCGATATTACCGTGAGCACCGACCGCAGGCAGGTTCTTTTACAGATCCGAGACACGGGATGCGGTATTCCGGAAGACAAACTGAGGCTGATTTTCGATCCCTTTTATACCACCAAGGCCCGGGGAACCGGACTGGGGCTTTCCATCGTCCACAGCATTCTGGAATCTTACGGATACCGCCTGGATGTGGAAAGCCGGGTAGGCAAGGGAACCACATTCACGATTCATTTTATACGGGTGAACCCGCCAAAGAAAAAATGAACGCCCAATGTTCATCTGTTTGAATGTAATCCCCGCAGGGCAATCGCATGTAGGATGTGACGAGGTAATCGGGGTAGGAATCGCTATCGGTATCGGGATCGAAAAAGGCTCGATGGCGATCCCGATAACAACATCATCCGATTTTACATGCGGTCGCTCTGCTCATTCCGGCCATTTCCCTTGACGTATAGTGCAGTTGAGGCTATACGGAATAAAAACAGATGGAACCGCATTCGTAAGCAGTTTTTTCGAGTGCGCAGATGAAATAGGGTAATGCTTTAGGCAAACGCCATCCAGACTCTGTCCGGATGGCGTTTACTTTTAGGTGGAGGCGTTGTGGCCAGGCTGATTGTCATCGATAACTACGATTCTTTTACCTACAATCTGGTGCAGATGTTCATGTGCTACGATTTATCGATCCGGGTGTTCAGAAGTGACGGGATCAGCGTGGCGGAAGTGGATCGGATGAATCCCGATTATCTTCTGGTGAGTCCCGGGCCGAAAGCACCCGCCGATGCGGGAATTTCCGTTTCGCTGATCCGGGAATTGCACTCGTCGGTTCCGATTCTGGGGGTTTGCCTGGGGATGCAGTGTATGAACGAGGCATTCGGGGGGACGACCACCCGTGCCACGACGCTGATGCACGGGAAAACATGTCAGGTCCGGCATGAAGGCTCGGGTATTTTTCATGGCTTGCCGTCGCCGTTTCTGGCGGCCCGGTATCATTCCCTGATGGTGGCGCCGTCTTCTCCGGAATTGGTGGTGACCGCCCGGAGCGACGACGGAGTGATTATGGGGCTTTCGCATGTGAAAAGCCCGCTTCACGGGGTTCAGTTTCACCCCGAAAGTTTTTTGACGCCTCACGGATTTTCTCTTATCGAAAATTATCTCCGGATGGGTCCCCTGAAGGAAAAACTGCAAGTGCCGGGAGTGCCTAAAGTGCGATAGAGTGCCTAAAGTTGTTGTATTCTACCGATTGGATGAAAAAGATGGCGGAGAATTTATTTGAAAAACGCTGTATAGAGAAAATCGGGCGGCTGCGCGGGATATATACCGAAGAGATTCTGATCGACTTGCCGTTTTTGGATGTGGCCGGGAAGTTTGCGCACCTTCCGGGAACCGTGGCGCTTCTCAGCGGATCGGAACTTGACTGCGCCCGGTACCACATGCTTGCCGTTCTGCCCTGGCTGACGTTTTATGGCGTGGGAAGCGATTTGACCCTCCGTGTCGAAGATGAGAGCTTTTCCCTTCATGAAAATCCGTTTGAGGTACTGCGTCGCCTGCTGGATCACTGCCGAATCCCATCACCGGACATGCCCATGCCGGTTGTCGCCGGACTTTTCGGATATTTTTCCTATGACCTTAAGGACCAGCTCGAAAAACTCCCCCGAACTTCCATGGATGACCTGGGGCTGCCGCATATTTTCCTGTCCGCCCCCGGAGCGCTTCTGGTTCACGACCGGCATGAAAACATAACCCGGTTGTGCATTCCTCTAAGGGAGAAAATGGATGTAATGGAGGTTCGAAAGGCCTTTTTCAACATCCTGAAAACAGCCGACGGCGAAGATCCATCCGGGCAAACGGTTGCCGATGGCGTTTCAACAGCTCTCCGCAGCAATTTTTCCCGGGAAGCTTACATGGACGCCGTCGAGGCGGTCCGGGAGTACATCGCGCAGGGGCATGTATACCAGGTCAATCTTTCACAGCGGTTTCAGGCGGATTTTTCCGGCAATTCCTGGCGACTTTTCCGGGCGCTATTCGAACAGAACCCAGCCCCGTTCTTTGCCTATGTTCAAACCGGGGATCATCAGATCGTTTCCACCTCCCCGGAACGGTTTCTTCAGCAGACGGGACGGCATGTGGAAACCCGTCCCATCAAGGGAACGGCGCCCAGGGGCGGCACTCCGGAAGAAGATGAAAAGCTGCGGGAAACCCTGGTTCAGAGCAGAAAGGATGACGCCGAGCTTTCCATGATCGTGGACCTGCTTCGAAACGATCTGGGGAAGGTATGCGAGGGCGGATCGGTGCGGGTGACCCAGCATAAACGGGTGGAGGCCTATCAAAACGTCTATCACCTCGTATCCATTGTCGAGGGGGAACTCGCCAGCGGACAGGGAAGTGTGGATCTCCTCCGGGCCGCCTTTCCGGGAGGCTCGATCACCGGGTGTCCGAAAATTCGCGCCATGGAGATTATCGACGAACTCGAGTCCCACCGGCGCCATGTGTATACCGGAAGCATCGGATACATCAGCTTCCACGACACCATGGACCTTTCCATTGCCATTCGAACCGCCACGGTGGCGGGCGGACAGATACTGTTTTCCGTGGGGGGCGGGATTGTCATCGATTCAAACCCGGCAAGCGAGTACAACGAAACTCTGCACAAGGGCAAAACGCTGATGGATTTATGGGCGGGCGCCCCCGGCGCGGCCGGCAGACCACCGATGGTCTGGAAAAACGGGCGGATGGAAAGAATGGCCGATGCCCGTATTCCGGTTTCGGACTTGGGGATCCAATACGGGTTCGGATTTTTTGAGACGATTCGTGTCGATGCCGGGAAAGTAAAGTATTTGGACGCCCATATCGGACGGTTTTCCGCAGCCTGGCGAAAGTTTTTTCACAGCCCGGTGCCCGACCTGACCTGGGCGGATGTTATTGGCCAGGTAATAACAGCAAACAGCCTCGAGGATCAGGTCGCCGCCGTCAAGATTCTCGCCACCTTCGGAAGCCGGTCCGTCCCGCCCTGGGACCATGAAGTGGTGGTGTCAGCCAGGGTGTACACGCATCGGCTGGATGGAAAAGAGGCCCCCGGCCTCAGGCTGGCAACCTGCCAAGCCCCCCGACAAACGCCGCTGGCGGATTTTAAAACCACCAATTACCTTTATTATTACCTGGCCGGAAACAGAGCACGGGAAGAGGGGGCCGACGAGGCCCTTATTCTGAATCCCGATGGTTCCCTGTCGGAGACCAATTCCGCCAGTATATTGCTGATAAAGGAGAAGACGGTTCTTGTGCCGGTGTCTCCCCATGTGCTGCCGGGGGTCATGGGGGAGGCTGCCCTGAGCGCCCTGACCGGTTTCGGGTTCGAAATCCAGGAAAAGCAGCTCATGCCGAACGCGTTTTTCGAGGCGGACATGGTGCTTCTCACCAATTCGCTTATGGGTGCCGTACCGGCGGTGAGCCTTGACGGAAGGGCGCTTCGACGGCTGCCCGGCCTGTGTGACGCCATCAATGCGCAGGTGCTTTGAACACGGCCGCCCGATACACCAGGGGGAGATGTCGCTCAATCTTCAGGCGGCATTCACTTCATCCATGATTTGGCAACGCAACTGGAAAGGAACAGCAACAAAATACAGCTGGTGCTCAATACGATATCGTGTCGCATGACCGTTTCTCCTTGAAGATAGGATCGAATCGAATTGCCTCACTGCTCATCCGAAGGCCATATGCCCAAGGGGATACCCCTTATGAACCTCCATCGTTAACTGTTTAGAGGGGGACACGCTTGCACCGACAGACTTGATCGGCGCCGTTATGGCAACCGTTATCGCTAAAGCAACCAGGAAGTTCTGCCGATATGGTTTGAAACGGCGATCAGGGAAAATCTCCGCACGAGCTCCGAAAACAGGTGGTAAAGCATAAATGGGCAATAACGCTTCTACTCCACATAATCCTAAGGTGCATAGCAGCAAAGCGTCGCTGCAAAGATTCATCCAAAAGCGCCTGATCATTCGACTTTGCGTTGCCTGCGGTATTATATCGATAGCACTTGCAACGGTAATTTTCTTTATCGAATTAAGGCGGTTGGGTGGCGATGTCAACAGCCGGGCCAGCGAAATCGCAGAGCAATTTAATAATGAGATCCGCTCCGGTCTGGATGATTTCCCATCCAAAGGACAACAGGAGCTTCGGAATAAACTTAAAATTCTATTAATCGCAGAGAAATTGAACACGGGAGGAACGGGCCGAATAATTTGCGCCGGTATCTATGATGTTAACGGCAACGAGATTATTATGGAAAAGGATGCGGATTGCGATTGTCTGGATAAGGTCGAGACCGCTATCAACCCATTGGGACATAGACTGCCGGCCCCCTCGGAAAATGTATACAGGTTCAGATGGAGCGACATGTCGCTCACGGCATCGACATTATTGGGAGTTCGGATTGTTCCGATCATATATTGCGCGAAAAGCTGGATTCCATCACGCGACAGTATGTTACCCAGGAACTGTATCGTTCGTGAAGCGGCGACGGATTGTTGTACGAAAAAGCGTTCCATGGGATAAAAACAACTCTATGCACAGACCGATTTTTAATATAAGAAGGGTCTGATTAGTGTTGCCCCGCTGGGCGGGGCGAAACATGACTGAAACGGTAAAGCCAGCAGCCGGCATGGGAATGCATTCTTGGAACTCGGAAAGTCTGCGATCGTCTGTGTCTTTGTGGTTCGTTTCAAAGCTCGGAGGTAGTGCGTTCCATGAATCATTCTTTTTTCATCCCGGTCATGGGGACCGGGTTTACGGTGGATTCCCCGATCCGGTTGGCGCATTTCGGAATTTCCTCGGTGATTTCCCTGGCAGACGATCTCTTACTCGAAAAAATACGTAAATTTTACAGCGAGAAGTTCAATCAACCCTATGAGCGTGTTTCGGGGGCTGACGTGGATGGTCGGGCCCGGAGAATCACCGCCTATCTGGATCTGGTGGGGAAGATTGTCCAGATGAAGATGGATAAGATCAAGGGCGAACCGTTTTTCGAGGATAACGATAAACGGACCTATTTTGAGATGCTCCCGTCGTCTTCATCTCTTCGAAAGTCCTACGACCGCCTCATGACCATGGTGCCGGGCAGGGCGAGGGAGACATTGGCTTCCGAGCTGACGGACCGAATGGTACCTGGAGCTATCGACGTCAATGTGATGGTGAAGGTGGATCGGACCCGGTACGATGCCGACGGATGCGAACTGGACGAAACCTTCAACGATGCTCGGGCCGCCCTGCGCGGGTTTGCAGGAAGCAGCCTTACGGCCTCGAGTATGGTGTTTTCCGCCGGTATCAACAAGGGGCTTTTTAGATATATGGCCCGTTTTCGGGATTTCTACCGGGATTCCTTTGGCACTATCAAAAAGAAGATCACGCTGAAGGTCTCCGACTTTCGGTCCGCGCTTCTGCAGGGGAAGTTCCTGGCCCAGATGGGGCTGGAGGTGGGGGAATATCGGATCGAATCCGGTCTCAACTGCGGCGGGCATGCCTTCGGTTCGGGCGGTCGTCTCCTCTCTTCGATCCTGATGGAATTCAAGGAAAAACGGGAACTTCTCGGTGCCGGCTTTCAGAAATTGGTGGCTGCTTATTACAAAAAGATGGGATGGAAATATAAACTGCCGGAAAATTCGGCCGGGCCGCTTGTGACGGTCCAGGGCGGCATCGGAACCCATGGAGAGGCCTTACGGCTCATGGAAACCTACGGGGTGGATGCGACCGGATGGGGAACGCCGTTCCTTCTGGTGCCCCAGGCGGTCTGCGTGGACCCGCAGCTTTTGGAATTGATGAAAAACGCCGGACCCGGGGACCTGTACCTCAGCGGGATTTCCCCTCTGGGAGTTCCCTTCAACCATCTCCGAAATACGACCTCCGAAAAGTGGACGCGTGATCGATTCGTATCCGGCCGCCCCGGATCCGCTTGTCCCAAACAATATCTAGTGTCCAATACGGAATTTACCGAAAAGCCGGTTTGTACCGCCTCGCACACCTACCAGGAAAGCAAACTCCGACAGATTGCATCCGAAAGCGGCAGCGAGGATGAAAAACGGCGATGTTCGGATGCGGTTCTCGAAAAAACCTGCATCTGTGATCATCTTGGAAACAGCGCTCTGATCGCCCTGGGAATTGCACCACCGGCCAGCCTTCCCACCGTGGTCTGTCCGGGGCCCAATCTGGCGTGGTTCAACCGCCTCTACTCCCTGAAAGAAATGGTGGACCATATTTACGGCAGGGGCGTATCCCTGGTTTCTCCCGGTCGCCCGCACATGTTCGCCCAGGAGTATATCCTGTCGGTGGACCATTTCGAACAGCTGGTGGCGGTTTTCAGTGGGACTCCGGCCGAATTGAAACGATTGGAAGAATACAGAGAAAATCTGGAAGTGGAGGCGGAGAACTGCCGCCGGATGGCCGCGGGAAAGTCCTATGCGGATGAAAATCTCGACTCCATTATGCCTTGCATCCAGCAGCAGCGGGAACGATTGCTTCGGCTGTGGCAGGATTTGCTTCAGCGGAAAAATATTTGTCACATCGAAGAGTTGAAATCGGCTTCGACCCATAAGGCTTCTGTTTCCGCCGAGCCGGATCTTGAATATCCGGGAGTCTCGGCAGTATGCGCATGAATTTTCAGTGCCTTGTGTAGTAGAGGACTCGAGATATGAAAAGTGCATATCTATCCGACAGGTTGAGAACGGATTTAAAATACCGTTCACCGCAGCGAAAGCTTTTCTGGTGGGAAAGGATTCCGGGGTGGGCCACCTTTTTATACGCTTTCCGGCTATTACTGCTGATTGGCGCCAGCGCGAGGATTGCAAAAAAGGGAGGCTTTACGGACGAAAAATGGTGCCGTGACGCCCAACTCGTGACGCGTTTTGTTGAATCCGTGGGCGGCCGGCTCGAAGTAGACGGCCTGGAAGGCTTTGCCCGACATTCCGGACCGTTTGTGTTTATCGCCAACCACATGAGCATGCTCGATACCTTTATCCTGCCCGGGATAATTCTGCCGTTTCACGGCGTTACTTTTGTGGTCAAAAAAGCGCTTTTGGACTACCCGGTTTTTGGCGCCATCATGCGGGCTGTCAGGCCCATCGCTGTTGAACGGCGGAATCCGAGAAAAGACCTGAAACAGGTGCTCGAAGAAGGGCAACAGCTGCTGGGAAGCAATCGTTCCATCATCATCTTCCCCCAGGCCACCCGAAGCACAGCCTTCGACGCGGAGGCATTCAATACGCTGGGCGTCAAGCTGGCCCGAAAGGCAGGCGTGCCGGTGGTGCCGGTGGCCCTGAAGACCGATTTTCAACAAAACGGCAGGATAATCAAAGAAATGGGGGCGGTTAAACTGGAGAAGACGGTTCGTGTCCAGTTCGGTTCGCCCTTAAGCGTCGAGGGAAACGGTCAGACGACACACCAGCAGGTTGTTGCCTTTATCCAGCAGAACCTTTCCGGGTGGGGGGTTGAGATCCGGCAGGCGTTGCCGGCTTCCGCGTCGGCAGATTGATGCGGCGTTTTTCCGGGTCCTGCTGCTGCCTGAACAGGATCAGGATATGGCCGATCATTCCCACCAGTTCACATCCGGTTTTTTTCAATATTTCCCCGGCGATCTCCTTTTTGTCGGCCTTTTCCTTATGATCAATACATTTCACCTTGATCAGTTCGTGAAATTGCAGCGCCTGCTCTATTTCCTGGAAAACCTGGGGGGTGAGCTGCTTCTGCCCGATCAGCACCACGGGCTTTTTCCCATGGGCAAGTCCCCTGAGGTATCGTTTTTGAGTACCTGAAAGATGGATCATTGGTAACGCCTTCGGAGTTAAGGTGATTAGACTGAAGACTGAAGGCTAAAGGCTAAAGGAACTGCAGGGAATATTTTGCCTTCGGGCTTCAGCCTTCTACCTTCAAGCTCTATTATAAATTCAGTTGTTTCCCCCATATCCCATATGGTAATATTTAACAAGATCTTCATATACTGACAGCGAATTCTGCCTGGTGTCCATCCAGAAATTTAAATTTCTGAATGGACGCTACCT
>JBECKW010000166.1:0-5525 GCA_040235505.1 Desulfobacterales bacterium
GTCCGGAAGCACGGCCCAGGATCAGCCCGGAAGCATGGCCCAGGATCAGTCCGGAAGCATGGCCCAGGATCAGCCCGGAAGCATGGTCCAGGATCAGTCCGGAAGCATGACTCAGGATCAGTCCGGAAGCCAAACCGTCAAAGTGATCGGAACCGGACATATCATCAACGAAAATATTTCCAACGCCAGAAAGAACGCTATTTCGGATTCTCTGGTAACGGCGGTGGGCATGGTGGCCACGAACCTGTTGCACCAGATGGTGGTGGTTGAAAGTTTTAAAGATATCAACCGGCTTCTGTTGTCCGATGCCGGAAATTTCGTTCAATATAAGATCCTCGCCGAAAACACCACCGGTCAGACGTATCGGGTGATGGTAGCGGCCACGGTTGCCGTCGATAAAATACGGGACCTTTTCACCCAAAACGGCATCCTTGTGGAGAATCGAACCCCGCTGAAAGTGCTTTTGCTGATCGCTGAAAAACAGCTTGGAAATTCATCCTATCAAAGTTGGTGGCATGACCCCTATACGGATTCCGTTTCCGAAGCCGCCCTGGCTACCGCCCTCAGCAGCCAGGGAATCACGGTCCTGGACCACGGTCAGTTTTTGCCTGCGGAACTTGAAGCCTCTCTTGCCGCAGGGGGAGAACTTCCGGGGGCGCAACTCAGCAATGAACAGGCTGTCGCTTTTGGCCAAGCATATCAAGCGGATGTGGTGGTGGTCGGCCTTGCAAGCACCGAGCAGGCTCCCAATTCCATGGGAAATGAGTTAAAATCTTTCAAGGGGATGTTGTCCATCCGTGCTGTTCGGGTCGATAACGGGGACCTGCTTGCGGAGTCCACCCGAACCTGCCTCACGGCAGATGCCGACGATTCAATCGGCAGCCACAGCGCATTGACCGAAGCCGGGACGCGGACCGGTGCGCTGCTGGCCGGTCAGATCCAAAGTGCATGGCAGAAAGCAGAGGTAACAGGCCCGGCATCCATCACAGTCGTTGTAAAGGGAGGGTATCAGTTGGCCCACTTTGTGGCATTCCGCAGAACGCTTTCAGAAATACCGGGGGCAAACAATCTGCAAACTCAAAGTATAACGCCCGATGGAACCACGCTGCAGCTCGAATATGAAGGAACCGCCAAGGAACTGGCCGAAACCTTGCTGCTAAAATCCTTTTCAGGTTTTGGCGTCAATATCACCGAAGCTTCAGCAGATACGCTTCGCTTGTCGCTTCAGCCCGATTTACCCCGGGGCTCTTTGAACAATTAACACAGGAGCCTGTTTCAAAACGTTTTCCCGCGCCACATTACGGCGGGATTTTGGACAGTTTGGAAATTGGCTCGAAGGATTAAAATCTGTGAAAGCATCACACTGGTCCATCAACATTCCAAATATCCTGACGATTGCCAGGATTTTATTGACGCCCCTTTTCGTCATTCTTCTGATTCGCAACCACTTCGGTCTTGCCCTGATCATTTTCGCTCTGGCCGGCATCAGTGATGGCCTCGACGGATTTATTGCAAGATATTTCAACCAGCGAACCGTCATGGGCGCCTATCTTGATCCCATTGCCGATAAATTTCTCCTGGCAGCCGCTTTCATCACCCTTGCAATCCTGCAAATTATTCCTGCCTGGCTGACGGTGATCGTCATCAGCCGGGATATTCTGATCGTGTCCGGAATCGCCATATTTTCTTTTAACGATATCAAGGTCAAAATCAAACCGAGCGTTGTCAGCAAATTCACAACAGCCGTTCAACTGGGGACTGTCTTTCTGGTGCTCCTGGCGTTCCATTTCCCCATTGTCGGTGTTGCAGAGCAGGCGGCTATTTGGGTCACCGCCGGGCTGACGATACTTTCCGGGCTGCATTACATGCTGGCCGGCATCAGTATTCTTCAGGTCGGCCTGGAGGAAGACCCGACTGAGAGGAAAAATGAAAATCGTCAGCCTTAGCGTCAGTAAGAAAAAAGGAACTCGAAAAACAATCGTCCCGGAAGCCCGCCTGTTGGAAAATTTCGGTTTGGAAGGGGACGCCCATGCCGGGGACTGGCACCGTCAGGTGAGTCTCCTTGCCTCTGAAAGTATCCAGCGGACCCGGGATCAGGGGCTGGATGTAACCTTCGGCGATTTTGCCGAGAATATCGCCACCTCCGGCATCGACTGGGTGTCGGTCCCGGTGGGAACCCGTTTCAGGCTGGGGGATACCGCCCTGATCGAGATCACCCAAATCGGAAAAGAGTGCAAAAAAAAATGCGCCATCTTCTATCAGGCCGGCGACTGCATCATGCCGCGGGAGGGCGTCTTCGCGAAAGTCCTTCAGGGTGGTTTAATCCGCTGCGGAGATGCCATTGAAAAGGTGACGGCCGAAAACGAATAAAGAGGAGCGGCTTTGGAAAGCAGTTCTCATCTGGCGCACCATTGGAAAAACGACGGCAGCCGAAAACTCGTCAGGATTCATCTTCTTCATGAAGAGCCGCTTTCAATACGAATCCAGGGAAAACCCTACACCGTTGTCATGCGAACCCCCGGAGACGAGATCCCGCATGCGGCGGGCCTCTGTCTGGCGGAAGGCATTGTGGAGACCCCCGATGATTTTGCAGCCCTGGCCGTCTGTGAAGGGGAAAACACCAATGTGGTCACGGTAACCCTCAAGCCGCCCCGGGACAAACTGGCGGCATCTCTGGTTGACCGCCGTGCTTACATCAGCCAGACAAGCTGCGGCATATGCGGCAAAGAGGTGGTTTCCGATCTCATCCAGAACATACCGCCGCTCCGCGATAACACGATTTTGGACATCTCGGAAATTGCCGCCCACCTGGAGGCGCTTTCGACCCTCCAGCCCGTGCGTCACACGACCCAGGCCGCCCACGCGGCAGCCCTCTTCAGTGCCGACTTTCAATTGCTTTCCTCGGCGGAAGACGTCGGCCGCCACAACGCGCTGGACAAGGCAGTGGGCAAGTTGTTTCTGGAGGGGAACCTGCACCGGGTCGCCGTAATGATTCTCTCTTCCCGGTTAAGCTATGAGCTGGTCCAAAAGGCAGGCAGGGCGAAAATACCGATAATCTTCTCTAAATCCAGGCCCACATCGCTGGCCGTCTCGCTGGCGATGGAATTGAACCTGACGGTTGCCTGTGCTTCAAAGGAAACGGGCATTCTGGTTTTCTGCGGAGAGAATCGGTTGAAGGGTCTATAAAGAACCGGCCAGGCGATCGAGAATCAGCCCATAGAAATGATGGTCCCCCGACGACTGAAAAAGCCATCCCAGGTGGGCCGAGCAGCCGGAACAAATCACCACCCGCCAGGAATATCCTCTGAACCAGGTGAATTCATCGAATGCGGGTCCGGCCCCTGTACAGCCCACCGCCGACCCAAAGCAGCCGATATCGTAAACGTGACCATGGGGATTTGCAAAGGTGTGCCGATGAGCGCCGTCGACGGAAATCCGCTGACTCTCGTCGGTGATGTGCTTCCGGCAATGTCGGCAGATAATCACATTTCGGGGATGGAGTTCTTCTTTCCGCTTTTCCGCCGGGACTCCCCGGGGAATTTCTTTCGGGATTCGTTTCTCAAACAATTTCAGACAAGCGCCGCTGGAAAACGAACCCGGCATCACGAAAGACCGCACCGAATCAACTCCTTGTTTTCCCCCCCCTGGAAAAAACATCGGGCAGTGAAATAAATTTCCGGGCCGAAGCCATCGTTTTTGTTTTCGGTTGATTCTGGTGAAAGACTTTCAACAGGGCTTGTTTCCGCTTACCGTTTTCCGAGCGTTGCTCGAAAAGAATTGCGAGCTTTGAAACCGCCGATTTGAAGTTTCCGGCCTCTTCACTCATTTCCTCAGCGGTGGTGGCCGATGACGCGGCGTTGGCCACATAATGCTGCGTTACCTTCTCAATTTCCGTCATGGCCTCATTGACCTGATGGATTCGGGAAAGTTGTTGTTCGGAAAAATCCGAGATCGCCTCTATCTGCCGGGCAATGGCTTTGAGGATCTTGTCGTTTTCCATCCCTTCGCCGTTGATTTTTACATTTTTTTCCTCGGCTTCCTGTACTTGAAAAACCGTGTTTTCAATTAACGCCGTTGTTTCCTTGGCCGCCTGGGCGGCACGGAGGGCGAGGTTTCTTACCTCTTTTGCCACCACCGCAAATCCGGCACCGGCTTCACCTGCACGGGCGGCTTCGACGGAAGCATTCAACGCAAGAAGATTCGTCTGAAATGCGATTTCATCTATGGTTTTAACGATTTTCTGTGTTTCTTCAGTGGCGGTTACGGCTTTTTTCAGGGCCATGCCCATTTCTTTCCCCATCTGAGCCATGACACGGGTGCTTCGGGCCATATCGACATTGAGGGTTTTCTTCGTATCGCCTGCGACCACGGCGCTTTCTTCTGCCGACGAATGAATCAACTGCAACGATTCGTTGGTCTGTGCAACGGACTCGGCCTGCCGCCTTGAATCCTCGGCCATCATCTGGCTGGAGGACGAAAGATTGGCCGATGCGCCCGCAACATGGTCGGCACCCGATGTCAAAGAGAGGGTAATCTGTTCAATCGGCTTTACAATCGACAGGAGCAATAAAAGGCCTGCCCCCATGGAAAGTACAATGGCTATAATCGTCATGATGATGAGTATCAGACGCCATCTGGCTGAAATTTCGGATAGTGTCTGCGTCATCACCGCGGAATTGCCCACAAGCATGTCGCCAATGCCGGAATTAATGGCATGGATCGACCAAAGCCCCACAGCACCGACGATGGCGATTAGAATTGCAGAAAAGAAAAATCCGGCAAACATTCTGACCCGAAGGGTCTGTTGTGAAAAAAAGGATGTGTTCATAACCGCCTTCTTTCTGGATACGGGTCTATTCCAGATGCTATCGTTCTACGAATCAACGGATGAACTTAAAAAGTTGGAGAGGCATGTTTGCATATTTTTCTATCAATTTCAATGTATTTTTATATTCTCTAAGAAATTCAGGCATAAATCCACCTGTGGCGGGGAACCTGAAAATCAGATATAAATAATCACATATGCATGGCCAATTTCAAAACGCCCCATTTCGGGGTCGCGATCGGAATCGGTATCGTATCGAAAAAAAACGATAGCGATACCGATTCCGATCGCGACCCCGATAAAACATCACACATTACGTGTGGCCGCTCTTATGTTTTCACCTGGAGCCGCCTCATAGAAAAACAAGGAGCCGATATGGATGAGAAATTCGTATATGTAACAACGTCGGATCTGGAGGAAGCAAAAAAAATCGGCCGGCGGTTGCTGGAAAACAGATTGGCTGCCTGTGTCAACATCATCAAAAGCGTTGAATCCATGTTCTGGTGGGAGGGGAGGGTGCAGGAAGCAACAGAGACGGTTCTGATCGCCAAGTCCACCCGTCAGCGGCTACCCGAATTGATCGCTTCCGTAAAAAAAGACCACAGCTACGAATGCCCCTGCATCGTCGCCCTTGACATTGAAGCGGGAAACCCCGATTTTCTTAAATGGATCGCCGATGAAACCACTCGATCCTAAGCCG
>JBECKW010000172.1:0-7942 GCA_040235505.1 Desulfobacterales bacterium
ATGAACGTTCAACCCCGCCACGGCGGGGTTGAACGTTCATCTGTTTTTTACGCAAAGGCCCTGCAATCCCGCTAAGGTTCCCTTGACACGCTGGATTTACTTTGAGATATTGCGATGGTTTAACAGCGAATCGCTGCCATTTTTGTATACCGGAAACCGACAGGCGGACCGGTGCTGAGGCGGCACAAACACCTTTGCCCGTAAACGAGAGTTTGCATGAATGACCGATGCGCTGCGTCTGAACCCCAACAGGTTCTCAACAGGCCGATGATTTCAAAATTCAATGGTCTGATTTCAGAGGGTATCATCGCGGAAGAAAAACTGCGTGATCTTCTTGACAAAGCCGCATCCGGTGGGGAGTACCCGGAAACGCTGCTGATGGAAGCCGGGATTCCAAAATATGAAATCCTCCGCTGCCTGTCCGATTTCCATCATCTTCCTTTTATCGAGTTTAAAGAAAATATTCTGCTCACGGGATATCCGGCCCTTCAGGCGGATTTTCGGCAACTCAGGCGCAACAAGTGGTTTCCACTTTCCTCGGCGGATGGTGAAGCGCATGTGGCAGTCTGTGACCCGGAGGCACCCGGTCTCGATGAAGAGATCATGGGAACCCTGAACGTCTCGAAGATCCGCAAGTCCCTGGCCCTTCCGTCGGACCTTTTCCGCATCATCGAGCACAACCAGGATGCCAATCCCCACTTTCCCCCCGCCAGCCATCGGACCACCCTGGCCTATGTGCGCAATGTGCTTGCGCGTCTCAGGACCATGATGTCCTTCCACAGGACATCGCTTGCCAAGGGAAGAACGGGGCTGGCCATGCTGAGGACCGGGCTTTCTTTCAGTGCCATCGCCCTGGTGCTGCTCCAGGTGTTCGGTGTGGGCTGGATCCTTTTTCCCATCGGCCTTCTGATCTTTTTCGGTCTCTACGGTGTTGTCGAAGGGTTTCTGTGGTATCTGCCGATCCGGCGGGTGGCCAAAGGGATGCCTTCCTACTCGCCCACCGAGTCCACCTTCGGGAGCACCTTCCTGGAAATGAAAACTTCCCGGGGGAAACCGGAGTTTAGCCGAAAGGGGCCCATCAGGGGCGCCGAAGCGCTTCGGACCGGATGGAACCGGCTTTCACCGGTGATGAAACGTCGTTTTCTGGCCATCGACCGGACGGATCTCGCCGAAGAACGGACGATCCTCGCCACCTACCGCAGCACCATGGCCCGCGCCCGCACCGGCCTGGCGTTTACAAGAACCGGCATGTCCCTGGTCGGTCTGGGAATCGCCCTGATACGGCATTTTCCCATGAGCCGGTGGGTAATTTTTCATTTGGCGCTCATCCTGATCGGAACCGCCATGACCCTGGAGGGATTTCACTGGTATGTCCCCGGTCGGCAAGCCGGCAAGGAAGGACTGGACGTCATCAAAAAAAAGCATGAAAAAGGCTCTATCTGGGATTTCATGTTCGCGGCCCTGCGCGATCGGATCAGCGCGGGGGAACTTCCCACCGCCCTGTTCATCCGGGAATCCCATTCACCGGGAATCTGGGGAACCACGGGGCTGGCATTGGAAAGGACGCTCATCGCCGAAAGACGAAACGTAAAGGCCAGACTCCGCACCATCCTCGCCCGATCGAGGACGGGCCTCTCCTTCATCCGGACGGGAATAAAAATTTTCTCCATCGGCACGGGACTTCTAGTTTATTTTGGGGCGGGCAACAAAATCTGGATGGCATGCGAAGTGGCGCTGATGCTCTTCGGGCTTATTCTGGTGGTGGACGGTTTTTGCTGGCACATTCCGGCCCAGAGAACCAAAAAGGAGTTTCCTTACTGTTTTTCGGACATGGAAATCCTGTTCCCTGATTATTCAAAGCCGACACTCGATTGGCAAAAGGTGATATACAGTCATTATGATTTCTGATTCCGTAACAGAATCGATGGAAAAATTCCGGCATCTCGTCGAAACCGGGGCAATCACCGAGGCAGAACTCCGGGAAGCCGCGATGGACGCCGACTTCCGGAAAGTAAATATCGAAAAGATACTCCGGCACGAACACCATGTCACCCGCCGGCATCTGCTGGAAGCCCTTTCAGCCCACCACCGGTGCCCCTGGGTGGAGTACGATGAGCGGATACCGGTCCCCTTTGATTTCCTGACCGCGATGGAACCGGAAAATACATGCATGGAAGGATGGTTCCCCGTGGCAAAGGACGGGCAAACGGCCATCATCGCGACATCGCATCCGGAAGATCCCGACCTGCCCGCCAAAGTGAAAGCGTGTATTCACGTCGAAAATTATGAATTCCGCGTGGCGCTGGCCGAGGATGTCGATGCCTTCATCGAAGATTTCCTCAACAGCAACCCGCGACACCTCGTCGGGAACGAAAGAACCAGTCTGGCCCTGTGGCGAAATACCATGGCCCGCTGGAGAACCAAGCTCGCCTGCTACCGGACGGAATTTGCCAATGTGCGAACCAATCTCGCACTTCTCGGCGGCGGGATGGGGCTCATCGCCATCTCGCGGACGCTGCTTCGCCTTCATCCGTCCGCCCCGCCCCACCAGCTCGCATTTTACTGGAGCCTTATCGGAATAGGGCTTTGCCTGGTCGGCTACGGCGCCTATCACTATATCTGGATCAAGCGGCACGTCATGCGGCCACCGAAACATCAGACCCTGGTGGAGGTGACCTGGGCGACGCTTCACTTTCTCGAAGATCACCAGTTCGTCCACGACGGCCAATACAGTGTCCCCATCCGGGAAACCATGCTCGCGAGGCTTGCGGAACATCCCTTGAGGCACCAGATCGTCATGGATAAATCCATGGACAACAAGAAGCGATCCTACCTGGCCCACGAAAGGAACCTGCTGTCGGCCCAGCGAACCATTGCTGCATGCTATCGAACCATCTATGCCCGCGCGAGGACGGGCCTTGCGTTTATCCAAACCGGAATATCGTTCCTGGCAGTTGGGATCGGTCTTCTTGATTATTTCGGAATCCACCTGCTCACCGCCCTGGATGTGGTGCTGATCGCAGCCTCCATCTGGCTCATTGTGGACGGCGCCGGGTGGTACCTGCCGGCCCGGAAAGAACAGGCGGAGATCCCGGACTATCTTATCTATCCCGCCCGGGAGGTGTCGATGGATGTGCCGCCGGGGATACTGCCTTGATCCGCCGGAGGCGGATGCTGGGACGCTGGGAGGCTGGGAGGCCCCGACACCGGGATCTTCGACTGGGAGGCGGAGGAGCAAAGACTTCTAAATTGATGCACGTTTTTTACCTATGACAGGAGGCACAAGACAGCCATGAAAATGGTGCACAAGATTATCCTCGGCAATGTGCTTGTGATCCTGTTCATCGCCATGGGATATGCCTTTTCCTCCCAGAAATTCGACCTCCTGCAGAACAAGCTCAACTTTGTCGAGGTTGCCGACAGCCTCAACGCGACCCTCCTGATGATGCGGCTTTCGGAAAAAAATTATTTTCTCTACAAGGATGCCTCCGACCTGCCCCTTATCCGGACGGATCTTGCAAAAAGCGTAACGGCGCTGAACGACGAAAAAAAGGACATGATCCGGGCCATCGGGGAGGCGAATTTCAACGCGCTCGAATCGAGCCTGAATGGTTACGAACAGGAAATCGCCAAGCTGGAGGAAGCCGGGGTCTATACCGAGGAGATGCAGGCTTCCCTCCGGGAAGCCGGCCGCGAATTAAGGGAACAATCCGCCAGCATGGTCCGGCTCGAAAGAGAACAGGCCAACAATCTCATTACCGATTCAAGGAAGGCGCTCCTCTACTTTTTTAGTTTCATTCTTCTGATTGCGTTGACCTCGACCTATTTTTTCTTCTCGAAAATGTTCCGTTCCCTCCGTCGCATAGAAAAAGCGGCCAATTCCATCTCCCGGGGCAACTTCAAAAAAATCAAAGGAAAAATCTCTAAAGACGAGATGGGGTCCGTGATGGCGGCCATCAATTCCATGTGCGAAGAACTCGGCACCCGGCATGAACAACTGATCCAGTCCAGGAAGCTGGCATCCATGGGGGTGCTCACGGCGGGGGTGGCCCATGAGCTCGGCAACCCCTTGAACAACATTTCCATGGTGGCGCAGAATTTTATTGAACTCTACCCCCATCTCCCGGAAGCCGAAAGGCTCGAGTACATGAATACCGTCCTTCAGGAATGCGAAAGAATACGGATCATCGTCCAGAACCTCCTCGATTTCTCAAAGCCGAAAACGGCGGATTTCAGCATGGCGGACATCAACGGGCTGATCCGGCACGCCTGCAAGCTCGTCCAGAATATGCTCGACGTTTCGTGCATCGAATGCCGGCTCACGCTGGGAGAAAATCTCCCGCTCCTTTTGATGGATCGCAACAAAATTGAAGAAGTGCTTATAAATCTGTTCACCAATGCCATGCATGCCATGACATGCGGCGGCTTCGTCTCCATCACAACAAGCCTTGACGAAAAAGGGGATTATGTGATTATTGAAGTGGCGGATAACGGAAGCGGAATCTCCGAAGAGTACCTGCCTCAAATTTTCGACCCGTTTTTCAGCACCAAAGGCACGGAGGGAACAGGACTGGGGTTGTCCATCAGCTACAGCATCATCAAGAACCATAATGGAAAAATCGATGTCAAAAGCCGGGAGGGCGGAGGAACTATTTTTGTGATCAGTCTGCCGGTTTCCAAAGAAAGGGAGGGAACAGATGAGCGCTTACCGAATCATGGTGATCGATGACGAAAACATTGTGGGGAAGATGATCAAGGCGACCTTCGAACAGGACGGTTATATTGTCGAAAGCTTTCTGAATCCGGTGCCCGCATTGGAACGTATGAAGGAGGAGAAGTTTGATCTCGTCATCACGGACCTGAAAATGAAAGACATGGACGGTATGGAGGTCCTGCAAAAAATCAAGAGCGAAACCCCTGAAATCAAGGTGATCATGATCACCGCCTTCGCCAGGCTGGATGCCGCCGTGGAAGCGTTCAGGAGAAATGCAAACGATTTCTTCGCAAAACCGATAAAAATCACGGATCTCAAAGCCAGCGTCCGGAGGCTCCTGGGCGAAGAGGAATCATAGCAATTTTCTCACACCCTGCTCTTCAGCAGGTTGATCTTTCCGATTTCACCGGCCAGGACCAGGGTGTCGTCGTCGGAGATGACATAGTCCGGATCGGGGATCGCCTTCATCTTGGGGCCCTGTGGCGTCCGCGAGCGGATCATCAGGACATCGACACCGTATTTCGCCCGGATGCCGAGGTCCTTGATGGACCTTCCGATGAATATGCTCGGGGCGGGGATTTCGGAGATGGCATACCCCTCCATGAAATGAACCGCGGGGTCGGTGTTTTTCATGGTAAACTGCGAAGCAAAGGTGGCGGTGATGTCCCGGCGCTGAATCTCCTTATTGTAGGCTTCCAGAATATCCTTCCGCCAGACCATCCCCAGTATCTTTCGCGGATCCTGGCTGTCGACCACCGGGATGCCTTCTATATCGTTTTTTGCTATTATATCTAGAACATACTGGCAATTATCGTCCGGGGTGGCCAATGGCCCCTCAGTTTTTGCAATGTCGGAGGCGATGAGGATATCCTTCAGGATGTCCCCTTCGAAAAGGTAATCCTTCACGTCGTTCATGGAAATGATGCCGTGGAATTTCCCATCCGTATCGAGGACCGGTGAATAGGGATCCTTGCCGCTGATGAGTTGGTTCACCACCTGGTCAAAGCTCGCCGTAATAGGAATCGACTCCATGTGGGACGTAAATACATCCTTGATGAAGATCGATTTCATCACATTGATTTCAGCGCCGCCCTTGATATGGATATGCCGCTGGAGAAGCTTCAGGGTGTATATGGATTCCCTGGAGAGCTTCTGGGATACGATGGTCGAAATGATGCACACGATCATCAGGGGTAGAATAATATGATAATTGGAGGTCAGTTCGAATACGATGATAATGGCGGTGATGGGGGCATGGGTGGTGCCGGCCACAAGCCCCCCCATGGCCACCAGTGCGTAAGCGCCGGGGTCGGCGGCGATATCCGGAAAAATACCGTGCACCAGGGAACCGAAGGCTACTCCCGTCATGGCGCCCAGGAACAGGGACGGTGCAAAGATGCCCCCGGAGCCGCCCGAGCCCAGGGTGATGGAGGTGGCGATAACCTTGAAAAAAATCAAGAGCAGCGCCAGGTGCCAGATCGTGGCCCCGTGAAGAGCATTGTTGATGGAATCGTATCCAACCCCCATGATTTGGGGAAACATGAGCGCCATCACACCGATGGCGATGCCGCCGATCAGGGGCTGTAGGTATTCCGGAACTTTCAGTTTCTTCTCGAACAGATCCTCGCACCAGTAAAGGCTCTTGATGAAGAAAAAGGCAACCCCCGCGCACAGGAAGGCCATCACGAAATAAAAGATAAGTTCATAGGGGCTCTTGAGCTGGTAGATGGGCACCTGAAATGCGGCAAAATCGCCCTCGAACTGGTGGGAAATCACGGTCGCCATCACCGAAGAGATGACGATGGGAGACAGCTGGGTGAAACCGAAATCGCCGAGGATGATTTCCACCGCGAACAGCGCACCGGCCACCGGTGCATTGAACGCCGCGGCGATGCCGGCCGCAGCCCCGCAGCCGACAAAGGTTTTCATCCGCTGGCTGGAGACCCGGAAAAACTGGCCCACCGTCGATCCCAGGCTCGCGCCGATCTGGACGATGGGGCCTTCGCGCCCCACGGATCCACCCGTCCCGATGGAAATGGAGGAGGCCACCGCCTTGACAAGGGCCACCCTTGGCCGGATGGCTCCCCCTTTCATGATAATGGCCTGCATGACTTCGGGGACCCCGTGCCCTTTCGCCTCCCGGGCAAGGAAATAGATAATCGGCCCCACCACCAACCCGCCCAGCGCGGGGACCAGAAGGATCACCCACCAGGGCGAGGCCATGATGTTCTGCAGCAGGTCTCCACCGCCCCTAAAAAAGAAATTGGATGTCCACTTGATCATGGCCCGAATACCGATAGCGCCGAACCCGCCACTCGCGCCGATAACGAGAGCCAGGAGCACCATAAAGGTGTGCTCCGTCATTTTGGCACGTTCAACCATCGATGACATTTTCCGAGAGAGAATCGTAAACAGAGGTTTCATTTCCGCCCGCGAATAGGTTGAGGTTTTTTTTATTATATAAAATCCTGACAGATAGAAATCAACTCATGCTTGGCTTTTTAACGGAAAAACGGTTTACATTACCCCGAAACCCCTGGTCCCCGCTTGTTTTTACAGTTTTTTACACAGTCTGGGTCATTAAAACCTTTCAAAAACGTCCGTCATGGTCTATGGTCTTGGTCGCGTCAGGTAGACATTAGCACCTGACCGCGCCTCCAAACCAATCTAAAATACGCGTCATTTCCGGAACTCCGTTCTTGCGGATCCGGTATACTCTTACGAAGGCTTGGGGCGCCCGCCGTAGAAGATCCCTGCGGCAACGAAACGGTTTTTGACCAACGAGGAGAACATGCTGGAACGTTTGCACTCTATCCGGAAAATAGCGTCGGCGGGCGCCTTGATATTCATAATGGTCGTATTTGCTTTACTTTCAATTCCCTGCATCGGCCATGCGGAGCTGAAGATAGACGGCCGGCTGGATGAACCCGAGTGGGCATCCGCCCGCATATTCCAAGACTTTTCGGTCGTCCAGCCCCTCACCTACAACACCCCGCGTCTTAAAACGGAAGTGCGCCTGCTTTCGCTTCCCGAAGGGCTTGCGGTTGCCTTTATCTGCGAACAGCCGGAGGAGACCCGCACACGCACCATCACCCAGCGGGACCCCGACCGATTCGACGCCGATGCCGTCAACCTGGTCATCGATTTCGACGGCAGGAATGAAAAAGTGTATGAATTCAGCGTCTCGCTCTCCGGATCCTACCGGGACGGCACCCTCGACTACAAAAA
>JBECKW010000179.1:0-19180 GCA_040235505.1 Desulfobacterales bacterium
ATGGAAAAACGAAAATTGGGAAATACGGGGCTGGAGATTGCGCCTCTGGTTTTCGGCGGAAACGTGTTCGGCTGGACCGCGGATGAGGCCACGTCTTTCGAGCTCCTGGATGCGTTCACTTCGGCCGGATTCAACATGATCGATACGGCGGATGTCTATTCCAGGTGGGTCCCGGGAAATGAAGGCGGAGATTCCGAACGTGTCATCGGCAAATGGCTGCACAGAAGTGGAAAACGAGACCGGGTCCTGATCGCCACCAAGGTGGGGAAGGAAATGGGGCCGGGGCAGAAAGGCCTCTCGAAAACCTATATCGTTCGGGCGGTGGAAGCGTCCCTGAAGCGGCTGCAGACCGACACCATCGATCTTTACCAGTCCCATGAGGATGATTCCGGCACGCCGCTGGAGGAGACCTTTGAAGCCTATGCGGACCTGATCAAGGCGGGAAAGGTGCGGGCGATCGGGGCATCGAATTTCAGTGCGGAACGGCTTGGCCTGGCCATCCGGACCGCCAGGGACAGCGGATATCCCGTATACGGGAGTCTCCAGCCCCTGTACAATCTTTACGATCGGTCCGGATTTGAAACCGGGCTGGCCCCCTTGTGCCGCCGGGAAGGCGTGGGGGTGATCACCTACTTTTCCCTGGCTGCCGGGTTTTTGACGGGAAAATATCGATCGGAGGCCGATCTCGCCGACAAGCCCCGAAGCGCCATGGTCCGGCAGTATCTGGACGGGCGCGGAATGCGGATTTTGGGGGCCCTGAACCAGGTCGCGGGAGAGCACGATGTGCATCCAGCCGGTGTGGCCCTGGCGTGGCTGCTTTCCCGTCCGGAGGTCACGGCGCCCATCGCCAGCGCCACCAGCGCGGGGCAGCTCAACACGCTGATTGCAGGTACCCGGCTGAAACTGTCGGATTCGGATCTGAGCCGCCTCGATGAGGCAAGCCGGTGAGAGAGGAGGTTTGCAAGTAATATCCATATTTCTCCCGCAGACGCAGGGGCGCAGAGAACTGCAAGAATAGAAGATAGGAAATTGAAAAGACTTTATGTTGAGATAAAAGGTGCAACATCCAAATATCGGCATTGTCTAAACTTCTCAAACTCTTATCGTCTCAGCTTCTTGCCGTTCTCTGCGCCTCTGCGTCTCTGCGGGAGAATGGTTTTTTCATACGGACAAATCCCGAGTTTAAACAATAAAAAAACCACCCCGAACGAGGTGGCTTTTCTAAATTTAAAACCGGTTTTTAGTGTTAGGCCGCGTTTTGGTCCTTGTTGTAGCACAGGCGGCAGCAGTTCAGGCAGCGGCTGGATTCCCGCTTGGCGTCCTGTTCGCTGATGACCAGGTCGGCTTCCGCAAACGATTTGATCCGCTCTGCCACGGGCATTTCGGGCATGGGCGTCCGTTTCGTTTTTTCGACGCCGGGTACCGAGGTGAAGAGCGATTCCTGGATATGTTGTTTCCGCAGTGAATTCGGGACTTCCGAAACCGCTTCCTCGGTCAGGAACTGATGAATGGCCCGGGCGGCACGCCTGCCGCCGCCGATGGCTTCCACCACCAGCGAGGCGCCGGTATACGCGTCGCCTGCGGCAAAGATGTAGGGAATGGAGGACTGCAGGATTTCCGGGTTGGCGTCGATGGTGTTCCAACGGGTGGTGGCCAGGCTTTCCTGAAGGTTTTCCGACTCGATGAAAGAGACATCCGGGCCCTGGCCGATGGCGCTGACCACCATGTCCACATCCATAATCGTTTCGGACCCTTCGATGGGAACCGGCCTGCGACGGCCGCTGGCATCGGGCTCGCCGAGTTCCATTTTCAGGTACTCTAGCTGTACGGCCTTGCCCTCGGCGTTTCCGATGATCCGGGTCGGGGCGGCCAGAAAGTTGAACTTCACGCCTTCATGTTCGGCCGCTTCGATTTCCACCATGTTGGCGGGCATTTCGTTGCGGGTCCGGCGGTAGACGATGGAGACCTCCTCGGCGCCGAGACGCACCAGGGTGCGCACACAGTCGATGGCGGTGTTGCCGCCGCCGATGACCACGCATTTTTTCCCGATGGGGAAATCACCCACGGGCTTTCCGGCCTGCTGATGGGCGGCAAATCGGGTCAGGAAATCGATGCCGGTGTAACAGCCTTCGAGTTCCTCGCCCGGAGTCTTCATCTTGTAATCCTTCCAGGCGCCGATGCCCAGGAAGATGGCATCGAAGCCGTCTTCTTTCAGTCTGTCAATGGTAAAGTCTTTCCCCAGCTTGACCCCCGTTTTTGCCTCGACACCGAGATTCAGGATGCCGTCGGTTTCCCATTTCAGGACTTCCTTGGGTAGCCGGTACTCCGGGATGCCGTAGCGGATCATACCGCCGAGTTCCGGCATCATATCGAAAATGGTGACCTGGTGACCGAGGCGGCGCAGAAAGTAGGCGCAGCTAAGGCCCGCGGGCCCGCCGCCCACCACGGCAACTTTTTTATCGGTGTCCGGGGCGCAGGAGATGGGGAGACGCTTTCCGGAGTTCATCTCATAATCCGCCACAAAGCGCTTGAGCTGGTTGATGGATACCGGCTCGTCGTCTTCAATGCCCCGGCGGCAGTAGTCTTCGCAGGGATGCGGGCAGACCCGACCGCAGGAAAGCAGCAGCGGGTTTCTTTCCCGGATGGTATGAACCGCGCCTTTGTAATCCCCCTCCTTGATCTGGGAGATGTATTTCGGAATGTCGATTTCCGCCGGGCAGGTTTGCTGACAGGGCGCCAGGGCTCCCTGGGTCTGGTTGAACTCGAGCAGGCGCTGGCTCATGGTCCGGACGGTCAGAATTTCCTTCGGGCAGGCCTTCTCACAGGCGCCGCAGCCGACGCACCGGGTTTCGTCGATTTCGGGAAAACCGTTCTTTCCCATATGAATCGCGTCAAATTTGCATGCCTTGATGCAGTCGCCCAGTCCGAGACATCCGACGGAGCATACACGCCGCCCCCCATAGATAGCGGCCAGGGCGCGGCAACCGGTGACGCCCATGTAATGATACTGATCATCCGCACGGTTTCCGCCTGAACAGTAATTCTTGGAAATCTTCGGTTCGGCGGTTCCCGGGTCCACCCCCATGACGCCGGCGACCTGCTGGGCCGATTCGACACCGGCCACGATGCAGACGGCAGGGGGAGCTTTACCGCCGACCACGGCCACCGCGGCTGCGGAACACCCCGCATACCCGCATCCGCCGCAGTTGGCGCCGGCAAGGAACCCCTCGATCTGGGCGATTCGAGGATCTTCATATACGTAAAATATTTTAGAGGCGATGCTGAGGGCAAGGCCGCAGGCACCTCCCAACGCGGACATGGATAAAACGGCTTTAATGGCTTCTAACACATCAAACTCCTTTCAAGCACATTCCCGTGACTGTATCAGGCCATGCCCTTGAAGGCAAAAAAGGTCAGAGAGAGAATTCCGGCGGAAATCAGCCCGATAGACGTATCCTGAAGGGGCTTGGGAACCCGAGCCAGGAGAATCCTTTCGCGGAGCCCGGCAAAAATGATCAGGGCGAGGCCGAATCCGGCGGAGTAAGCGATGGATGATACGAGCGCCTCGATAAAGGTATACTCTTTATTGATATTGATAACGCAGACGCCCATGACGGCACAGTTGGTGGTGATCAGGGGCAGAAAAATCCCCAGTCCCTGATACAGCGCCGGGATCATCTTTTTGAGAAACATTTCCACGAACTGAACGAGGGCGGCGATCACCAGGATGAACGCGATGGTAAGCAGGTAGGTCAGATCGAGGGGTACGAGTAGATAGTAGTAAACGATCCAGGTGACGATGCCGGCGATGGCCAGAACGAAAACGACCGCCATGGACATGCCGACGGCGGTTTCCATCCGCTTCGACGTTCCGAGAAAGGGGCAGTTGCCCAGGAATTGCGCCAGCAGAATGTTATTGACGAAGATGCAGCTGATGGCAAGGACGATAAGGTTACTCATGGATTTACTCCTATTTATTCCCGGCAGGATTCATCATGATTTTTTGCCGATGAGGTTCATTCCACAAAGCATCAGTCCCAAACAGAGAAACGCTCCGGGGGGGTCTACCAGAAACTTAAAAGGCTGGAAATGCGGCCCGAAAATTTGATCGAATACGAGAGTGTGGCCGAACAGGTTCTCCATGACGGTCAGGTTGCCGCTGCCGAAAATTTCCCGGAGGGCGCCCAGGGCGCCCAGGGCGAGGGTATACCCGAGACCGATGCCGAGCCCGTCGGCCAAGGACGGCAGCACCTTGTTTTTACATGCAAAGGCCTCGGCCCTTCCTAAAATGATGCAGTTCACGACGATCAGGGGGATAAACACACCCAGCGTCTCGAACAGTTCATACGCATAGGCCTTCATGAGGAGTTCCACCACCGTCACAAACGTGGCGATCACGATAATAAAACAGGCAATGCGAACCTTTGAGGGAATTACATTCCGCAGAAGGGAAATCAGGATGTTGCCGCAGACCAGAACAAAAGCGGTAGCAAGGCCCATGCCGATCCCGTTATACATTTTTGTCGTAACACCGAGGGCCGCGCAAAGTCCGAGCACCAGCCGGAATGGAGGGATTTCTGCCCACAACCCCTTGGTGAATTCCTGAACGAGCGTTTTAGCCATGTCCGACTCCCTATTTTGAATAATCCTTTAGTTTGGCAATGAGTTGAGGTTTTATCCGCTTGTACACCGATTCGGCATCCGTGGCGGCCGCACAGACCCCGCGGGACGTAATGGTTGCACCGCTCAGGGCATTGATCGTGCCGCCGTCGGTGGTGACCTTGAACGGTTTGTCGGCGGCGTGTCCTTTGAACTGCGCCGCAAAGGACGGGTCCGTTTTGGCGCGCAACCCCAACCCGGGGGTGTCCGCCGATGTGGTGACGCCGACCCCGACGATTTTATCGTCGGTGACGTTTACCGCGACCATCAGGCCGATGTCTCCGCCGAAGGATTTTCCCGACACCTCAAACGCCACGGTATCGGGTTTTCCGTCGAAGACGCCGACGAAAATGTTCCGTTCCGTGTCTTCGTCCTTGATCGTAAAGCGATCGGTCAGGGGATCGTTGGAAGCTCCCGCGAGAATTGTCCGGATGGCGGGGCCTTTCACGAGGTTCAGCACCTGCATCTCGATCTTATCTTTTGTAAAACTCTCGAGCTTTGCAAGCACACCTCCGGAAAGTGCACTCAAAACCGTCAACACGACAACCATTTTAATCATTTCTTTCATGGTCAGGCTACCTTTCCGATCGCTTTCGGCCGGATCTTATCGAGAAGCGGGTTGATGCAATTGATGAACAAAATGGCAAAAACCACGCCGTCAACGTAATCCCCGATATTCCGGATTAAAATCGTCATAACGCCCCCGATGATCCCATATAAAAACATGGGGACTTTGTTCACCGGAGACGTCGTGTCTTCCGTCGTCAGGAAAAAAGCCGCGATGAGGGTGTATCCTGAAAGCAGATGGATCATGGGGCCGGCGAAACGGGCGGAGTTTGCCAGGTGAAAACATTCCGCGGTGACTGTGATGCCGATTAGGAAGGAAAGCGCTATTTCCCAGCGGATGAACCCCCGCAGGATCAAGTACAAACCGCCTGCCACGAGCGCAAGTCCGCAGGTGGCGCCGATGCCGCCGACCTGTTTCCCCAGGAACAGGTCGAGGAGGTTATAGTTCGCGGCCTGCTCCGCGCCGAAATGCTTCAGCGCCCCCAGGGGGTAAAGAATGGTAAAATGAAAATCGTAGTTGGTCAGCATATCGTCGAAATTGAATTTGAGCGGGTAGGAGACGATCAGGATGGCGATGGCCACCATGATCGGGTTGAACGGATTGGCGCCGATGCCGCCGAATATTTCCCTGCCGATGACCACCGCCAGAAAGGTGCCGATAATCACCACCCACCAGGGCATGGTTGCCGGAAGCAGCAGACCGAAAATGAGCCCGATCAGTGCGGTGTTTCCGTCCCCGATGGTGACCGGCCGGCGCGCCACCCGTTTAAACAGAAGCTCCCAGATCATGGCGGAAGAAATGGAAAGCGCCACGACGCTGACGGCGGCAAGACCATAGAAATAGATCCCGACGAGCGTCGCCGGCAGCAGTGCGAACATCGTATGATAGCTTCTTTCGGTAATGCTGCTGCCGTTGTGAAGGAAGGGCGCATGCGAGACAATGAGCTTTTTCTGACTAATCATTTGTAGCCTCCGCTGCTTGGGTCCGCTTCAGTTCATGCTTCGCAAGCCGGATGTACTGAAGAATGGGTATCTTGGAGACGCATACGTAACTGCACAGGCCGCAGTCCACACACGAATGCAGGTCATACAGCATGGCGGCATCATCGTAGGAGCCTGCCTCAAGAAAACGAACCAATAAATTGATGGGGATATTCACCGGACAAATCCGGATGCACTCGCCACAGTTGATGCAGGGGTAATCGGAGATCATTGCGATGTCCGCTTGATCCTGGAGCATGATCGCATCGGTATCGGGGCAGACCGGGTACATGTCCGAATAGATGGCCGAGCCGGTCATGGGGCCGCCGAGAATCAAGCGGTCCTTTTCGTTGAGGCTTTCACCCAGTGCCGATAGAATGCTTCGGATCGGGGTGCCGAGATCGGCTTCCACCATGGTGCGGTTCCCGTTTTTCCCGATGACGGTAACGTATTTTGCGGTGGGCAGTGTCTTGGTGTCATAGGCGGTGCCGATGGAGGCCGCCGCTTCGGCACTGATAAATGCAACCCCCATCTCTTCCACCGTTTTTTCTTCCGGGACGACGGTGTCGAGAACATCTTTCATAACCAGCCGGGGAAAGGCGGATGGGTAGCTTTGCTCCACCGCCCTGACCTCGGCGCCCAGGGATCCATAGCCCTGAATGCGGTCCTTCGGGAGCACCACAAACAGATGCTCGACGCCGGCAATCTGCTTCAGGATGCGGATACCGCTTTTAAGGGCCTCGGAGCGGGCCGTCAGGACCTGCTGCTGGGTGCCCACCAAAAGATCCTTGTCCGCGCAAAGAACCACCAGTGTGTGGATACCGTGGTCGGGTTTCAGAAATTTTGACAAGTCCGGAGCGCCGGGGAGGGCGTCGAGAAACGCGGCCGCCGTTTCAAGGGCGGGCGTTTCGGCGGCGGCTTCCCATGCATCGTCCCGGACGGTTTCTTTCGAGGCGTCAACGGTGATGGAAGTGAAATTCACGCCGCCATCGCCGATAAACGGGCTGATGTCCGAAATAGTGCCGCTGATGCTGGAAACGGCGTACCCGGACGCTTCCGGGTCGAATGCCAGCTTCTGACCGGTTTTCACCGCGGCGTCCTTATGAAACGGAGATTGCTCCTGTTTCAGAGGCCCCCCCCTGATCAGGAAGGTGGCACGGCCGGGCGGCGCCATCTGTTTGAGATTCGATTGGGCGTTGGATGCGGGCGGATAAACAACTCGCGGCTTGATCAATCCAAAAAATGATTTCCCTTTCATGATTCAACCTATTCTGCTGAGGGTCATGGCGGTTAAGCAGCACCAGCGCATGGCAGCCGGTTCCGGGTTACTGTACGTGGCATCCGTTGCAGTCGACAGGGCCTGCTCCAAAATCCTTGTGGCAGCCGATGCACTGCGAATGGGCGGCATCGCTGCTTGTGCTCATTTCTACACCTTCGATTTCATCGGCATCGTGGCAGTCGAGGCAGGCTTTGGGCGGCGCCTGGTCTCCCTTGGTCCCCTGGTGGCAGTCACTGCAGGCTCGATAGTCGGTATCGTCTCCGCCGGGGTGGTGATGGCAGTCCTGGCAGGAGATACCATAACCTTCGGGGGAGTAATGGGCTTTGTGGTTGAAAAGAACGTTCCCCGTCACGGTTTGGAACATAATCCGAAGGGGCTTTTCCGATGGTTTGGCGGAAGAGATTGCACTACTGAGGATGTAGCTGAGAATTCCCACAGCAAGCAAGATCCCTGCAAGTGCGTAGGCCAACTTAAGCTCTTTTTTTGGTGTCATTTCCGTTAGATCCTCTGTGGTTGGGGCATAAACGCAACTGCTGCAAATCCAAAGAAAATTGCCTATCACACTGCCCCGGGCCTTTCAAGAGATTTTTTTTGTTTGACAGGCCTCGCATTTTCCTTTATATAAGCCAGGATTTTTCCTGACGTAGTTCAGCCGGGGGCTTTTGACCCGGTTTTTTTGGTCAATTTTTTTGGGGAGGTGATACCAATGATTTGTACAACCCTGCGAAACGGATACGACTGCCCGTTCATGACCGCCAATGGGTGCGGTTACAATGGTGGCGCATGCTTTGAGGTGGTGGAGGCGTGTGACGGCTGTGGTCGGAAGCAGGAATTCACGTCCGGATGGTTCTGTGCGTCCTGTCCTGATCCATCGATCAAGTGGAAAAACGGCAACTGCAACATGGCGACCCATGTGACGACACTGATGGAGGCGAAATCGCAGAAAATCAATCCGCTCAAGGCTTCCAAACGCGCGAACAAGAAAAAATAAAGCTTTTGCAAAATTCAAGACCCCGCTCTGTTGCAGGGCGGGGTTTTTTTTGCGCCTTTTAGCCAATTTCAAAACGCTCCATTCGAAGTCTACGCTTATCTCGGCCAATCTCTGCGTTGGTCGGTCCCGCCGTAGTGTGGCGGGGAAACGTTTTGAAACCGGCCCCTTTTTTCTTGAAAAAAAAAACCTTCGGCAGTAAATGTGAAACAGTTGCGGTAAATTCCATAGAAAATCCATATGGTTCGAGATAGAAGGAGCGTTACGCCATGAATCCCATTGCACAGGAACTGAATCAAATCATTCGAAAAGAGAATCCGTTTCTTTTTGAAATGATGTCCAATATTGGGAAAAATCTCTATTGGCCAAAAGGCATTCTCAGCCAGAGCGCGGAGGCCAAGGAAAAGGCCCACCGGATCAATGCCACCATCGGTATCGCCACCGAAGGCGGCCGGACAATGCATTTGCATTCCGTGATGGGGTCATTGCAGGAGATCGAGCCCGAAGCGGCTTTAACCTATGCACCGTCTTACGGGATCCCGGCCCTGAGGAAGGCGTGGCGGGATGCCATGCGCACGAAAAATCCGTCCATGGCCGATGCGGCCATCAGTCTGCCGGTGGTCACCTGCGGCATCACCCACGGCATCAGTGTGTTTGCCGACCTCTGGGTCGATGCCGGGGACATTGTCCTGCTGCCGGATATGATGTGGGGCAATTACGCCATGATCCTCAGTGTGCGCAAGGGCGCGGAGATCCGGCATTACCAGCTGTTCGACGAAAAAGGAGGGTTCAACCTGAAGGCGTTTTCCGGTGCGGTTTCGGCCGCCGCGGCGGCCCAGGGGAAGGTGATCGCCCTTTTGAACTTTCCCCAGAACCCGAGCGGTTATACGCTGACCAAGGCGGAGGCCCATCAGGTGGCGCGCATTCTTACCGAAACCGCCCAGGCCGGCACCAACGTGGTGGCGGTGGTCGATGATGCCTATTTCGGACTTTTTTATGAGGAGGAGACCTTCAAAGAATCGCTATTCTCCAAGCTGTGCGGGCAGGATCCGCGGCTTCTGGCCATCAAGCTGGACGGCGCCACCAAAGAGAACTTCGTGTGGGGGCTTCGGGTGGGGTTCATTACCTACGGTATTCCGGTTGAGGGCGACAGCGCAGCCGTGTATGAAGCCCTGGAGAAAAAAACGGCGGGTGCGGTCCGCGGCTCCATTTCAAACGCCTCCCATCTGAGCCAGACCCTTGTGCTTCGCTCCCTGAAGGACCCGAAAAACGAACAGGAGCATCAGGAGAAATTCGAAATCCTCAAAGCCAGGGCCTCCCGGTTGAAAGAGGTGCTTCGGGACCCGAAGTACGCGGATGCCTTTGAAGCATATCCCTTCAATTCCGGCTACTTCATGTGTATCCGGCTTAAAACGGTGGATGCCGAAGCGTTGCGGGTCCATCTTCTCAATACATACGGTGTCGGGCTTATTTCTCTGGGCAAATGGAATCTGCGGATTGCATTTTCCTGTCTGGAGGAGACGGATATCACCGAGCTTTTTGATACCATCCTGAAAGGCATCGGTGACCTGGAACTGAAACAGGCCTGATGCACACCGCACCACATGTGGTTCTGAAAAAAATAGACGGCTTGGAGGAAAACCAACGATAAGGCTTCATCGGTTTCCCCCCAGGCCGGCTATTTTTTTAGGGGACCGCCATCCACGAAATACGCACATCCATCGATATTTATCACGGGTGCGCCCCCGTTGCTTCTAACAAAATAACAATTAATATTAATTGGTTATTTATAAGCGCTTTGTGGTTGTAGACGTCGATGTTATACTTTATTTAAAATGCGCGAACGACTGTCTTGGCTGCCTCCCGAAAATGGATTAAGAAGTAGATCGGTTGAACCGATAAGAAATCTGCAGTTATGCTTTTCCCAGTTCTTCGTGGGGTGGGCACAAAGCGGCGTTTCTACATGCCAAGGTTTTGGACCCGCAGAATTATTTCGGAGGCGATCTGTCATGTTCAAAAATATGCAACTGAATGCGAAAATCATTAGTCTTGCAGCCCTGTTGATTCTTTTGACCTGTTTCGTGGCCTTTGTGGGTTATCGGAGTTACTCGAGCGTTGTGGGGATCGTGGAAACGTCGAACTCCGCGAATACTCTTGTCAGAAGCCTCCAAGAGATGAGTGCCAAGGAAAAGGACTATATCATTTCAAAAAAATCCGAGGATGCCGCCAGTGTCCAGAAAGACCTCAACACCATCAGGGAAGAGGCCACCCGTGTGCGAAAAGAGGTTGTGGGAACTTATCGTGGGAAAATGGATGTTTTCCTGAAGCATATGGAAGAATATGAAGCGGCGTTTAAAAATTACCAGGATCTCGAGGCCCAGAAAAACGAAATCCTGACCCAGATGCAGGACGGAGGGCAGGAAGCCCTTTCCAACATCGACAGTATCCGGACCGATCTTTCCAACCAGTTAACCCAGGTCCAGCCCCAGCCCCAAGCCCAAACCAAGGCCCAAGCCAAGGCGCAAGCCCCGGCCGAGACAAGCCAGCCGGTGGAAGAAAAATTGACCAACAGTGAGGACTGCAACCGGATCGCCAAATGGTTTCTGGAGGCCCGGGCTGACGAAGCGAAATTTATCAATTCCCAGAACGCCGAAGCCCGGAATTCAGTCGAAGCCTATATGGATCGCATTTTAAAGCTCGGGGCAGAGTTGAAAGTCAGGTTTTCCTCCGCCGCCGATATCAAGAAAATTGGAGCGGCCATCACCTACATTCAGGCGTACCAGGAATCGTTTAACAACGTTGCATCGCTGATGGAAAACCAGAACAAGATCGAAGAGGGGATGCTGGCCGGTATCCGATCTGCGGAGTCCGCTTGCGACGACATTGAGTCGTCGCAAAGAAGCGGGATGACGGGACAGATCTCCGATGCAAAAACATTTTTGCTCCTGGGTACGTTGATATCCATTCTGGCGGCGCTGGTGGTGGCCTACCTCATTATTATCAGCATCAGCCGCGGAATATCTCCCGTGATCCAGGGGCTCACGGATGCCACCGATCAGGTGGCGAGCGGCTCCTCTGAAGTCGCCACATCCAGTCAGGCCCTTGCCGCCGGAGCCTCCGAGCAGGCTGCGAGCATCGAAGAAATCTCTTCCGCCATGGAGGAAATGTCCTCCATGACCAAGCAGAGTGCGGTAAATGCCGGGCAGGCCGATCAATTTATGCAGGAAGCGAAGCAAGTCGTGGAAAAAGCCAATGAATCCATGGCCAACCTGTCGGGTTCCATCGATCAAATATCCCAGGCCAGCCAGGAAACTTCCAGGATCATAAAAACCATCGATGAAATCGCTTTCCAGACCAACCTGCTTGCGCTGAACGCGGCGGTGGAGGCGGCGCGGGCAGGTGAAGCCGGCGCAGGGTTCGCAGTCGTTGCGGATGAGGTTCGCAGCCTTGCGATGCGGGCCGCGGAAGCGGCAAAGGATACCTCGAATTTGATCGAATCGATTGTCAAACAGATCCAGGAGAGTACGGGACTTGTGGTTATGACCGCCGAGGCATTCGCTGCGGTAAATCAAAGCAGCTTAAAAGTAGGGTCGCTTGTGGCCGAAATCAGCGCCTCCGCCGGAGAACTGTCAAAGGGGATCGAGCAGGTCAACGAATCGATCGCCGGTATCGATCATGTGGTTCAGCAGAATGCCGCCAGTGCAGAGGAATCGGCATCGGCTTCCGAGGAAATGAGCGCCCAGTCGGAACAGATGAAGGAATACGTCAGAGCCCTCGTTCAAATTGTCGGCAGTGGCAGGCAGTCCACGATCTGGGCGTCATTAGACAGAAGAAGAGCTGCAGCTGCAGAAGAAGATCAATACTCCGAATTCGACGAGGCGGCGTATGAAGAAACGCTCCAGAGCGTTTCGGAAACCGGACCGGATAGCGAGGTTGAAGAAAAGCGCCCGAAGAAAACAAAAGCCAGGGAAGTTCGCCCCCACGAGGTGATTCCCATGGATGATGACGATTTCCAGGATTTCTAACGACGGATGATTCAACCGCTGGAGTATGAAGTCGAGTGGGTCAAATAAAACGTCACTGTGGCTTTAATAGACGGGCAAAGGAGATGAACAATGGGGCAAGATAACAGGCCGCCCCACTGGGAAGAACCTCAATAGTTGACTCGGACCAGAAAAAGACCGTGGGCGGGGGCGGTGATACCGGCCTTGCCGCGGTCCTGTGTATCCCGGATTTTCGCCAGATCGTCCGCCGTAATTTTACCGAGGCCGATATCTACAAGGGTCCCGACAATATTTCGGACCATGTGACGCAGAAAACCGCTTCCTTCGATTTCGAAATCAAGCCTGCCGCCCTTTCGGGAAATAATCTCCGCCCTGTACACCTGTCGGACCGAATCGCTTCTGGGGCTGCCCGCCCCTTCGAAGGCTTTGAAACTGTGTGTGCCGATGATATGCCGGAGTGCTTCACGCATGGCATCAACATCGAGGGGCTTCCTGATATGCCATGTATACTGCCGACCGACGGCCGATGGCAGGGACCGGTTGAGAAGACAATAGCGGTAGCATTTCGAAGTTACATCAAATCGTGCATGAAAGCCTTCCGGCATTTCATGGCAGGATAGAATAACGATATCATCCGGAAGAATAGCATTCAGCGCCCGGTGGATGTCTTCGGGCGAAAGATGGGTGTTGGAACGAAAGCTTGCGGCCTGTCCGAGGGCGTGGACCCCCGAATCGGTTCGCCCGGACCCGGAAAGGGTGACATGCCGGCCCGTCAGGGTGTGAAGCGCCCTTTCAATGGTTCCCTGGATGGTATTGGGATCTTTCTGGCGCTGCCAGCCCAGATAGGCGCTGCCGTCATATTCGATTGTGAGCTTGAAGATTCTTGGCATTTTCTTCAGAGTCGGTCGCAGGGGGTGTTGGCCAGTATCTCTTCCCATAGATCTTCGATGAGTTCTTTGAACTTCTCCAGGGGAAACGCTTTGCCGCAGGACCTGCAGCGCAATTTCACATTTTTTCAGGTCCTGTGCAGAAGCAGCTTCCCGCCGCATTCAGGGCAGATGGCGGATTGGATATCGGTCATCATTATCTCGTTTCACTCTCTCCGGTTCGTCTTTCCCGAGAGAACCCGTTCTCTCACGGGTTCTCTCACGGGAATATACCCACGGGGTTGGTGGTTGTCAAATGGTGTAAAGGCGATAGGCTATAGGCAAGAGGCTATAGGCGATGGGAAACGGGCAATAGGCGATTGGTTAAAGATGTTTCCGAGATTATAAGATCGAAAGCGTTGTCCCCTGTCATTTTGTTTTTTACCTATGGCCTATCGCCCATTGCCTATCGCCTCAGAATTTGTCCCGGCTTTTCCCCTTGACACCCCGGACGGTATTTGGCATATTTCATCATTTGAGTAAAATTTCATGTATTTTCAGGTGGATCAGGGAGTTTTTAGATGAATAAGACGGTAAATGTCGCCGATGCCGTGGGGATGGTGCTGGCGCATGATATAACGGAAGTACGCCAGGGTGAATTCAAGGGCAGGGCTTTCAAGAAGGGGCATGTCGTTCGTTCGGAAGATGTCGAACACTTGAAGCGGCTTGGCAAGGAACATCTTTTTGTCCTGGATATCGAGCCGGGGTACCTGCACGAGGACGAAGCGGCCTCGATTCTGGCCAATGCCTTCTGCGGTGAGGGGGTGGTGTGGGCGGATGAGCCCAAAGAGGGAAAGATCGAACTGGTTGCAAAGGTGCGCGGGCTTCTGAAAGTCGAAGTGGATGCGCTGACGCAGGTGAATCTCCTCGGGGAAATCATGTGCGCCTCACGGCATACCAACACCATTGTCGAGGAGGGGATGATGGTGGCCGCCACAAGGGCAATTCCGCTGGTGGTATCGGCCGATCCCGTGGAAAAAGCGGCGGATATCGGGCGGAAATGCGGCGGCCTGTTTCGGATACTGCCCTTCCGCAAAGCCCGGACGGGGCTGCTCATCACTGGAAATGAAGTCTACAACAAGCTTGTGGAAGATAAATTCGAGGCGGTTTTTCGAAAGAAGATTGAAGAAATCGGCTCCGAAGTTTTCGGCGTGGCTTTTGCGCCCGATGATCCGGATATCATTGAAAAGGAAATCAGGCGCTTTCTCTCAGACGGTGCCGACCTGATTCTGACCTCGGGGGGAATGTCCGTGGATCCGGATGACGTGACCCGCCAGGGGATCCGGCAGGTGGGGGGAGAAGTCGCCCTCTACGGCGCACCGGTACTTCCCGGGGCCATGTTCATGCTTTCGTATGTCAACGGGGTGCCGGTCCTGGGGGTTCCCGCCTGCGGCATGTACCACAGCATCACCATCCTGGACCTGGTGCTTCCCAGGGTCCTGGCAGGAGAGACCCTTGGCCGGGAGGATATTGCCCGCATGGGGCACGGGGGGCTGTGCCTGAATTGCAAGGTCTGCCGGTATCCGGTTTGTCCGTTTGGGAAATGAGTTAAAGGCAAGGCACAGAGGCACAAAGGCACAAAGGCACAGAGTGAACGGCAGAAAATCGGAACGAGTTCCGCCGTTTTCTGTTTCGTCCCTCGTCCTAGCGAAGCGGTCATCCCTCTTCCCTCGAAATATTATATGACCAATTTTTCAATGAAGAAAGCTACGTTACCATGACTGAGAACTATTCATGTCCGGGATTCAAGGCAGGCGGAGTCGCGGCCGGCATTAAAAAAAATGGCGGCAAGGATTTGGGGCTTATCGTATCGGAGGCGCCGGCGTCGGTTGCGGGTCTTTTTACGAGAAACCGGGTTCAGGCCGCTCCGGTGTTGCTGGATCGGCAGCGGGTGGTTGGGGGCGTCTGCCGGGCGGTGATTGCCAACAGCGGCAATGCCAACTGCTGCAATGGTGAGCAGGGGATGCGGGACGCCCTGGAAACAACGGAAATGATTTCCCGGGGGCTTCAGGTACCGGCAGGCCAGGTGCTCGTGGCCTCCACGGGAGTGATCGGTGCGTGCCTTCCCATGGAGAAGGTGCGGGGCGCCATTCCCGCGCTGCTGGAGTCCCTGTCTCCGGAGGGGATGCTCGACTGCGCCACCGCCATCATGACCACGGATACGGTGCCCAAGGTGGTTTCGAGGAAAGGAACGCTGGGCGGGAAAGTCTTTACCGTTACGGGCATGATCAAGGGAGCCGGCATGATCCGGCCGGATGTGGCCACCATGCTCTGCTTTATCATGACCGATATCGAGGCTGCTCCGCAGTACCTGAAACGGGCCCTTGTCCAGAGCGCGAACCTGTCCTTCAACCGGGCGACCATCGACGGAGACACCAGCACCAACGATACGGTGCTCCTCATGGCAAACGGCATCTCCGGCGCCGCGATTTCGGGGCCGGAAAGTGCAAAAACATTTGAAGCGGTTTTAAACGACGTCTGCCTGTCCCTTACCCGGGCCATGGTAAAGGACGGGGAGGGGGTGAACACCCTGGTGGAGCTCAGGGTGGCGGGGGCTCCTTCGGACGAAGATGCCCTGAAAGTCGCTGACACGGTGGCCCATTCCCCCCTCGTGAAAACCGCCATTTTCGGCCGGGATGCCAACTGGGGCCGGATTATGGGGGCCCTCGGCCGGGCCGGTGTCGACATCGATCCGGATCAGATTTCGATCTCGTTTGACGACGTGAAGGTGGTGGACGGCGGCATGGGATGCGGAGCCCAGGCTGAGGCACAGGCCGCCCGGATCATGCAGAAGCCCGAGATCACACTGACCATCGATCTTAAGATGGGAAGCGGCAGCGCCGTTATGCTCACCTGCGATTTTTCGGTGGAATACGTCCGGATCAATGCGGATTACAGGTCATAACATCGAAGTGCCTAGAGTGCCTAAAGTGCGCTAAAGTGCCTAAAGTTCAGGAGTCGTTTCACTCACTCTCATTGATATGCGGAAGGCAATAGGGTGGAAAAAAGGGAACTGATACGCCTCCAGAAGTACCTCGCCCAGGCCGGCGTCTGCTCCCGGCGGGAAGGTGAACGGTTGATCCTGGACGGCCGGGTGGCCGTTAACGGCGGGGTGGTCACCGAACTCGGCACCCGGGTGACGCCGGGAACCGACCGGGTGACCGTGGACGGAAAGCCGGTGGGCGAATCGGAGGGGATGGTTTATATTCTGCTCAACAAACCCCCGGGCTACATCTCGAGTTGCCGGCACCGGAACGAGAAAATCGTGCTGGATCTCGTCGATATCCGTGAGCGGGTCTATCCGGTGGGGCGCCTGGACAGGGATTCCGAGGGGCTGCTGCTCCTGACCAACGACGGACGTCTCCATCTGCGCCTTTCCCATCCGTCCTTCGACCATGAAAAAGAATATGAGGTGACCGTCTCGCGGTCCCTGAGCGACCAGGACCTTCGCGAAATGGCCTCCGGAATCTCCCTGTCGGGCCGGATGACCAGGCCCGCCCGGGTGCGGCGGCTTTCCGCCCGTAAATTCCGGATCGTGCTTCAGGAGGGCCGAAACCGGCAGATTAGAAGAATGCTCGGGCATTTAAGCCATGAAGCGGTTCGACTCAAGCGCATCCGCATGGCAGGCATCCGCCTGGGGGCACTTCCCCGGGGGAGTTGGCGTCATTTGACCCAGGCTGAAAAGGACGCATTATTCAAGATGCTCTAATATTTGATCGGCACGTCCGGGAACGGTGGATACGGGAATTCTGACAAGTGGGTACCCGAGTTCCCCGTAGCATTCAACGAGAAGCGTTTCAATGGTCCGGGCCGTCCGGTCATCCTCCTTTCGGACCGCATCTTTTCGAGCGGGGAGCCGCTCCAGGAGAAAGATTTTCCGGTACCGAAACCGCCTGCTGAGAGCGATGGGCGCCGATGGATCGAGACCGGCGAGCCGGAAATAGGCGATACTGTCCGGTACGGCCCGGTCAAAAAAAATCATACCGCCGGGGGGAAGATTTTTCTCGATCGCCGCCTTTTTATCGAGGATGAGCTGCTCAAAGGCAGCCTCGTCATGCCGGATCTGATCCAGTGAACAGCCTGCCGCCAACTGCATTTCGATGTGGGCCCGGGCGACCTCATGGACAACCCCGAATCCCCGCCGGGCCAGTTCGTTGATCACGGAGGTCTTTCCGGAGCAGGGGGCGCCGGTGAGAATGTACCAGTTGGTGTCGGTCGGTCCGTACGTTTCGGATGGGGTCTCTGGTTTTACCATGACTTCTTCCCCAGTTTGTGATAAAAAGTCGACGGTTTCATGCCAGGCTCATACCGGATGGCGCCGGTGATGGCGAGGAGTAATAGCTGATAGCTGATAGCTGATAGAAACGACAAAAAAACATGATCCCCCGCGGAGCCGCAGAGTCGCGGAGAATGGCAATGGATTAAATTAAGATTTGGATATGTCTCACGCCAAGACGCGAAGCACTTGCATATATGAACTATCAGCTATGAGCTGTCAACTATGAGCTATCAGCTATGAGCTATCAGCTACCCCCCCCGGCTTGGCCGGATTTTGGAGAACATGCCTATGACATTCGATGAAATTCTTTCGCAGGCCAGGGATCTTGCCATTTATGAACGTCGCAGTCTGAGCGCCGAGTATTGCGAACTCGTTTTTTTCAACAGGGATCTGGAGGCCTGGCAACACATCCTGTCATCATCGCTCGGGGATCCGCGAAAACCGCCAGGGACGGAACCTACCCGGGCGGATCTGGAGCTTACCAGCAAAACCGGGGGGATTCGATTCAATCAGACGCTGTTTGAAAAGAATTTCGGCAATGAAACGGTCATTGCCAAGATATGGCCCTGGGACGACGGGGAGCATATAACGCTTAAGATGGCGGTGCTGCTTAGTTGAGAAGTGGTGGGCGGCGGCACATTTCTGACGGCGCTCCTGACTACAGGATTGAGAGGCTCTTAAAAGAGCATGTCCTGACGCCCCAGGACGAATCAGATACACCTGGTACTTGGACTCGTGCTCACCGCCCACCGGTTTCTATATAACATAGCGCAACGCCGCTTTCAAACTGAAACCGGCGTTGCGAGTTTCAGGGGTCGTTTTTGGCTGTAATTAATAATCCTGTTCATTCTGTAAATCCTGTCTAATATCTTTTTGTTTTTTAGGCCTGTCATGTCCGAAAAAATCAGAATCGGCATCAGTTCCTGCCTGCTCGGGAACAAAACGCGCTGGGACGGGGAACATGCCCGGGATCCATACATTGTCGATGTTCTGGGTGCCCATATGGAATTTGTGCCCGTATGCCCCGAGGTGGAAGCGGGGTTCGGTATCCCCCGGGAGACCATCCGGCTGGAGGGAAGTCCCGATGCGCCCCGGCTGATGAGTACAAAAACCCGGGTCGAGCATACGGACCGGATGATTGCCTGGGCCCGCGGGCGTGTTCGTGCCCTTGAAACGGAAGCGCTCTGCGGGTTTATTCTCAAGAAGAGCTCCCCCAGTTGCGGTATGATGCGGGTGAAGGTGTTCGATTCAGAAAACCGGCCGGTTTTCAAAGGGACCGGATTGTTTGCAAGGGCGGTTCTGGACCATTTTCCCCTGATGCCGGCCGAAGAGGACGAAAGGCTTCACGATCCTGCCATCCGGGAGAATTTCATCGAGCGGGTTTTCACCGTGAAGCGCTGGCGGGACTGCCACCGGGCGCCCCTCCGGTTCGGGGAACTGGTGGCATTCCATACCCGGCACAAGCTGCTGATTCTTTCCCACAGCACGAAAGCCTAC